>JAZQGX010000204.1:0-35795 GCA_045540275.1 Kiritimatiellia bacterium | reverse complement strand
TCCGCTTGTGGCAAGCGATGCGGAGTGCGAGGCCAATCCGAGATCCCGCTCGGCGAAGCTGAGAGTGGCAGAGAGAATTTGAAAAAAGTTTACGATGTGCCTTTACGGCACCAGGAGGTTTGAACATGCGTAGGAAAAATCATCGAAGACACGTTAATGCAAAATCGTTTCCGAAATCCGTGGCCGTGCTTGCGATAATGGTGGTCGGGCTGGCCATGATGTACGCAAGACTTTATCTGGTCTGCGAACAGCTCGGCAACGAACTGGGCAAGGGCGAGAGCGAACTCAAAAAGCTGAATCAGATTCTTCAGCACGAATCGATTCTCTGGCGCGACAACTTCACTTCCGAAAAAATCCGTAGCGCGCTGAAAAGCCACGGATTGAAAATGAATTATCCCGGTCAGGACCAGATCGTCCGCATGGATAAAAACGGCAAGCCGGTGAACAACCAGCTTTCAATGAATCTGTTCCGGAAAAACAAGCAGGTGCAGACCAGTATCGCCGGAAGATGATGAATGACCATGGCATTATAAAGCGTATCTATCTGATAGTGCTGTCGCTGTCCTTGTGCTGGGTCGCATTGATCGCGACCTTGGCCTATCTGCAGCTGGCCAACCACAAAAACATCCGCTATACCTACAAGCACAAGACGCTGGGCATGCGAGGGACGATCTACGACCGCAACGGGACAACCTACCCGATGGCGGTGAGCATAAACGCATGGCGCGTGTTCCTCAATCCGCGTGAGTTCTCGCCCTCTAACGACGTGCCCGCCATCGCGAAAATCCTCTCCAAAAATCTGAACGTACCCGTTGATGAAATCAAGGAAAAGTTCTCGCGTGTCGATGCCAAATACATCCGAGTGGCCAATACCGAGGACCGAGATTTCAAGGAGTGGGTGCGAACCAACAAAACCACATTCGGCGTCGGTGTCGACCCCATCATCATAAGACGCTATCCGCACGGCAAGTGTATGTCGCACGTGCTGGGGTTCGTCAATGCCGACGGGGTCGGCGGCGGCGGCGTCGAACAGCGCTTCAACCGTTATCTCACCGGTACCGGGGGATTGATCCTCGGCGAGAAGAACGCACACCGCGACGAGATTTTCAATCGTCGCCAGACAAGCGTCGACGCGCGCGCCGGGCACAACATTCATCTCACGCTCGATCACACGGTGCAGGAAATAGTGGAAAAGGTTCTTGCCGAAACCGTCGCCAAGTTCAATGCCAAGCGCGGATGGAGCGTCGTTCAAAACATCAAAACTGGCGAACTGCTGGCGCTGGCATCCTGCCCCGACTATTTTCCGGAGCAGTACGTAAGCGCTTCCGATGAGGCCAAATGCAATTTTGCGCTTACCACCGTCTACGAACCCGGCTCGATCATGAAGGCGGTCACCGTGGCCGCATGGCTGAACGAGGGTCTCGGCACACCGTCGTCCACGGTCAGCGCGGAGCACGGTACATGGGCCTACGCCGGGAGGGTGCTGCACGACCATGTCACCGGTCCCATCGACATTACCACCGCAATCAAAAAATCTTCAAACATCGTGACCGCAAAGCTTGCGCTGCAACTCGGCGACAATCGGCTTTACCGATACTTCCGCGCCTTCAATTTCGGCAGTAAATTCGGGTTTGATCTGCCCGGTGAATCGCGCGGATTGCTGGTGCATCCGTCAAACAAGGTACGTTGGACGAAGATCACGCCGACGCGGATTTCAATCGGACAGGGAATAGCTGTGACCGCATTGCAGATGATCAGCGCATATTCGTGCATCGCCAATGACGGCGCGATGATGAAGCCTTATCTGATCAGCAAGGTGGTCTCCGAGGAGGGGGAGGTTGTCTACCAAAACACCCCTGAGATGATCGGAAGACCGATAAGCAAAAATACGGCAAGGCAAATGCGGAAGATGCTTGCTACGGTCACCTCCGAACTCGGGGGCACCGGGCGACGCGCCCGCGTTCGCGGCTACTCAGTGGCGGGAAAGACCGGAACTTCGCAGAAGTTTGAAAATGGCGCCTACTCTTCGGAAAAGTACTATGCGTCGTTCGTCGGTTTTGTTCCCGCCGAAAAACCTGTGTTTGCGGTACTCGTCTCGATCGAACAACCAAGTCCGCAGCATACGGGCGGCTATGTCGCAGCACCCGCCTTTTCCGCAATGGCCGGAAAAATCGCCAGATATCTTGAAGTCCCACCGGACATCGAAGAGGAGTATCCGGAAGACGACCCCGAGGACGAGGATGACGAAATTTTCCGTCCCGGAATGTAGAATCCAATCCATCCGGACCGGTGGAAAAGAACTGATCTGCGCACCGCCCGGAAGTTGCAACGGAATTTGATTATGGATGCAATTATTCGCAACGGCACGGTTATAGACGGTTCCGGCGACGTGGGATTCGTCGCGGATGTCGGAATTCGCGGCGATACGGTAGAGTTTGTCGGCGATCTGAGCGGTTGCCGAGCTCCGGTGGAAATCGATGCCGGCGGCAAACTGGTGACGCCAGGCTTCATCGACGCCCACGCCCACTCCGACGCATATCTGCTGATCGAACCCGATGCGCCCAGTAAAATATCCCAGGGCGTCACCACCGAGATCAACGGGCAGTGCGGAGGAAGCGCGGCTCCGCGCTTCGGAGAGGCTCGGCTCAGTTCGGATTGGGCATCGCAGGTGTATCCGCGTCTGCAGTCCGGTGTTCTCTGCGCAGGGAGCGAGCCCGGGCCGACATGGGATTCGCTCGCCTCCTACCGTGAACTTTTCGAGGCGGTGCGGCCTGCCATAAACACAATCCAGTTCGTCGGTCACAACACACTCCGCGCCGGTGTCATCGGATATGAAGCGCGCCAGGCGACGCTGCCGGAGACCGAAGAGATGGGACGCCGCTTGGAAGAGGCGCTGGACTGCGGAGCGTGGGGGCTTACGACTGGATTGCTTTATCAGCCGGGAAAATACTCCACGCCCGGCGAAGTCTGCCATCTTGCCGCCCGCACCGCCGCCAAGGGGGGGATGTATGCCACGCACATGCGTAGCGAAGGCGATTTTCTGCTGGAGTCGGTGGATGAAGTGCTTGCGCTTGCGCGTGAGACCGGCATTGCCGTAGAAATATCCCATCTGAAAACATCAGGTCGCGGCAACTGGTCGAAGATTGATGCGCTTCTTGAAAAAATCGAAAGTGCTCGCGCCGAGGGAATCGCGGTGCATTCCGACCGTTACCCATTCCTTGCCGCGGGAACGGATCTGGATGTGGTGCTTCCCGACTGGGCCGGAGCCGGAGGCCGTGACGCCGAGATGGCGCGCCTGGCCGATGTTCAGACACGTCGGCGCATCGTCGACGAACTCAACGCCTCCGGACGCAACTGGAGCGATTGCATGATCGGCGGAGCGTGGAGCGAATTGACCGCCGCTTTTTGCGGACGGACGGTAGCTGAAGCCGCCGCCGAACTCGGGGTCACTCCCGGCGAGACGGTATGCCGTTTCATCGAGGCCGATAAAACGCGCACCGGGGCGTTTTTCTTCGGAATGTGCATCGGGAATCTGCATCGGATATACGAAAAAGAATGGGTAATGCCCGGCAGCGACGCTTCGCTTCGCGCTCCTTACGGACCGCTGGGAAGCGACTATCCCCATCCTCGCGCATACGGGACCATGCCGCAATTCTTCCGGCTGCTGACCGGGCGCGTTGACGGTTTTGCCAGGATCGCAAGCCGTCAGGAGACGGTGCGCCGCATGACGTCGCTGCCGGCGGCCGCCTTCGGCATCAAGCGCCGCGGACTGTTGCGCAAGGGGTGTTTCGCCGATATCGCGGTGTGGGATGAGGAGCGGTTCGAAAATACCGCGCTCTACAGCCGCCCGCATTCGTTCTGCACGGGTGTGGAGGCGGTCTTCGTAAACGGCACGCTTTCCTACCGCAACGGCAGCTTCACCGGGAAACGCAACGGAAGGTTCCTGACCAGATAGCAAGGAGGACGAGATGGTACCGCAATGGCTGATCGAAAAGAAGCGTGACGGACAAAAACTTACGGCAGAGGAGATCGCCGGATTTGTCACCGCCTATTCCGAAGGAAGACTACCCGATTATCAGATGGCGGCTATGGCCATGGCCATATATTTCTCGGGCATGGACGTGGAGGAGACCGCGGCACTGACCGATACGATGATGCGCTCGGGAGATGTCATCGAATGGGAGGATTGCCCGATGCCGACCGCCGACAAGCACTCTACCGGCGGCATCGGCGACAAAATATCGCTCCCCCTTGCGCCGTTGGTGGCGACGCAGAATGTGGCGGTTCCGATGATTTCCGGAAGAGGTTTGGGAATAACCGGCGGTACGCTTGACAAACTCGAGTCGATACCCGGTTATAACGTCTCGCTCGATGTGGATGCGTTCAAGCGGCAGGTCGCAACGGTCGGGTGCTCCATAATCGGACAGACCGCCGCGCTTGCCCCCGCCGACCGCAAACTCTATGCGCTGCGCGACGTGACCGGCACCGTCCCCAGCATCCCTTTGATCACCGCCTCGATAATGAGCAAAAAATTGGCGGAAGGAGCCGCTTCGCTGGTTTTTGACGTCAAGTACGGACGGGCGGCATTCATGAAAACACGCGACGATGCGATCAGACTCAGGGACGGATTGGTGAACACCGCGCTGGAGTGCGGAAGGAAGGCATCGGCGGTTTTGACCAATATGGACGTTCCTCACGGGCGGGCAATCGGCAATGCTCTCGAGGTGGCGGAATCGGTTGACATCCTGAAGAATGCGGGACCTGCCGATGTCCGGGAGCTGACCCTTGCGCTGGGCGTCGAGATGGTGGCTCTCGCCAGCCCCGAACGGGAAACGGCGGAAATCAGGAGCGCGCTTGAAAAGGCGTTGGCAAGCGGTGCGGCGCTTGGCCGGTTTCGCGCCATGGTCGAGGCGCAAGGAGGGGATGCGCGCTTCATCGACGAGCCGACGCGTCTGCCGCAGGCCTCCGCCGCTCTGGAGATTCGCGCTGATTGCGATCTTACGGTTGAGGATGTCGATGCGGCGGCATTGGGACGCGTGGTGCTGGAACTCGGCGGCGGCCGTCGCGCGGTGAGCGATTCCATCGATCCGGGTGCTGGCATCGACCGGCTGGTTCAGGTGGGGGAGAAGGTGTCTAAAGGCGAGGTGCTGATGCGTCTGATGGCGTCGAGCGAGAGTCTCGTGCGCCAGCATCGCGCGGCAGCACTGGCGGCTATGAGGTTTTCCGCGGTGGAGTGAGGCGATGGGAGAAAAGCTGTTCTCGTTGAAGGCGTCGTTTCAACCGACCGGCGATCAGCCGGAGGCGATTGAAAAAGTTTCGCGCGCCCTGATCGAAGGCAGACGCCATGTCGGGCTGGAGGGGGTGACGGGGTCGGGAAAGACCTTCACCATGGCCAACGTCATCGAGCGCGTCAACCGGCCGACGCTGATCATCTCGCACAACAAAACTCTCGCCGCGCAACTGTTCGCCGAATTCAAGGCGTTTTTTCCTGACAATGCGGTCGAATATTTCATCAGCTATTACGATTACTATCAGCCGGAATCATACATTCCGCAAACCGACACCTACATCGAAAAAGACGCATCGATAAACGAGGAAATCGAACGATACCGTCTGGGTGCGATCAATTCGCTGGTCAGCCGGCGTGACGTGATTGTGGTCGCTTCGGTCTCGTGCATTTACGGTCTAGGCGAGCCGCAGGATTTCAAAAGCATGCTGATCGTGGTTCGCGAAGGGGAAGAGCGCGGAAGAGAGCGGCTGTTGCGCGAGCTGGTGGAAAACCAGTTTGTGAGGAACGACTACGATCTGACTCCCGGCAGCTTCCGCGTCCGCGGCGATACGGTTGATGTGATTCCCGCTCATGAGACGGACGGGTACCGGATAGGATTTTTCGGGGATGAAATCGAAACCATCCACCGTCTCGATGCGGTGACCGGCAAGACGGTGAGACGTTGCGCGCAGGCGGTATTTCCTCCCGCCAAACCGTTCGTGATGCCGGCGGAGAAGATGAAGTCGGCGGAGGCGCGCATCCGGGAGGAGCTCAAAGAGCGTTTGGCATGGTTTGAGTCGAAAGGGAAACTGCTTGAGGCGCAGCGGTTGCGCCAGCGCACCGAGTTTGATCTGGAAATGCTGCGCGAGCTTGGGTATTGCACGGGCATAGAGAACTATTCGCGACATCTTGAGGGGCGGGCCGAAGGAGAGCCGCCGGCGTGTCTGATTGATTATTTCCCCGATGATTTTGTCACTTTGATCGACGAGTCGCATGTGACGCTGCCGCAGTTGAGGGCGATGTTCAACGGCGACCGTGCGCGGAAAAACACCTTGGTCGACAACGGCTTCAGATTGCCGTCTGCGAAGGACAACCGTCCGCTGGTATTTGACGAGTTCATGGCAAAGACCGGGCCGATTCTTTATGTTTCCGCCACTCCGGGGTCGTTTGAACGCGCTGAATGCGAAGTCATGGCCGAGCAGTTGATTCGCCCCACCGGACTGCTCGATCCCATCATTGACGTCAGACCGCTCGAGAATCAGATCGACGATTTGATGGAGGAGGTGAGGAAGGCGGCCGAGGCGGGGGAGCGTACGCTTGTGACAACGCTGACCAAACGTTCGGCAGAGGATCTTACCGCTTATCTGTCCAACGCGGGAATCAAGGTCGAATACCTGCATAGCGATGTAAAGGCGTTCGACCGGGTAGAGCTGCTGCGGCGGCTGAGAAAGGGGGATTACGACTGTCTGGTCGGGATTAACCTGCTGCGAGAAGGTCTGGATCTGCCGGAAGTCGCACTGGTAGCGGTGCTGGACGCTGACAAGGAGGGCTTTTTGCGGTCCGCCACATCGCTGATGCAGACGGCGGGGCGCGCGGCGCGACACGAACGCGGACGGGTGATCATGTATGCCGAACATGTGACGACGGCAATGCGCGAGTCGATGGAGCTGACCGCCCGGCGCCGGAAAATCCAGGAGGAGTACAACCGTAAGCACGGCATCGTCCCCAGAAGCGTTTCCCGTATGCTCAACGAGGAGCTGGTGCGCAGCAGAGCGGAGACGTCCGAAGTGGAGAAGCGGCCGCTGGGAGCGGTCAGCGAGGAGGAATACGACCTGCAAAGGGTTATCGCCGATTTAGAGCGGGAGATGGTCGAATCGGCGGAGGCGCTTGAGTTTGAACGCGCGGCGATGCTGCGTGACGAGTTAAAGCTGTTGAAATCGCAAATGTAAATGTAAATCCCATCAAAATCTGCTTGTCAGACGGGTGAAAAAAGCATATAATTTCGCCTTTTAACAGTGCGGGATGCCGAGTGGCATCTCCGACTGGAAGCGAAGACATGGGCGCATAGGCGCGCTCATGCCAAAGCGGATTCAAACCAAACAAGGAATGTAAAGATGAATATGCCTACCTCGGCCGTTACCGGCCTTACCCTCAAAGATCTCGTTGACGCAGGTCTCCACTTCGGACATCAGACCAAGCGTTGGAACCCGAAGATGAAGAGCTACATCTTCGACAAGCGCAACGGAATCCACATCGTTGACCTCGTTCAGACCATTCAGCTTATCGACGAGGCCGCTGAATTTCTCCGCGACGTCGTTCTTTCCGGCAAGAAGGTTCTCTTTGTCGCAACCAAAAAGCAGGCTCAGGAAGTTATGAAGAACGCCGCAGTCTCCTGCGACCAGTTCTACATGACCGAGCGCTGGTTGGGCGGTACCCTTACCAATAACGTCACCATTCGCCGCAGCGTCCGCCGCATGCGCCAGATTGAGGCAATCGCCCGCAACAACAACGGCATCCTCTCCCCGCACAAGAAGGAAGCTTCGATGCTTCGCCGCGAGCTTGACCGTCTGCAGAAGAACCTCTCCGGTGTCGCCGATATGGAAGGCAAGCCCGGTGCGCTGTTCATCATCGACGTCGTTCGTGAACAGAACGCGGTCAAAGAAGCGCTCAAGCTCAACATCCCCATTGTCGCACTGGTCGATACCAATGCCGACCCCGAGCCGATCGACAAGGTCGTTCCCGGCAATGACGACGCGGTTCGCGGTATCAAGTTGATCGCCGAAGCTTTCGCCGCCGTCATGAAGAAGGCGAGCGATGAATATGCCGCCGTTGCCGCCGAAAAGCGCAAGAAGGAAGAGGAAGAGCGCGCCAAGGCCGCCGCCGAAGATCGTGCCGCCCGCAAGGCCCGTCGCGAAAACGGTCCCCGCGGTGCCCGCGGAAACAAAGAGGGTGACGCCAAGGCGAAGCTCGCGGCAACCCGTAAGCGTGCCGCTCAGGCCGCCAGCGAAGCCGTCAGCGCCCAGGCTGCCGCAGTAGAAGCGGCCCCTGCCGCCGAAGCCCCCGCCGCCGAGTAATCTCATCCAATTTTCAAGGAGTTTTAAAATGGCTATTACAGTTGCAATGATTAACGATTTGCGCCAGCGCACCAACGCCGGCATGATGGATTGCAAAAAAGCGCTTACCGACACCAACGGCGACATGGAAGCGGCTATCAAGATTCTTCGCGAGAAGGGTCTGGCCATCCAGGTCAAGCGTGCTGACAAAGAGTCCAAGCAGGGCATCATTCAGGCCAAGGCTTCCGCCGACGGCAAGGTTGTGGCTCTGGCTGAAGTCAACACCGAAACCGACTTCGTCGCCGCTACCGACAACTTCAAGAATTTCGTCAGTGTCGTTGCCGACAAGGCATTGGAACTCGGCGATATTGATGCGGTGACCGGCGCTCTCAAGGAAGAGCTGATGACCATCGTTTCGCAGACCGGCGAAAACGTCAAGATCAGCCGTACCGCGCGCTACGAGCTCACCGGCACCGGCGTTCTGGCCTCCTACATCCACATGGGCGGCAAGATCGGTGTTATGGTTGAGGTCGGAGTTGAGAAGGCCGAGACCCTCGAAGCTTCCGCCTTCGGTGAATGCGTTCACGATTTGACCCTTCAGATCGCGGCATCCGCTCCCCGTTACATCACCTCTGCGGAAGTTCCTGCCGAGGATATCGAGAAGGAAAAGGACGTTTACCGCAACAGCGAGGAATTGAAGAACAAGCCGGCCAACATCCTCGAGGGCATCCTCAAGGGCAAGTTGAACAAGTTCTTTGGTGAAATCTGCCTTGTCGATCAGCTCTTCGTCAAGAACGGTCCGGGCGAGAAGACCACCATCGCGCAGCTGCTCGCCAAGGTCGGCAAGGAGCTCGGTGATACCATCACCGTGAAGCGCTTCGTCCGCTTCCAGCTCGGTGCGAAATAATTTTCGCACGTTGCTTGAAAACCGATGAGAAGCGTCAGCTTTTCATCGGTTTTTGATTCTTGCCGGGGGTGCGTCGCCGTCAGGCATCGCATTTCGGGTTTGTCCGCCAAAAGTTTTTGATTAAACCGGTGAAAGCCATTTCCCCCTTCAAGCTGAAGAGACTGTGGGCGTTCGTCGCTTCGCTGCCCGTGCTTTGCGTTACCCTTTGGCAATGCGCCGGTGCCTATTTTAGCGATGAGCAGGAGCTGATTCTGACCGCCGGACCGATGTTGCGGGGAATCGTCATTGCCACGCTCGCTTCGCTGTTCTGCATTGTGCTGTCGCTGCAATTGCTGGGTGTATCATGGAAACGTTTTCTCTTCGGCAATCCGGTTGATGTCAAGCGGGACGTGTCCGACGGTCTGAAATACGGGGTGGTAGCGGTGTTTGCCGTCCTCGGATTTTCGTTCCTGCAGAATCTCGTTTTTGAATTTTTTTCAATTGAAATTTCCAACCAGCAGGTTTTTGAAATCTTTGACAGCGGCGAGCACGAATTCGGTCTGAAGGTGCTGCTTGCGCTGGACGGAGTGCTGCTTGCGCCGCTGATGGAGGAGATGCTGTTTCGCGGCGTACTTTTGCGATGCTGGGCGCACATATCGAAGCGGTTTGCGATTCCGCTTCTGGTTGGAGCGGGGTATTTTGCGGCAATGCACCTGCATTGGCAGACATTTGCGCCGCTGATGCTTTTCGCGGTGGGATTGGGGCTGGTCTGGCGCAAAAGAAGATCGTTGGTCGCTCCGATTGTCATGCATACACTTTTCAACTTGATTAATCTTTTGCTGTACATCGCAAGTAGTGAGCAGCCAAGTGTCGTATAAAGGGAGAGAATATGTACAAGGAAGCTAACGGCGACTTCAGATTGAAGGCATTTTTTCCAGGGGTCAACTTGACCATGACGCTGGTCAATACCGCAGGAGCAGCAAATCAGCTTGCGGCCAACCACGCCTGCGGCATGACCGCCACCATCGGGCTTGGCGAGGCGGTGGCGGGGGTCGCTCTGCTGGGCGGAGAATTGGCGACGAAGGACGAGACTGTCACTTTGCGGATGAAGACCGACGGCGGAGTCGGCGGCGCGGTGGTCGAGGCCGGATTCGACGGGATGCTCCGCGGTTACACTTGCATGAAGCTTCTCCCCGCCAGTGATTCGAAACCGGAAATCTCCGCATCGGATATCTGGGGCAACACGGGTTCGATGGAGATAATCCGTTCTCTTCCCGGTCGAATTATTTCTTCGGCTTCGTGCGAACTGGGACCGGTTACGGTGACCGAGGCGATCGAACGCTATTATCGCCAGTCGCTGCAGCGCATAGCGGTTGCGGAGACGGCGGCGTCGCGCAGCGGAAAAGTGCTGGGCGCGGCAAGGGGGGTGCTGGTTGAATGCATGCCGGACGGCGATGAAGAGGCGTTTGCGCGCGTACATCAGTTTTTCGAGGACAACACCGTTTACAATGCGTTGATGGAAGGGGCGAGCGTCGAGAAAATATGCGACATCATCCGTCTGCCGTTTGCGCGGGTCGGCAAGCCGGAGCGGTTGCGTTTTGGCTGCAGGTGTTCAGAGGAACGGGTAAAGGCGATGCTGATCGGTCTGCCGGAAGATGACCTGCAGGCGCTGCTGGACGAGTGCAGGCCGGCGACCATCACTTGCCACATGTGCGGATGCAGTTATTCGATCGGACTTGTCGAACTGGTCAAGCTGATGAACGAAAAACGCGGCGGCGAAGCGGGCTCGAAGCAGTAGATCGGTTAAGCTTGTAGCTATTGAAGGCGTTTTGTGCTATAATCGAACAATATGAAATCAACTGATAAAGTCACTAGTGAAAAGCGTACCATGCTGGATGAAGTCGGCTCCGTCAAATCCATCCGGGCTTTGGACGATTCATATCGCGTGCTTGAGATCAAGCTGCCGGGCATAGCCGAAATTGCCAGACCCGGCCAGTTCGTCCACATCCGTGTTCCCGGTCTGGAGAAGAGCGCCCTGCGCCGTCCTTTCAGCATCTACGGCACATCGCGCGGCGTGGTCAAGATTCTTTTTAAAATCGTCGGACGCGGTTCAAAGGCGCTCGCCGATGTCGTGCCGGGTGACGCCGTCACCGTCATGGGCCCGCTCGGCAACGGGTTTCCCCAATGCGCAAAGAACGCCGAGCCGGTTTGCGTCGCCGGCGGATTCGGGGTCGCCCCGCTGAGCTTTTTCGCCAAAAACACCCGCCGGAAGGGGACGCTTCTGATAGGCGGTCGCACCAAGGCGGACATTCTCTGCACCGCAGATTTCGAACGGTTGGGCTGGACGGTGAAGGTAGCAACCCAAGACGGTTCGGCCGGTGTCAAGGGATTGGTCACGGTTCTGGTGGATGAGATTATCAAATCAGGGCGCAAGGCGGAGTTTTTCGCCTGCGGACCGACCGGAATGCTCCGCGCCGTCGGCGAGCGCGCAAGCGCCGGCGGCCTCGATGCCTGGCTCTCACTGGATGAGTTTATGGTGTGCGGCACGGGCGCCTGCCTTGGTTGCGTCCGCAAATTCCGCCGAGGCGACGGAAGCGAATACATCGGACGTGTTTGCAAAGACGGTCCAGTGTTTGAATCCAAAGAAATAATCTGGTAGGTTTATTATGATGAAATACAGCAGTACCCGAGGCGGCGGAGAACCGTTGAACTTTACCGAAGTCGTTCTTGCGGGTTTGGCCCGCGACGGGGGGTTGTACCTCCCCGAAACGTTTCCCGATTTTTCCGCATCGCTTGATTCGCTCGCCAAACTCTCATATCAGGATCTGGCGTTTGAGCTGATGTGTCCCTTCGCCGACTCCATCGCGCCCGAAGATCTGCGCACCATTATCGAAAAAAGCTACTCGACATTCCGCCATGAAGAGGTGACTCCCGTCCGGGAGGTCGGACCGGTTCACATTCTTGAACTCTTCCACGGTCCCACTTTGGCGTTCAAGGATGTCGCACTCCAGTTCCTGGGCAACCTCTTTGAATACGTTTTGGGCAAGACCGGCGGAGAGATGAACATCGTCGCCGCAACTAGTGGAGACACCGGAAGCGCCGCCATCAACGGGGTGCGCGGTCGCAAAGGCATCCGCATCTTCGTTATGCATCCGGCTGGTCGCGTAAGCCCGGTGCAGGAGATGCAGATGACCACCGTCACCGACGAGAATGTTTTCAATCTCGCGGTGAAAGGCACTTTCGATGACTGTCAGAATATCGTCAAGGAGCTTTTCGGCGATCTGAAATACCGTGACGCAAACAAACTCGGCGCGGTGAACTCCATCAACTGGGCGCGTCTTCTGGCGCAGATCGTCTACTATTTCTACGCTGCTTTCCGCGTGATCGGGCAGAGTGGAGCCAAGCAGGTGGATTTCTCGGTGCCGACCGGCAATTTCGGCGATATCTTCGCTGGCTATGTGGCGAAACGCATAGGCGCGCCGATCGGAAGATTGGTGCTGGCCACCAATGAAAACGATATTCTTTCCCGCTATCTCGATACCGGCACCTATTCGGTCGGGGAGGTGGTGCCCACGCTTTCTCCCTCCATGGACATCCAGGTGGCGAGCAATTTCGAGCGATATCTCTACTTTTTGGCCGGATGCGACGCCGAAAAGGTTTCAATGTGGATGGCCCAGTTCCGCAAAACCGGAACGCTCACCCCGGGCATTCAACCGGATGCGTGCCTCGTATCCGGACGCGGAAATACGGAAGAGACGCTGAATACCATCAGAGAGTTTTACGAGAAATACGGTTATCTGCTTGATCCCCACACCGCCGTCGGCGTTTCCGCCGCACTGCGCAGAATCGATGATGCGGTGCCGATGATTTGTCTGGCTACGGCCCATCCTGCAAAATTCCCCGACGCGATTATCCGCGCCACCGGCAAAGACATTGCAAAGCATCCTCTGGTCGATGCGCTTTCGGGGATGCCGGTGCGCAAATTCGAGATGCCGGCAGACGGCAAGGCGGTCGCCGAGTTCGTCTCCTCGAAATGCAACAGCTAAGTTCTGGAGTGGCCGATGATTGGTATTTCTAAACTGTATGCCGGAACGGTGGAGGCGTCCGACCCCTTGCGTTACGGGCGTTTGTCCGGCCGGCTGCCCAGCCATTTGCTGCAGTTTTCGGTGGACAAAAAACCGGTTGTGGTTTGGAATGTCACCTCCCGCTGCAATCTCAAATGCGAACATTGCTATGCCGCAGTCTCCTCGCGGCAGTCCGAATTGACTACCGGTCAGGCGAAAGCGGTTATCGACGATCTGGCCGGGTTCGGGGTTCCGGTTGTGCTGTTTTCGGGCGGCGAACCTTTTGTGCGCCCCGATATTTTCGAATTGGCCGAATATGCCGCCTCAAAAGGATTGCGGGTGGTTTTTTCCACCAACGGCACGCTGATTGACGATGCCGCCGCCGACCGCATCGCCAAAATCGGAGTTTCCTACGTTGGAATCAGCATGGACGGAATGGAACAGGTTCATGATGCGTTTCGCGGAGTGCAGGGGGCTTTTGACGCATCGACCGCCGCCATTCGGCGCTGTCGCGACCGGGGGGTCAAAGTCGGCTTGCGGGTGACGATTACCAGGGGCAATGTCGATGAGATTCCGGCGATCTTCGATTACATGGAGCGTGAGCGCATTCCCCGCATCTGCCTGTATCATTTGGTTTATTGCGGGCGCGGGGCGCAGATCATGGATTTCGATCTCGATGCCGTCAGGCGCCGCGAGACGGTCCGCTACATCATGGACCGCACGAGACAGATGCACCGGAACGGTTTCCCTGCCGAGGTGCTTACCGTCGACAATCACTGCGACGGTCCGTTTCTGTACCTTCAGATGAAGGCGGACGGCGATCCCAGAGCGGACGAGGTCTGGAAGCTGCTGCAGATGAATGGAGGCAACAGCACCGGATTGGGAATCGCCTGCATCGGCTGGGACGGCACCATATATCCGGATCAGTTTTGGCGCAACCATCCGCAGGGCAATGTCTTGGAAAAACCGTTCAGCGAAATCTGGGGCAATCCCGCTCCGGGTTCGCTGCTGGTGCAACTCCGCTCGCGCAAGGAACTATTGCAGGGACGATGCAAAAGATGCAGATTTTTGAATATCTGCAACGGCAACTTCCGCGCCCGCGCCGAAGCGGTTTCCGGGTCACTGTGGGGAGATGATCCGGCCTGCTATCTTACAGACGAGGAAATCGCCGGTGATTGATGGCGTGCGCCTCCTCGCGAGCCGGGGAGGGTGGGAATGTAGGTCTTACAACATCTCCAGCAGAAGGATGTTCGCCCGCCCCCTTGTTTTTTGCTGGAATTTACGGCTTAAATAAGGTATTATCTAAACTAGATAATGTCGTAGGGAACGCCAGCTGTGGCAATGCAGCGGATGGATTATTATGCAAAAAATCATAATCAAAACAAATAAAGGCGAAATCAGCGCCGAGTTGTACGAAGAAAAGGCGCCGCTTACGGTGGCAAACTTCCTATCTTATGTTGATTCCGGATTTTATGACGGGACGATTTTTCATCGGGTCATCGATTCGTTTATGATTCAGGGCGGAGGCTTTACCCCCGGCATGGAGCAGAAGCAGACCAAGCTCCCCGTTAAAAACGAAGCGAACAACGGACTTTCGAATTTGCGCGGAACGATGGCTATGGCGCGCACCGGGGTGGTAGACAGCGCGACCAGCCAGTTTTTCATCAATCTGGTCGACAACCTGTATCTGGATTTCCAGGCTCCGACCCCGCGGTCGTACGGGTATTGCGTTTTCGGCAAGGTGGTTGCCGGAATGGATACGGTCGATGCCATCGCCAAGGTCCGCACCTCCGATTCCGGCCGGTACCAGAATGTTCCGGTCGAGCCGGTGGTAATTGAATCGATTCGCAGAGTGGAATAGCAGGTATGGCTCAGACCGGTTACACAGAGGACGACATCCAGCATCTTAACGCGATTGACCACATCCGGTTGCGCGTGGGTATGTACATCGGACGCACCTCCGACGGCTCGAGTTACGATGACGGTATCTACATCCTGTTCAAGGAGGTTGTCGACAACTCGATCGACGAGTTCATCATGGGGTGCGGACGGCGCGTCGACGTGACGCTTGAGTACAATACCGGGACGGTTTCGGTCAGGGATTACGGCCGAGGCATTCCGCTGGGCAAGCTGGTCGAATGTGTCAGTCAGATCAACACCGGCGGCAAGTTCAACAACAAGGCGTTCCAGTTTTCGGTAGGTATGAACGGAGTCGGAACCAAGGCGGTCAACGCTCTTTCCGAAGAGTTTTTCATCCGTTCGGTGCGTGACGGGGAGTTTGCGGAGGCGTCGTTCGCTTTCGGTAAGCTCAAGTCGGAAAAGCGCGGCACGGTGAAGGACGGCGAGCGCAACGGAACCTTTATCCGCTTCCGGCCCGATGCTGCGATATTCAAGAATTACCGTTTCCGCGAAGAACATATCGAGCGCAGAATGCGCATGTATGCGTATTTGAACGCTGGACTCGCCCTCTACCTGAACGGAGAAAAGATCGTCTCGGAAAACGGTTTGGCCGACCTGATCGTCGATGAGGCCCAGTTCGACAAGCTGTATGTGCCGTTCCACTACCGCTCGAAGATGCTTGAGTTCACCTTTACCCATACCAATCGTTTCAGCGAAGAGTACTATTCGTTCGTGAACGGTCAGCACACCACCGAGGGCGGAACGCATCTTACGGCCTTCAAAGAGGGATTGACCAAAGCGATCAACGCCTATTCGAAGAAGAAATTCAGCGGTGACGATGTTCGCGAGGGCATTATCGGGGCGATTGCCATCCGGATGGAGAACCCGGTTTTTGAAGGTCAGGCGAAGACCAAGCTCGGCTCAACCGAAATCCGCGCGGCACTGGTCGCCGAAATCACCAAGGCGGCGGAGGCGCTTTTCCATCGTGTTCCGGAGGAGGCGGACAAGCTCGTCAGCAAAATCGACGAGACTTCGAAACTCCGCAATGAGCTGAATTCGATCAAGAAAAAGGCGCGTGAGCGTTCGGCGGCGGTTTCGGTGCGCGTTCCGGAGCTGAAGGACTGCAAAGACCATCTTCGACTCGACAAGCGCGGCGACAAGAAGGGGTGGGGTGAGGATACGATGATATTCCTTACTGAGGGACTTTCCGCCGGCGGAACGCTGACCCAGTGCCGCGATGCAGAGAAGCAGGCGGTATTCTTCCTTCGCGGCAAACCGCTCAATGTCCACGGACAGAACCGCGACGCATTGTACAACAACAAAGAGTTCTTCAATTTGATGAAGGCGTTGAACATCGAAGACAACCTTCAGAATCTTCGTTACGGCAGGATTATTTTCGCAACCGATGCCGATGTGGACGGGCTGCATATTCGCAATCTGCTGATTATGTTCTTCATGCGTTTCTTCAAGCCGCTTATCGACGAAAAGCGCGTATTCATTCTCGAGACTCCGCTGTACCGTGTCCGCAACCGCAAAGAGCAGTACTACTGTTTTACCGATGAGGAGCGGGAGAGGGCGATTGCCAAGTGCGGCAAGAAGGCTGAAATCACCCGTTTCAAGGGGTTGGGGGAACTCAACGCCAGTGAGTTCAAGGACTTTATCGGTCCCGGAATGCGTTTGACCCCGGTGGTCAGCACCGAGGATACCAAAATCGAGAGAACGCTGGATTTTTACATGGGGGCGAATTCGCCGGCGCGGCGTACGTACATCATGGAAAATCTGGTGTGCACGGAAGAGTGTTACGAATAAACCAATCAGGAGGAATAACCATGAAAAAGATGCTAACCTGCGCGGCCTACGCCGCAGTGTTGGTCGGTTGTTGCGGTACGGTGTGCTGCGACAAGGCCAAGCCCCAATGCCACCGCGAAACGATTGAAGAAGGATTTGTTTCAATCTTCAACGGGACTAACACCGAAGGTTGGGTCGCCAACCCCGCCTACGTCGTTAAAGAACCCGGCGTTCTGGAAATGGATCCCGCGCTCGGCGGCGGCAACCTCTACACCGTGAAAGATTACGACAACTTCATTCTCCGTTTCGAGTTCAAACTTCCCAAAAACGCCAACAACGGTTTGGGCATCCGTAGCGTTCGCGGCAAGGATGCGGCATACTACGGCATGGAGCTGCAGATTCTTGACGACGGCGGATCTTCGTACTTCGACAGCAAGACCAAGACCGAAAAGCTCGCCCCCTATCAGTACCACGGCTCGATCTACGGCATTGTTCCGGCTTTGCGCGATGCCAACGGCAAGGCGATGAAGGGTACCGCCGGAAACGGCAGCTACCTCAAACCGAGCGGACAGTGGAACTTCCAGGAAGTTCGCGCCATCGGCAGCAAAATCCAGGTCATCCTCAACGGTATCATGATTGTCGATGCCGACATCTCGCAGTGGAAGGGTGACGGAGATACCCCGGACAAGAAAAAGCATCCCGGTCTGCACAATGTCAAGGGGCCGATCTCATGGTGCGGTCATGGCGCAAATGTCAAATGGCGCAACATCCGCGTCAAAGAAGTTTCGAAAGACTACAATTTCGAAGATGCGGCAACCGCCTGCCCGAAAGGCTTCGTCAAGCTGTTTGACGGCAAGACCTTCACCAACTGGAAAGGCGTTACCACCTCCAAGGGATTCGACAATCCCCGCACGCGTCAGGCCGCAAGCGCCGAAGAGCGTGCAGAGATGCAGAAAATCGCCGATGAGCAGATGGTCAAGCACTGGCACTTCCGTGACAACGGAACTCTCTTCTTCGACGGTTTCCGCGGTGGTTATTCGCTGGCTACCGCCAAGGATTACAAAGATTTTGAAATGTGGGTTGACTGGCGTCTGCTCTCCGTTCGCGGCGATTCCGGACTCTACCTGCGCGGCTCGCCCCAGGTTCAGATCTGGGATCCGCACAATCAGTGGAAGACCGGTTCGGGCGGTTTGTACAACAACCAGAAGAATGCCCGTTCGGCACTCTGCATCGCCGACAACCAGATTGGCGATTGGAACCGCTTCTACATCAAAATGGTCGGAGACAAGGTTACCGTCAAGCTGAACGGCAAACTGGTCGTCGACAACACGGTGCTTGAAAACTACTGGGATCGCAAGAATCCGATCTTCCCGGTGGAACAGATCGAGCTGCAGTGCCACGGCGATCCGCTCGAGTTCCGCAACATCTTCATCAAAGAACTGTAATCGGGCCCTGACCGGAGTCGGTCTTACGGAGAGAAGCATGAAGCTGACAAGAAGAGAATTCTACGAAATGGCATTTGGCGCGGCCGCAGCGGCGGCCGTGCCGGGGTGCTGCTCCCTTAAATGCAATGGGCCGGAGTGCGGACCTCCCGCCGCCCCGCGGGCGTTGGTCGACGCCTCGCGCATGGGAGTGTGCAGCTGGTCGTACCAGAAGCCGTTGGATACTGTCGCCGCCCAGATGCGCAAGATCGGGGTGCGCCGCATCCATTTGGCGCTGCAGCCGTTTTTGCAGGGTGACGAGCGTCACGGCAAGGCGGAGAGCGCCGATGCGCGCAAAGCGGTTGAAGCACGTTTCGCTTCTGGCGAGTGGATTCTTTCGGCAACGATGCTGTCCTTCAATCATGAGGACTACTCGACGCTGGAAACAATCCGCGCCACCGGCGGCATCGTTCCCGACAAACATTGGCCGGAAGTCCAGAAGCTCGTTCGCGACGCGGTCAAGCTGACCGCGGGATGGAAAGCCAAGTACCTTTCGCTTCATGCGGGATTTCTCGACGAGAGCGACGCCGCATACCTGAAAAAGTACACCGACCGCATCAAGTGGATTCGCGATGTCTGCGCCGATTCCGGCGTGGAGCTGATCCTCGAGTCGGGACAGGAGACTGCGGCGGATCTGGTCAAGTTCCTTCACACCGTCCCCGGAGTCGGAGTAAACTTCGATCCCGCCAACATGATACTCTACGCCAAGGGCAATCCCGTGGCGGCGATTCATCTGCTTGCGCCTTGGATCCGCCATGTCCACATCAAGGATGCATGTCTCACCAAAACGCCCGGAACCTGGGGAACCGAAGTTCCGTGGGGAGACGGTGAAGTGCAGCCGGCAGCCTTCTTCAAGGCATTGGAGATCGCGGGCTACAAAGGCGCGTTCGCGGTTGAGCGGGAGGCCGGCGAAAATCGCGTGGCCGACATAGCCTTGGCGGTGCGCCGTTGCACCGGCAACTGATTTTTTAACCCATAACAGGAGTCAACACATGAAACAGCTAAATTCAAGCCGTCGCCAATTCCTCAAGGCGTCTACGGCCTTCACTGCGTTTTCGATTGCGCCGTATCGCGTGCTGTTCGGAGACGAAACCCCTTCTAACCAAATTACCCGCGCCCTGATCGGTTTCGGCGGTATCGCCCACAGCGCAAACCATCTCCCCTACCAGGGTTCGCGCCTTATCGGTCTTTGCGATCCGGACGAACTTCGCGTCGCCAACGGCCTGAAGCGCGCCGAAAAGCAGTGGGGTAAAATCAAGGCGTACAAGAACTTCATCGAACTCTTGGCCGACAAGGACGTCGATGTCGTTCATATCTGCACGCCGCCGCACTGGCACGGCTGCATGAGCGTGATGGCCGCCAACGCTGGCAAGGATATCTGGTGCGAAAAGCCCATGACCCGCACCGTCGGCGAAGGCCGCCGCGTCATGGAGGCGATCGCGAAAAACAAGCGTATGTTCCGCATCAACACCTGGTTCCGCTTCAGGGACAACTTCTACGGCTTCGGCACAAAAGTAAAGCCCATCCGCCAGGTCGTGGAGAACGGCTTGCTGGGTAAAGGCCCCATCAAGTGCGTGTTCGGCGCAGGACAGGGCTTCAGCTGGAAGTTCTTCTGGTCGGGCAAGGTTAATCTTCAGCCGCAGCCCGTTCCCAAAACCTTCGATTGGGATATGTGGCTCGGACCTGCACCGTGGAAACCCTACAACCGTCATCGCACCCACGATACCTTCCGCGGATACTGGGACTACGATGCGGGTGGTCTTGGCGATATGGCCCAGCACTACCTCGATCCGCTGCAGTATCTCCTTTGCAAGGACGATACGAGCCCGGTCAAGGTCGAATATGTCGGACCGAAACAGCACCCGGATGTCGTCGGTCGCTTCGACCGCATCACGCTTACCTATGCAGACGGAACCGAGGTGATTCTCGACGGCGATGCGTCGCTCAAGGATGAGCCGCTCCTCCGCAGCATGGATAACGGTATGTGCGTCTACAAGCGTAGCGGCAATTTCAAGACCTTGAGACTCGTTGACAAGGACGGCAAGGATCTCGACGCCGAGAAGATTATCGCTGGTCTCAAGGAGCCCGCTCCTCAGATCACCGACTTCATGGAATCGGTCCGGACCCGCAAGCCGTTCGCGCTCAACGAGAAGAACGGTTTCCGTTCCTGCACGATGTTCAACCTCGCAATCGCCGCAGAGCGTCTCGGCCGCGGATTCCAGTTCGATCCCGACAAGCTGGTCGCAGTCAACGATGATGCCGCGAACCGCTTCCTCTATCAGTCGATGCGCTCGCCTTGGCATGAAGAGATGATGAAATAGGACTGTTTCAGCGAAAGGATTCAAGACAATGAAAAAAATCGTTATTGTTGCGATGATGGCTCTGGCTGCGGCGGTGTTCGCCAAGGATCAGGAGATTTTGGATATCCGCCCCGCACCTGCCAAACCGGGCGACGCCCCTTCGGCGGTCCAATGGCAGAAGACCCACACCAATGAACTCTCCAAGCTCACCACCCAGTGGGCTGAGAACTTCTTCAAGGGTGGACAGAAGGCAATCGACGCCGAGTTGGCATGGGTTATGCCCGCATTCGGCACCGAGCCTTTGAAGGCTGTCGAAATCGCATTTCTCTCCCAGTATGTCATGACCTTGCCTTCGTGCGGCGGTTGCAAAAATGCCGGGAAGCCATGGTGGAAATTCTGGGGCAGTTCTGAAAAAGATTGCGCAAAGGTCGCCGGGCCCCGCGAGCTCTGGACCAAGAGCCTGCTCAAGTTCGCCGCCAACGCCAAAGAGCCGGAAGTGACGAACTGGTTCCTGGATCAGATCCGCTGGTGCGGTCTGCCCTGCCAGGCCAAGTGCGTTCGTTCGCTGGCCGCCAACAAAGACAAGGCGGTCAAGGACTTCGCCGAAATGGTTGCACGCGAACTTGAAGGCAAAGCAATCGGCAAATGAGAAAGAAGAACGAAGAACCTCAGAGTTTATTCGAAAACATGGAGCTTTTTCAGACCGAGAAAAAACCGGCCCAGACAAAAGCTCCTGCCACGCCGGCCCCGGATGATTCCGGTGCCGGCGACGGCATATTTGCGAATACTCAAAGTGTAGACGGCAATCTTACCGGACAAGGTCCGCTTCGCGACCTGATGGATGAGAATTTTCTCCAGTACACCGGGTATGTCATTTGCTCGCGCGCCATTCCATCCATCGAAGATGGACTTAAGCCGGTGCAACGCCGTATTTTGCACGCGTTGCACGAGAAGGATGACGGAGCGTTTATCAAGGTTGCAACGGTCGTTGGCCATACGATGGCATACCATCCGCACGGAGACGCGTCGATCGGCGATGCCCTGGTGGTGTTGGCCAACAAGTTGTGGGGGAACGGATATCTGATTGAGGGGCAGGGAAACTTCGGCAACCTCTACACGGGAATGCCCGCCGCGGCATCGCGTTACATAGAATGTCGCCTGACCGATTTGGCCCGGAAAGAGATTTTCAATGCAAAGACCACTCGTTTTACCCCCAGCTACGACGGTCGAAATCAAGAGCCGGTGCTGCTGCCGGCAAAAATACCGCTGCTGCTGATGCTTGGCGCCGACGGTATTGCGGTTGGGCTTTCAACTTCGATTCTGCCGCACAATTTCATTGAATTGCTGCAGGCGGAGATAGATATTCTCCAGAAAAAAACGGTATGCCTCTATCCCGACTTTCAGTTGGGCGGCCTGATGGACGTTTCGGAATACAACGACGGACGGGGCAAGATCAAACTTCGCGCAGTAATCGAAAAGCGCGACAAGAACAAATTGGTAATCACCCAGCTGCCGTGGGGCGAGACCACCGATTCGCTTATTTCCGACATTGAAGATGCCGTGCGAAAGAAGAAGGTTGCGGTACGTCAGGTTCACGATTTGACGGCGAAGAATGTTGAAATCGAACTGGTGCTAGCAACCGGCGCGGTGCAGGAAAAGGTCATAAGCGCGCTTTACGCCTTCACCGATTGCGAAAAAAGCATCTCTTCGCGGCCCGTGGTGCTGGACGGAGGCCGTCCCACCGAACTTGGCGTGTCGGAGATATTGGCGAAGAACGTACAGCGGTTGCTCGATCTGTCGCGCGCGGAGCTTGAAATCCGCCTCGGGGAATTGGACGCCGAGTTCCATGCCAGAACTCTGGACCGGATATTCGTTGAAGAGCGCATCTACAAGCGAATCGAAAACGAAAAGACCTGGGAAGGGGTGCAGAAAGCGGTGTTGAGCGGCTTCGCTCCGTTCGCGGGTGAATTGCGCCATGCAATTACCAACGACGATATCGAACGGCTGCTGAAGATTCCTATCCGCAGAATCTCGCTGTTCGACATTGAGAAGAACCGCAGAGAGATCGAAACGATTCTCGCTGAAGAGGCCGAGGTCAACAACAACCTTGCGCACTTGAAGAGCTATGTCATCAAATATCTGAAAGCATTGATAAAAACCTACGGCAAGCAGTATCCGCGTCGCACTCTGATAGCTGGGCAGCCGTTTAAGGAGGTTGATGTCAGAGCGATCACCGCCCATGAACTGTCCATCCGGCTGGATGCCGAAAACGGCTATCTCGGCACGGTCGTGCGCGGCGGCGAAGAGTTGTTTAAATGCTCCTCGCTCGACAAGCTGCTGTGTGTTTGGAAGGATGGGACATGGAAGATCATGGCTCCGCCGGAGAAATTCTTTGTCGACAAGAATCTGCTTTGCTGCATGATTTTCAACCGCGAGCAGCTGTTTACCTGTGTCTACACCGAACCCGACTACGGCTTCACCTACATCAAGCGATTCGTTTTCGGCGGCGCGATTCAAAACAAAGAGTATCGTCTGGCTCCGCCCAAAAGCAAGGTGCTGCTTCTGGAAAAGGAGACGCCGGAGGTGCTGTATGTGAAGTACAAACCGGCAAAAGCGCAGCGCATACACCAGCAGCAGTTTGCTCCCGCCGAGGTGCTGATCAAAGGAGTCGGAGCCCGCGGTGTGCAGATGACCAGCAAGGGTATTTCCCGTCTGGCGGTCAAAAAGCCCACCTGGTGGGACGATAGCGAAAACTCGCCGCGAGGTCTGCTCTCATAGTATGGAAGGAATTCGGCAATGGTTTCTATCGTCATCCCCACATTGAACTCCGCCGCAACAATTGGCGCTTGCCTTGATGCGGTGCTTGCGCAGGATTATCCCCGTTCTGAATACGAAATCGTCATCGCAGACGCCGGATCATCGGACGAGACGCTTGAAATCTGCAGGAATAGGGGGGTGGACGTGATTTGTTCAAACCCCTTAAAAACGGGAGAGGCGGGAAAAACTGCGGGCATTGAGGCTTCGCACGGCGATATAATCGCGCTTGTGGACAGTGACAATATCTTGCCGTCTCCAGATTGGCTTTCGCGGATGCTGGCTCCTTTTTCCGATGCGGAAATCATCGCCACGGAACCGTGGGAGTTCACGGTGCGCGAATCCGACCCGGCGCCGACCAGATATTTTGCACTTTTGGGAATGAACGATCCGGTATGCCTTTTCACCGGCAACTACGACCGGCAATGCGCCATTACCGGCCGATGGACGGGGTTGCGTCCTGAATGCGAGGATCGCGGAGATTACATCAAAGTGCGTCTCAGCGAGGATGCGCTGCCCACTATTGGGGCGAACGGATTTATGTTCAGACGCATCCTGCTTGACGGCACCAATTGGAAGCCGTATCTTTTCGATATCGACATTGTGCATCAGGCAACGGTGGCCGGTCGCGGAATAGTGGCCAAGGTCAAGATAGGAATCGTTCATCTGTATTGCGCGCACCTGTCCGATTTCGTCCGCAAGCAGAAGCGGAGAATACGCGATTTCCTGTTTTTCTCGCAGGAGAAGTGCCGGACGTATCCTTGGAATCGGCAGCGCAAAGCGGGTATCGTCCTGTTCTGTCTGTGCACGGTGCTTCTGCTGCCGCTGCTGGTGCAATGCGCAATTGGCTGGATGCGACGCAGGGATGCGGCGTGGGGATACCATGTGCCGGTGTGCTGGATTACGCTCTGGGTATACGGCATCGGTACGCTCCGTCGCGTTTTCGGCGCAGAGCAAGCTCCGGTCGACCGGGAAAAATGGCAGGAAAAAGCTTGAAGTTTATCGTAAGACGAGGATTGTATCATGTCGAGAAATGCAAATGAGTTGAAGGGAGTCGAAAAACTCGGTTCGGGCAAAACGGTCTATTCCGACACCTACAATCCGGCGCTGCTTGAATCGTTTTCAAACAAGCATCCCGCCAATGATTATTGGGTCACATTGAATTGCCCCGAATTCACCTCGCTCTGCCCGGTTACGGGTCAGCCGGATTTTGCGAATATCATCATTCAGTACATCCCGGACAAAAAGCTCGTTGAAAGCAAATCGCTTAAATTGTACCTTTTCAGCTACCGCAACTACGGCGAGTTTCATGAGGATTGCGTAAACAGAATCATGAACGATCTGTTCGGTCTGCTCAATCCCAAGTACATCGAGGTTTTGGGCCGGTTTCTGCCGCGCGGCGGAATTTCAATTGATCCGTTCGTTTGTAAAGGCCGTGGTAAATACGCAAAACTTGCGGAGATGCGTTTTGCAAACCACAATATGTCCCCGTCCAGCGTCGACAATCGCTGAAAGGCAAGGAGCTTCCATGATTACCGTAACCAAAGAATGCCGTTTTGACGCCGCGCATCTTCTTACCAACCATAAAGGGCAGTGCAAAAATCTTCACGGGCACACCTATCGCGTGCTGGTGAAGGTAGCGGGAGACGGTTCCGACGACATGGTCATGGATTTCAAGGATCTCAAAGAGTGTATAGGAAGCGTCATCATTGAACGATTCGATCACGCCTTTATCTACAACACCCAGAGCGAAGCGGAAAGCGAAATTGCGGCGGTAATCGAGCGGCACGGTCTGAAGTTGATCGGGTTGCCGTTCAGGTCGACGGCCGAGAATCTCGCGCGCTATTTCTTCAATGAGATTTCAGCCAAGGTCCGTGTTGCGGCGGTACAGGTTTACGAAACGCCGGATTCCTGCGCCGAATACTCGCAATAAGCCGGCGCGTCGAGAGTTTAAACTGTTACGCAAACAGAAAAGGCGCTCCGTCCGGAGCGCCTTCGGAGTCTTTGGCGAAGCAACTTCAGCGAAGGAAGAGCAGCAGTCCGGGAATATTGCGCGTGCGCGTAGCGACGAACACCGTCGAGCAGGCCGACCCCAGTTTTACCGTTCCGTACGGTTTGCAGGCCTTGGTGTCGGTAAAGGTGTACTGCTTCTTGGTGTTTGCGCTAAGATTGTCCCAAGCGACAAAAGGTGTGGTCGCATTGGTTTCACATATCGCCAGATGCTCCATCCAGTCGTCATCGTCCTCAAAAATCACCAGACGCATGCTACTTGGTACTCCTTCCAACGCTCCGAAATGTATCGTGGCGGGCTTCGACTCCAGATATACCGATCTTAGCGCACTGCAGTGGTATAGGCAGTCTTTTGCCAAAATATTGAGTGTCGCGGGGAAGTAGATGTTGGTTACGCCGCTGCAGTCTCTGAAGCAGAATTGATTGATGGTAGTCAGGCTGCTTTTTGAAAAATCCATCTCCTTCAATCCCCAGCAGCCGCTGAACGAGGAGGCGATAGAGGTGACCCCGGGGTTGTTTACCTCCAGTCTGCCGGATAAAGGACATCCTGCAAAAGCCTCGCCGTCGATGGTTGCCAGCGAATCGGGCAACAGCGGATACACCATTTTCAGTTTGGAGCATTGGTAGAATGCATTTTTCGATATCGACTGAAGATTTGCCGGAAGCTGGACCTCGGTCAATTCAGTGTCGGTGCGGAAACAAAATGCACCTCCGATGTAGGTCATCGTGTCGGCGAATTTCATTATTTTGATCGTTGAGTCATTGTTAATGTTGGCGTTGTTTCTTTTGACCGGCAGGTCGGTGCCGATAATCGGCTTGCGCAAATCGAAAACCGGGGTGGACGATAGAAGCTTTTCTGCTTTGGTGATGGTAAGACCTCCGTTCTCGGTTTTTGTCGTCAGTTTCCAGTACCCATCGGTGAGAGTGTTGGCTGAATAGGTCCAGGGGGCGGAAAATACGGCATTGATGGTTTTGTAATTATCCATCGTAAGCTTCAGGGGATTTTCGTATTTGTCTTCTTCCGCGACATCCCCCTCCCAGAATAGAAACTCGTATCCTTCTTTCGGTGTTGCAAGAACCGACAGCTCCGAGTCTTTCAACACCATGTTGTTAGCGTCAAGTTCAGGAGTGAAACTCAGGGTGCCGAGAGACTCAGGATATGTGGCACTTAGCTTGGCCATGAGCGGTCCTTCGGCAACGGTTGCCGCTTCAACTTCGGAGTAATAAGCTTGACTGTTTTGCTGGGATGGTCCGAAATCGATCAATAATGCGGTAACCCCATCGGCAAGTAAGGCCCCGGTGTTGTCCGAGAAAACGCCCAATTTTGAATTGGCACTAATATTGTCGGAGGCGGCGGAGTTTTCGAGCGTAAGCCATTCGTCGCCGCTCTGCACCGTTTTTATGCATATTTTTGCAACGGTGATGCGTGATCTTCCAGTGTCTTTGTACGATGTGGCAATTCTTATGCTGTGCAGTTTTACCCCCCCCCCTGCTCTGCATCGAAAGTCCAGCCGATGGAGGAGTTGTTTTTGATTGCAATCGCCCCGGTGGTGGTGTTTATGGGGATTGCGCCGTTCACTAATACATTGGCGCTACTGGCAGAGCTATTGGCGTTATTGTTGGTGAAAAAGCTGGGTTGCAGCTTGTAAAGTAGATTGGTCGCCGGATACATGGGGGTCGGCGCGGCAGATTGGATCGACTCGAATTTCCAAGTGGCGGCGTCCGATGCTTGCGCGGCGAACACGAGAGTGCAAAGTAATGCTTTCAAACAATGTGATTTCATTTCCAGCCTTTCGTTTTGATATAAACCCTTGTACAGAAGTCAAGAACAAACCCGTATGTTTGGACTATAGTATTTTTTCTTTTGAAAATCAATAGAAAAATTCAAATATCAATAAAAAGATTCGAGCCCATGATCGGATGCAAGGGAATGTCCGGACGGGAACAGGCAGGGGATATGACACTGCCAATTCATCATCCGCACCGTAATCCTATCCGGAACGCATGGTTTTTCCGGCGCGATTTTTAATGCTGAAATGTTTGTTATTGTCACGTTTTTTTGCTATAATTTTCATTTTGAAATTGATTTGAAAGCAAGAGGTCGAAGATGGCTGAAGAAACAAACGAAACTAGCGTCAAACCGGACGGAGCGGCTCTCTCAAACGGCTCCTACAACGCCTCCAATATCCAGGTTCTTGAGGGTATGGATGCCGTGCGCAAACGCCCGGCCATGTATATTGGCGATACCGGTGAACGCGGTTACCATCATCTGGTCTACGAAGTGATCGACAATTCGATCGACGAGGCTCTGGCTGGCTATTGCACCCAGATAGAAGTTTCCATCCACCCCGACGGCTCAATCACCGTTGCCGACAACGGGCGCGGCATTCCGGTCGACATGCATGAGAAGTGTCACCGGCCCGCACTGGAGGTGGTGCTGACCACCTTGCACGCCGGCGGCAAGTTCGACGGCTCAAACTACAAGGTCTCCGGCGGTTTGCACGGCGTCGGCGTCTCGTGCGTAAATGCGCTGTCCGACTGGATGATCGTAGAGGTTCGCCGTGACGGCAAACTCCACCGTCAGCGTTTTGAACGCGGTCTGGTCGCCTCTCCCCTCGAGGTTATCGGCGAAGCGAACGATACTGGAACTTCTGTAACGTTTTTCCCCGATCATTCGATTTTCTCCTGTCGCGCTTTCAAGTGGGAAATTCTCGCCAAACGTTTCCGCGAACTGGCATTCCTGAACCGCGGGGTTTCCATTCGCTTCCGCGACTCGGAGACCGAGGCTGGGCGCGACGAAACCTATTGCTATCAAGGGGGGATTGTTGAGTACATCTCGTTCTTGAATCAGAACAAGAAGCCGCTCAACCGCGAGGTTATTTACGTTTCGGGAAGCAAGGACATCATTGAGTGTGAAGTTGCGCTTCAGTATACCGAAGCCTACAACACCACCGAGCTGAGCTACTGCAACAACATCAACACGATTGAAGGCGGCACCCATCTTTCCGGTTTTCGCGCCGCGTTGACGCGTACCGTCAACAAATATGTCGCAGACAACAAGATGCTCAAGCCGTCTGACCCTGCTCTTGAGGCCGACGACATCCGCGAAGGTCTGACCGTGGTGGTTTCCGTCAAGGTTCCCCAGCCTCAGTTTGAAGGTCAGACCAAGACCAAGCTCGGAAACGGGGAAGTCGAGGGCATCGTCGGAAACATTGTCGGCGAAAAACTCTCCACCTACTTCGCCGAGCATCCGTCGGAGGCGAAAATCATCGTCAACAAGGCGGTCCTCGCCTCGCGCGCCCGCGTCGCCGCCCGCAAGGCCCGCGACCTCACCCGCCGCAAGGGGGCGCTCGACTCGTTCGCGCTGCCCGGTAAGCTGGCCGATTGCACCTCGCGCGATCCGGCGGTATGCGAACTTTATTTGGTCGAGGGTGATTCCGCAGGCGGTTCGGCGAAAAAGGGTCGCGACCGCCACACGCAGGCGATTCTTCCGTTGCGCGGCAAGGTGCTCAATGTTGAGAAGGCCCGGGTCGATCGGATGATGAACAATGCCGAAATCCGTTCGTTGATTACGGCAATCGGCGCCGGTTTTGGCAAGGACGACTTCGATATCGCCAAGGCGCGCTACCATAAAGTCATCATCATGACCGATGCTGACGTGGACGGAGCACATATCAGAACGCTTCTGTTGACCTTCTTTTTCCGGCAGATGCCCGAACTGATCAAACACGGATATGTGTATCTCGCTCAGCCCCCGTTGTACAAGATCACCCGCAAGAAACGTTCGGAATACATCGATTCCGACGAACAGCTCACCGAGAAGCTGCTCTATCTGGGAACGGACGACATGGTCTTCAAGTCGCAATCCGGTGAAATGACCGGCGATCAGCTCCGGTCGATGCTGTCGCTGCTGGTGGAAATCGAGTCGACCCTCGCGCCGCTTACCCGCCGCGGTATCGATGTCGGCGAACTGCTGAAGCATTGCCACCCCGAGACCGGAGCGTTCGCCCGTTTCATGTGCGTGACCGGTTCCGGTTCCGACGCGAAGATTTCATGGGCGATGGATGAGGCGGAATTGGCAGCGATTGTTGCCGCGGCGGAGGAGACGATCGGCGAAAAAATCGATCTTCCGTCGACGCTTGAGCAGGTGTTCCATCCCACGCAGCAAATGCCGTTCCGCTGGCTTGAGATGTTCCGCACCGGTCTGCTCAAGAAACAGTTCGATTCGCTGGCCGGCATGGGATTTGGCATCAGTGACTATCTGGGCGGAGGCGAGAATGTCGGGGCGATACAGGAGGACGGCGATGCAGTTCCCGTCTCTTCGCTCGTCGCTCTGCTCAATACGGTTCGCGAACGCGGCCGCCGCGGCTTGACCATCCAACGCTACAAAGGTCTCGGTGAAATGGACTCCGATCAGCTTTTCGATACGACCATGGATCCGGCCAAGCGACGCCTGCTCCGCGTGAAAATGGATGATGCGGTTCGCGCCGATGCCGTTTTCACATTGCTGATGGGCGATGAAGTCGAACCGCGCCGTCGCTTCATTGAAGACAATGCGCTTAATGTCACCAACCTCGATATCTGATTTTTCCCAAATATGAATCAGCCAAAAGTCAAATGTGCCGTAGTTGGCATTGTCGGACGCACCAACGCGGGGAAGTCTTCGCTGATCAACCGTATGGTCGGCGAGAAGATCAGTATTGTAAGTCCGGTGCAACAGACTACACGCAACACGATCCGTGCGATCCTGACCGAAGAGCGCGGGCAGCTGGTGTTCCGTGACACCCCAGGTCTTCACAAATCGGAGAGCACGCTGGGGACTCTGATGAACCGCATGGCGCGCGCCGCTTCGGCGGGGACGGATGTTCTGTGCGTAGTTTTCGATGCCTCGCGCACCCCGCATCTTGAGGATGACGGCTGGATGCGTCGGGTCATCTTCGAGGACGGGCCGGTGGTTTTTGTTCTGAATAAATCAGACCGCTTCCGACTCAATCCCGACAATCCGCTTGGTGATGCCGACACGGTAAAGGCGTTTCGCGAATTGTGGGAGAAAATCCAGGAAGAGAAGCAGCGGCGCAAGGAGGTGGTCTGGGTGGAAGCCTCCGCGGTTTCGCAGTGTGGGTGCGATGCGCTTTTGGAGCGGCTCTTTTCATTGGCAAGCCCTGCGGACGATTATCTTTTCCCGGAGGATATTGTAACCGACTATCCCAGAAAGTTGGCTATTGCCGATGTGATTCGAGAAAAATTTCTCTCGCGGGTGACCGAGGAGGTCCCTCATGAGCTTGGAATTCGCGTTGACCACATCAAGGAAATGCCCGGTAAATGGGAGGTCGGGGTTACGGTGTTTGTAAATCGGCCTTCGCAGAAGTTCATTGTTATCGGAAAAAAGGCGCGGACAATCCGGGCGGTACGTCTCGATGCGGAGCCAGAGCTGTCGAAGATATTCGACGTGAAAGTATCGCTGGACCTTTGGGTCAAAGTGGAGAAAGACTGGATGAAGAACTTCTGGTTATTGCGGGAAATGGGTTATGCCGGGCAGATGTAGAAGCGGAAATGCGGCAAGCGCCCCGGATGTTCAGAAAGCATGGAACGAGGTGCTTGATGAAACGGCCGCGGCCGCGGCCAAGGGCGAACTTTCGGATTTTTTGGATGAACTGCTTACGGTGGCGGAGCGCAGGGATATCGCCTTGCGCTGGATTGTTCTTAAGCGGCTGTCCTCCGGCGAAACGCAGCGGAACATCGCCGATGTTCTGGGGATGAGCCTCTGCAAAATCACGCGCGGTTCGAAAATGCTCAAGCAGAATGGTTATTTGGGGGGCAGGTTCGGCGGTCTCCTGGAAAATGGCGGTGCAAAATGAAAATACTTAGCGACTCGATTCAAAAGCAGATGGCCGGTGCTTCAATGATCCGGAAAATGTTTGAGAAGGGCATTGAACTGCGCAAGATTCACGGTGCGGAAAATGTGTTCGATTTCAGCCTGGGTAATCCCGATTTGCCGCCACCGTCATGCATTCGCGAGGAAATGATTGCTCTTGCGGACAAGGTGTCAAAGCCGTTGGGACTGGGCTATTGCCCCAATGCCGGGCTGCCCGAGGTTCGCGAAAAGCTCGCCGCATTTATCTCCAGACAGCAGCAATGCGAAGTCTCCGCCGCCAATGTCGTGTGCACCGTCGGTGCCGCCGGGGCGTTGACGGCATTTTTCCGTGCGGTCCTCGAACCGGGCGATGAGATTATCTGCCCCTCTCCCTATTTCGTTGAGTACGGGGCATACTGCGGACATTTTGGCGGCGTGTTGAAATCGGTGCCGTCGATTGCGCCCGAATTTCAGCCTGATATCGATGCGATAGTGAGCAGCATCACTGAAAAGACCCGGGTGATCCTGATCAATACGCCAAATAATCCATCGGGATGCGTCTATTCTTCCGAGACGTTGAAGCGTCTCGCCGAGTTGGTCGAGCAAGTCAACGAAAATCGCGAGCGTCCTGTTTTCCTACTCAGCGACGAACCGTACCGTACAGTGGTGTACGACGGGGTTGAAGTTCCTCCGATTCTGCCGCTGACCAAATGGGCGCTGGTGCTCGGATCGTTTTCGAAAACCTTGTCGATGGCCGGCGAGCGAGTCGGTTACATTTGCATTAATCCTCAGATGCCGGAGGGCGGACTGTTGGCCAATGCAGTGACTTTGACCGTTCGCACCCTGGGCAGCGTCAATGCCCCGGTAATCGGACAGCGTCTGGCGGCGGCCATGCTCTCAGAGAGCATTAATACCGATGTTTATGCCTCGCGCCGCAATGCGTTGGCAGAGGTTCTGACCGCTGCGGGAATTGAGTATGTGATGCCCCGGGGAACTTTTTATTTCTTTCCGGCGGTGCCCGGCGGCGATGACAAGGCATTTGTCGCCTTGCTTTCCGAGTTCAACATTCTGGCGGTGCCCGGCAGCGCATTTGGATGTCCGGGGTATATGCGCTTGAGTTTCAGCACAATCGACGAAGACGCGATTCGCCGGTCGGCGGAAGGTTTTCGCAAAGCGGTAGAAGCGTTTAAAAAATAGGGAGACGGAGAATGGACTTTTTAAAATCGCGTAATTCTTATCTGGCGGCTCCAATTCTGTTCTGCTTTGCGCTGGCGCTTATTTTTGCCGTTTGGGGAATTTGGTATCCTTGCCCCAAGGAGTGGATTGTCCGGTTTATTGACAATGACGGTATGTCGTTTGTGGAAAGTGCGACCTTGGGTTTCTTCTTTCTGCAGCTGCTGTGCATCTGGCTGATTCCGCCGATGGCACCAGGCAGACGCCGCGTGTTTTGGCAGATTGATTTTTCGCTGATAACCTTTATCGCGGTAGCCAGGCAGCTGGATTGGCACAAAGCGATGGTGAAGGTGTCCAATCTGCCTGGTGCAACCACCGGCACGCCGTTTAAAATGCGTTTTCTCACCAATCCGGTCAATCCGCTCCCGGACAGGCTGATAGTGCTGTTTACCTTCATAGTGGTTATTGCTGTGTGCGCGACGACCTTGCTCGCCTTCGCCAAGCCGCTGTTCAAGGGTTTTTTCAAACGGCAGCCGGTGTGTTGGTCGATTGCGTTCTTGGGTGGTACCACCGTTCTTATACAGTTCTTCGACCGCTTGCCCTCAATATTCCGCAAGAAGTTGCATGTTCAGCTCTCCGATCCCGTGCGCTCGCTTTTCAGTCTGCTTGAGGAGGGGCTGGAGGTAATTCTGCCTTTGCTGGTGATATTGGCGCTGTGCCAGGCCTATTTCATTTTTGTCGATAAGAGCGCCGGGCATCTTGCCGAATGAAAAAGTACACTCCGTTATTGATATTCGCCGCTTTTGCGATTATGTACATGTCGCTGGCGCAACGCGGTTTGAGCTGGCAGGACAGCGGTGAATATCAGGCGCGGGTTTTAACCGGCGACATTGCTGGATTTACAGGGCTGGCAAGAGCACACCCAATTTATATTTGTGCGGCAAACGCATGGAGCGCCTGTTTCCCCCCGTCGCTGAAACTGTGGGCTATATCCTCGTTCAGCGGAATTGGAGCCGCGCTCTCGCTGGGATTGCTTTTTACGCTTGTCAAACGTTTCACCTCGTCGTCTTTGGCATCGTTTCTGGCTGTGATCCCGGTTGGTCTCAGTCACATGATGTGGTGGTTGTCGTCGGTCGCCGAGGTTTATACCTGGTCGTTGGCGGCGATGGGGGCAGAACTTTTATTGCTGCTGCTTTATCTTGAGAACGGACGGCGTTCGTCTCTTGCGGGAGTTGCGCTTTTTCTGGTCAACGGTTTGCATTTCGGTATCCACAATTTTGCGCTGATTGATTTGGCGGTGTTGGCCGGTGTCGTTGCGGTGACCGAATGCAGAAGAAGGGCGCCGGTTTTGGCCTTGGGCACACTCGGGGCGGGGATGGCGTTTTGGCTGATCGGCGCATCGCCGATCTTGTCGCTCGCCTTTAAGAGCCTTAGCGCCGGGGCGTCGTTTTCCGATACTTTGCGCAGTCTCCTTTTCGGCAACGGATATGAAGCGCGTGTGTTGTCGCTTGCACCGGCAAATATGAAGATTTTTCTCGCAAATATGGCATTGGCCGCAATCAGTTTTGCCAATCCGCTTTGGTTGGGATGTTTTGCCCGCCGCACTGGGAAATGCGCATCAAAGCCCGGTTCAAGGTTCTTCGCCTACTCGGTTTTGGCATTGCTGATTTTGCATTTCGTCTTTTGGATCAGATACTTCGTGCCGGATCAGGCGACATTTGTTCTTCCTACATTGTATCTTGCCGCTTTCTTCGCCGGATTGGGATTTGCCCGTGCGCAAATCAATGCGTGGAAATCGATCCAATTGCTTGCGTTGGGAGCATTTACGTCGGTCTTTGTGCCCATGATTGCGGCGCAGGCGTTGCAATTAGGTGCGTTCAAGGTGCAACGGGCAAGAGAGCTCCCTTTTAGAAACGAGACCGCATATTGGATTTTGCCGTGGAAGGTGGGAGAGGATTCGGCGGAGCGCTTTGTCTTGAGCGCGGCAAAGACGGTAGCGGACGGAGATGTGGTGATTGCGGATACGACGGTTTCTGGATTGCTGCAGGCCGCTGCCGCTTTGGGGAAATTTCCGCGGAGTTGTAAAATCATACCTGTGTACGAATATCACAATGGAGAGGGACTAGATCGGCTTTTGCAGCGATACAGGAATGTGTATCTGGTATCGCCGGTAAAGGGATATACTCCGGATGACGGCGTGTTTCTCTCCGGGCGGTATCGTTATGCCAAAAAAGGAGTATTGTTCGGTATCGGTGCCGGAGGCGTCAGGAAGCAGGAAGGGCTAAGCGATGGAAAAAGTAATTTGCGACAGTGCCGGGATTGAAACGGTTGCTCGTATTTTGCTTGCCGGGGGAGTTGCGGTGATACCGACGGATACGGTTTACGGGCTGGCGGCGCATCCTGATTTTCCTCGGGCGGTAGAACGGCTGTATACAATAAAAGGCCGTGACGAGGCAAAGCCGATAGCGCTTCTTGCGGCAGATGAAGAAGCGGTGGAAGCCTTTTTAGGTGCTGATATGCCGGCGCAGGCAAGGGAACTGGCGGGGCGTTTTTGGCCAGGAGCGTTAACGCTTGTGTTGAATAATGCAGCCGGAACGACGGAAGGGTTACGCGTGCCGGCACATGCATGGACGGTTCAGTTGCTGAAACGGTGCGGCGGAGTTTTGCGAGTGACCAGCGCGAATCTTTCGGGACGAATGCCAGCGGTGGATGCGCTTGGGGCGTTGAATGCGGTTGGATTGAGCGCCGATGCTCTGGTCGATGATGGGGTTTCGCCGGGAGGCATCGCTTCAACGGTAATTTCCGTTGACCGCGACGGTTGTATGAAATTGTTGCGGGCCGGAGCTATAGACGCCAATTTTGATATAAGTCGGCAATAGTCGCTTTGTCAAACTCGCAAACTGTCAAACTGACTCTACTTGCAAACTTTGTTTAAGTTGGGGAAGTTGTGACAGTTTTACAGTTTGGCAGTTGGACCGCAATGTTTACCCCATTTGAACAGTTAGCGGACGAGCGCCAAAGCAAAAAAAATTTCACCCCCTATGATTATTGACGCAAACATGATATAACCCGACTTTTCCACTTAGGTTTTCAAAAAAAAGCAATTTGAGCCCATATTCACGGGCTTTACGTGAACATGGGCTCATAATTTTTAGTACCTACATTATTAAAATGGATTGACCATTAATTTCAAGGATAGAATAT
>JAZQGX010000203.1:0-29752 GCA_045540275.1 Kiritimatiellia bacterium | reverse complement strand
CGCAAGTTCAAGCCCGCCGATCTTGGACAACTGCGGTTTTACATGACTTGTGTCGATAAACAGATCAAGCACGAGTGGGATGGCCCGACGGTTGGTCTGGTTCTTTGCAAGTCGCGGGATAAGACCGTGGTCGAATACGCGCTTTCCGATGAAGACCGGCCGGTAGGCGTCGCCCAGTATAAGCTCATGAAGGTTCCTCCCGAAGAACTGCGGAGCGCTGCGGCATCAATCGCCCGTTTGACTGCGGTTGTTGACGAGACTTATGAAGAATCTGGTGCAGGCGGCGGAGAGAAAAAATAATGGCAAGCCGGCATTCATTAATTGTTGAAAGGGGCAAATGCCAATGAAAAAGAGCGAGTTCAGAGAATGTGATATCTATGCCGCGAGGATTGCGGCGCTGAGGCCGTTTCCGAAAGAGACGTTGAAGTCGTTGCGCGAATACTATCGCGTAGGACTCACCTACACGAGCAACGCCCTTGAAGGCAACTCGCTCACCGAGAGCGAGACGAAAGTCGTCATAGAGGACGGCCTCACCATCGGCGGCAAACCGCTGAAGGATGTTTACGAGGCGACAGGCCATGCGAAGGCATACGACTTTCTCTATAAGCTGACGAAAGACGAGCCGGTTGCGGAGGATGACATTCTCAAAATTCATCGCCTGTTTTACGGACAAATCGACAAGGACAATGCCGGCGTGTGGCGGAAAGTCCGGGTCTTTATTTCCGGTTCGCACCGCATCTTGCCTGCGCCGGAGAAGGTGCCGGTGCTGATGGCGGAATTTGCCCGATGGATGGCGGCCAACGAGGGGCGGTTGCATCCTGTCGAGTTTGCCGCGCTTGTCCACCAGAAGTTCGTTTACATTCATCCCTTCGGGGACGGGAACGGTCGCGTCGCCAGACTTTTGATGAACCTTGCTTTGCTCAGGGACGGTTGGTTGCTTGCGATCATTCCGCCAATCTGCCGTCATGAGTACATTGCGACGCTGGACAAGGCCGGACGGACTCCCGCGCCGTTCGTGCGATTCATTCGCGATCGCGTCTGCGAGACGCAGAAGGAGCTTCTGCGACTGATGGGGCAATCCATCGCATTAGATGATGAGGGAGTAAAACGTGCAAATGATGAGGGAGTAAATGAGGGAGTAAACGCACTTTTAGACGTGATCGTGACCTACCCCGGGAAACGGGCGAATGAACTGGCAACCTTGATCGGTAAAAGCGTTCAGACTGTTGAACGATATGTACGGACATTGAAGGATTCCGGCAAGATTGAGTTCCGCGGCGCACCGAAAAACGGCGGTTATTTTGCCATCTGACATGACGACGAACCTCCAGATGATCGGCAATGCGGCGCTCTTGGACCTCCCGGACAAGGTGGCGTTCCTTTCGTCGCGGCGAATCTCGGCCGCCGACGTGCTGAAGTGCTACGAGTGGGCGGAGAAGATTCGCGATACCGAAACGTGCGTCATCAGCGCCTTCCAGAGTCCGCTGGAAAAGGACGTGCTCAAGTTCCTTCTTCGCGGCAAGGTGCCGATCATTCTTGTTCTCGCCCGTTCGCTGTGGAAATCCGTACCTGAAGAGTTGCGCGCTACCGTTGGCCTTGGTCGCCTCCTGATCGTTTCGCCTGTTTCTGCTACCCGTGCTTCTACCGCTACCGCCACCGCCCGCAATCGCTGGATTCTCGCCAACTGCACGTCCCTTGTCCTTGGTTCGCTCGATCCCGGCGGCAATCTTGCAAAGCTCGTCGTTTCCTTTCCCTCGTTGTCACGTTACTTGCTTACCGAAGAGGGAAGGGGGATCGCCCCATAGGTGGAGCAGAAATGATGGCGTAGCGACTATGGCGATGCCGCAGAGAGACGATCCTCCTTCGCGCTGCGCGCTACGGAGGACAAGTACGATAGATGCGATCGAGCGATTTGAGCCGCCTTCGCGCGTGCGCTACGGCGGGCCAGGCGCGTTGCTTGAGTATGCCGTAATGCATGATGACGAGGAAGAGGCTGGCTTCTTCAAGGTTGTGTTCTGGCGGTAGGCGAAGGGTGCAGGTGTATATGATGACGCTTCAGTCATAACCGCAAAGACTACCGCAGAAAATTCTGTGCAGAGTACATTATCAGGAGCGGCATTCCGCATCTGGAAGTTGATCTGCAAAAATTCATCGATAAACATTTCGGCTCTTGCTGAGGAATTTAGTTAGCCGGTCGGAGTCGTTTACTGAGGTTTTAGCGCGGCGTGAGACGGCGAAGAGGTTTTTCGGCTCTTATTCTCACGAATAATGAAGACGAGCCCTTTAAAGGACAGAAAATGATTATGGATGGCTTGCAGGAAAAAAACCTCAAAACAACGGTTGATGACTAAGATAAAAAAACATCCGTTCCTGGTAATCGAAACGGATGTTTTTTATTGTGAAGGCGAAGGTTAGGCGGATGGATTCTTTTTTGCATCCTGTTCGCGTATTTCGCTACGCCTGATTTTGCCGCTGCCTACGGTTTTTGGGAGGCTGTCGCGGAATTCGACCACGCGTGGGTATTTGTACGGAGCAGTGTGGTTTTTAACGTAGTTTTGTACTTCCTTTTTCAGTTCATCGGATGGCTGGACGTCTTTGGTCAGGACGATGGTCGCTTTTACCACCTGCCCGCGGATTTCGTCCGGCACACCGGTGACTGCGCACTCCAGAACATAGGGCAATTCCATTATCACGCTTTCAATTTCAAAAGGACCTATGCGGTAGCCAGACGATTTGATGAGATCATCAACGCGTCCGACATACCAGTAGTAGCCGTCTTCGTCCATGTAAGCGGTATCGCCGGTGTGATAGTATCCATCGTGCCAGACGGCGTTTGTGCTTTGTTCGTTGTTATAGTATCCAATGAACAGACCGCACGGGCGAGAGTCACCGGTACGGATGCATATTTCGCCAGTTTCACCGACCCCGGTGGGTGTGCCGTCTGGATTGAGGATTTGCACGTCGAATAAAGGATTGGGTTTGCCCATGCTGCCGGGTTTCGCTTTCATGCCGACAAAATTTCCGACCGACAGGGTCGTTTCGGTTTGTCCGAATCCTTCCATAAGTTCAATGCCGGTAGCCTTCTTGAATTGGTTGAATACTTCCGGATTTAGAGCTTCGCCAGCGATGGTTGCGTATTTGAGACTTGATAGGTCGTATTTTGCAAGATCCTCTTTGATAAAGAATCGATACATTGTTGGTGGCGCGCAGAATGTCGTGATGTTGTATTTCGCGAACATCGGCAGAATGTCTTCGGCGTGGAAGCGTTCGAAATCGTAAACGAAGACGGAGGTCTCACACATCCATTGTCCGTACAATTTTCCCCAGAGCGCCTTCCCCCATCCGGTGTCGGAAATGGTGAAGTGCATGCCGTTCGGATCGACGTTGTGCCAATAGCGTGCAGTGGTATAATGCCCCAACGGATAGCGGAAATCATGCATGGCGATTTTGGGATAGCCAGTGGTGCCCGATGTAAAGAACATGAGCATCGGTTCGGTTCCGCAGGCGGTATCTGGGGTGCGGGGAAATTTAGAGCTGTATGCTTCGATTTCGACGTTGAAATTGTGCCAGCCTTCACGAGATTCGCCAACGGCGATTTTGGTCAAGGGAGTGCCGATGGCGGCGACGGCAGCGTCAATTTCAGAGGTGACGTTTCCGTCGCAGGTGCAAACGACGGCAGAGATGCCGGCGGCTTTGAATCGATATTCAAAGTCGTGTTTGACCAGTTGGTTGGAGGCGGGGATCACGATTGCGCCAATGCGGTGAAGGGCGAGGATGGAATACCAGAACTGATAGTGCCGCTTGAGAACAAGCATTACCTTGTCGCCTTTTTTAATGCCGAGGCTGCGGAAGTAGTTTGCGGTCTGGCACGAGCGTTTTTTCATTTCGCCGAAGGTGAAGCGTTTCTCGGATTTGTCATCGGCGACATATACCATGGCGATTTTGTCTGGGCATTTTTCGGCGATGGCGTCAACGATGTCGTATGCGAAATTGAAGGTGTTCTCGTTGTGAAAATTGACGGCGCTTAGCAAACCGTGCTCATCGGTTTCGCAGGAGACGAATTTATCAGCTACGGGATGCGAGATGCCAGCACGATAGAAGTTTGAATGGATATACCTGCGGATTTGTTCGTGGTATTCCAGTGGTTTAGCCTCACCGCTGCGCGGCGGCATCACTATGGCGTAGATCTCGCAATCTTGGCCGCCTAGAGCGATTTCATCATGGGGGATGGAGCTGTCGTAATAGATGCAGTCTCCTTCGTGCAAAGTTTCGATATGAGTGCCGATAATCATTCGCAGAGTGCCCCTGACAACGATATCCATTTCTTGTCCGGCATGGCTTGCGAGGTGGCGGGGGCTGTTGAGAGCTTCTTCGGAGTAGGGGATGACGACATGGAAGGGTTCGGCGATTTTATCCTTGAATTTATACGCGAGGCGGTTGTATTCAAATCCGGCTCGACGAGCGATGGCTCTACCTTCGCCCTTACGTGTGACGGTATATCCGGTAAGCTCCGGGGCGTCACCTTCCATTAGTTCGGCGATATCGACACCGAAGATACCGGCACATTTATGAATAAATGTGAAGCTGAAGTCGAGTTCGCCATGCTCCATTTTTCGGTAATCTTCTGGAGGGATACCGATTTTAGCGGCCATGGTTTCAGCCGAAACGCCCATATCTTCGCGTAAGGATTGGATACGCTGGGCAACTTCGCGGATTTTTTGTTCCGTATTGTTTTGTAATACCGACATTTTTTCCTCCTTATTTTTGGGGTGGAGAAAAAACAATCCCGCCCCAAAGCTTTCTTTGAGACGGGGATAACCCGCGGTACCACTCAAATTGCCGACAATGATATGTTGCCGACCTCTTCAGACTCGCCTAACCATTAGGAAAAGTCCTATGCATTAACGCAGCCTCACGGGAACACCTACCTTAATTTTCAGAGTTCCAACTCGGAAGGGATATACGACATCGGGCACCACTGTCTCGCAGCGAACGACAGCTCTCTGTAGGCGTTGCCGACGACGCACTTGTCTTCGTCATTGTTTTTACGGGTATGATTTTATCATCATCATCGTTTTCGCGTCAACCACAATTGTTGGCATATATTCCAAGCTTGACTTTTACGAGACGAAAAACGATAATGTCCAAAATGTTTTGCCGGATTTTTACGAGGGAAAGTCGTGTGAAATCCGACTGCTGCAAATTGAAAGGAAAACCATGCAAAATCAATCTGTTTACAAGAGTCTTGTGGCAAAATTCAAAAAGCAGTACGGCATTGCGCCAACTGTTGTGGCTTATGCTCCAGGTCGCATTGAAGTGCTCGGCAACCATACCGATTACAACGAAGGATACGTTTTTTCCGCGGCAATCGAACAGGGAACGTTTTTTGCCGTCGCCCCCACCAAGGATAAATCGTGCTCCCTTACCGCCGGCGATTTGATGAAACAGGTAGATTTCGATATCGACAACGTCGCAAAACAGTCGACCGATACATGGCAGAATTACGTGACCGGTACCTTTAATTGGCTCTTCGACGGCGATCCGTCCAAGGCTAAACACGGATGGAAGGGAATGTTCCTCGGCAATATCCCCTTGGGCGCCGGACTCTCCTCCTCCGCAGCTCTCGAAATGTGCACGGTACTCGCACTCTGCAAAATCTACAAAATCAAAAAGAGCCTTACCGAAATGGCGAAAATCGGACAGAAGGCCGAACATACATTCGCCGGATGCCCTTGCGGTTTGCTCGACCAAATCTCTTCACTCGCCGGCAAGAAAGGTCAGCTGGTCAAGACCGATTTCCGCACCTTGAAATTCGAAAACGTCAAGATGGGAAATTCCGTCGCATTCATGATGGTCAAATCCAATGCAAAGCATGCATTGGTCGACGGCGCATACGCTTCGCGCCGCAAGGCTTGCGAGGATGCCGCCAAGCATTTCGCCAAGAAACTCCGCCACCCGGTCACGCACCTGCGTGATGTCTCGACCGCCGAATGGGTGCTTTACAAGCAGGGTCTCAATGAAGAAAAGGCAAAGCGCGCAATCCACCCAATCGGTGAGGACGAGCGCGTTATCGCCGGCGCAAAGCTTCTCGACCAGAAGGATTTGGCGGGATTCGGCGCCCTGATGTTCGATTCGCACGAATCCAGCCGCACTTGGTTCGAGAACTCCTGCCCCGAGCTTGACACCATCGTCGATACCGCAAAGAAAATCCCTGAGGTCCTCGGTGCTCGCCTTTCCGGCGGAGGATTCGGCGGTAGCTGCTGCCTTCTGGTCAAGCCTGCAGCAGCCAAGAAGATCATTGCAAAAATAACCAAGGCGTATAAAGCCAAGTATGGCGACGAGCCCGATTGCAAACTGATCAAGCCTTCGGACGGCGCTCATTTGGTGTAAAATCGCAATGTGAGATTGAGGCGGGTGTTTGAGTCCAATCTCAAATACCCGCTTTTTTTAAGGGAGGATGAAGATGACTGTATGGGATTGGTTGGTTATCGCCGGGTACTTTGCAATGCTGGCGCTGGTGGTGGTTTGCACTCGTCGCAAACAGGAAAGCGCGTCAGACTTTTTCCTCGGCGGACGCACGGTCGGTTGGTTGGCGGTAGGCGCCTCAATCTTTGCAGCCAACATCGGCTCAGAGCATCTTATCGGTCTTGCCGGAAGCGGAGCCTCCTGCGGACTGTCGATGAGCCATTGGGAGTATCACGCCTGGATTATCGTTATGATGAGCTGGGTCTTTCTTCCTTTCTATTACAAAAGCGGCGTTTCAACAATGCCGGAATTTCTGGAACGGCGCTTTGGCCCGCGCGCGCGCTGGATTCTTTCGCTCGTTTCGCTTTCGGCATACGTTCTGACAAAAATTTCGGTTACGGTTTTCGCCGGCGCCCTCTTTTTCGAGGTGATGCTCCCCGAAATCTCCATAACGATCGGCAATACGGTAATTTCCAGTTTCTGGATAGGGGCATTCGTAACTGTCGCGTTGGCCGGCATCTACGCCTCGTTCGGCGGTCTGCTGGCGGTTGTGTACACCGATTTGGTGCAAACCGGTATCATCCTAATCGGTACCCTTTCAATTACCGCCTTCGCATTGTACAAGCTCGGGACCTCGGTCGACGGAGGTACCATTCTCAACGGGTGGGCCGTCCTGAAGGACACGATCCGCGCCGACCCGGAGACGATGAAAAAGTTTTCTCTGTGGCATGAGCTGTCACATCCCACCTTGCCTTGGCTGGGGGTGATCATCGCATCAGCAACTTCCGGCATCTGGTACTGGTGCACCGACCAGTTCATTATTCAGCGTACCCTTGCGGCGCGCAATCTCACCAACGCCCGCCGCGGCGCGATGTGGGGCGCGTTTTTGAAGTTGCTGCCAGTGTTTCTCTTTTTGATTCCGGGCATGCTGGGCTACGCGCTGCACCGTCACGGCATAATCTCCATTCCGTTGCGCGTTGACGGTGAAATCAACGGCGATACGGTGTTTCCAACCTTGGTGCAGAGTCTGCTTCCCGCCGGATTTCGCGGATTGGTCGTCGCAGGCATGATCGCGGCATTGATGAGTTCTCTCGCATCGCTCTTCAATTCGGTTTCGACCTTGTTTACCGTCGATATCTACCAGAAGCTCAAGCCAAATGCCTCCGGTCCGGAAATGGTCAAAGTTGGGCGCATTACCACCATCCTGGTAACGGTGCTTGGCATAATCTGGGTGCCGATTATGAAGTTGATCTCCACCGGTGGCCTTTATCAGTATCTTCAAGCGGTCCAGGGGTTCCTTGCCGCTCCAATCGTGGCGGTATTTTTATTGGGCATATTCTGGAAGCGGTGCAATTTGCGCGGCGCGACCTGGGGATTGGGATTGGGATTCATCCTCGGTATGGCAAAACTTACCATCAATACGCTATGCAAGGATTGTGGCGGATTCATCGGTACGATTGTCTCGTTCTCCGATTATTATTTCATCGGAACCCTGTTGGCAATTTCATTAGTGATAGTCATTGTCGCATCACTTACCGCCCCCATGTCCGATGTTTCTCGTTTGAATGGCTATACTTTCGCCTGTCTTGATGCCAACTTCCGCAGAGAGGTACGCGCAAGCTGGAACTGGCGCGATGTAGTCTCTTCGATAATCATTCTCGGTTTGGTTGTCGGATGCTACGTGTACTTCTGGAACTGGCTGTAGCAGTAACCGCACCGCAAAAGGAATCATTCCCATGGCGAACTGTGATAAAGTCACGCAACTTGCCGCGGTGCGGAAAATAATCGTACACCCGGGATTGGCGCATGTTGACGATATCATGTCATGCGCGGTAGCCTATGCATTTGGCGTGCCGCACGATGCCGTCATCGAGCGCAGAAAACCGACGTCGGAAGAACTGGAGTGCAAAACGACGCTTGTTCTCGATGTCGGTTTCGAATACAACCCTTCGCATCTGAACTTCGACCATCATCAGCGTTCGCGCGAGGAAGAGCCGAAATGTTCGTACAAGCTGCTAGCCCAGTGGCTGGAGATTGAAGCGGAACTGCAAATGCTCTTTCCATGGTACGACACCTGGAATATGATAGATGTCATCGGTCCATTTGCCACCGCTCGGCAAATCGGCAGTACGGGCGACCAAATAGCAGGTCTTGTCGCCAACCCGATCTCCGAGTGGGTGATCCGACATTTTGCCGACGACCCTGCGTTCCGCGCGAAGGTCGCATTGGGGCTTGCCAATGAAATCGACAAGACCATCCGATGCTGGAGCCAGCTCTGCGAAAAAGCGGTCAATCTCGATGTCAACGGGTTGACGGTGGCGGATTTCCGGGCCTGTCAGGCACACGAGATTTCCCGCTGTTCCGATATTTGGGTTCGCCGATGGCATCCTGCATGCGTTTTACAGTTTGACAGCCGAGGTGAAGGCCTGTCGTTCGTGCGATGCAACGACGATCCGCAGTTGGATTTCTGTCAATGCGCCGATAAGCCCTACGCCTTGTTTTCGCATCCCGGTGGATTTGTGCTAAAAACGCACACACGTGAAATATCTCCGGAAGAGGTTATTGCAGATGCTCGATGCGTTGGGCAGTCGGGGCGGTGAATTGCAGGTCAAAGGGATTGACAAAAAACAAGGCGATAGTATAATAAGTCAACAGTGATGAAACAAAGGAGCTATATTATGAAAGTTATAACCAGTATTGCCGCTATGCTATGCGTAGCATCGTCTGCATTGGCAGCATGGACTTATGATGCTCAAACCAAACAGGCATCTGACGGAAATTGGATTTTACAACTGCACCCAATGCCCGCTGGCGGCGGTTTGCAGCTTGGGAACTCTAATAACTCGGGTAGTGCGATTGTGCAGATGCCAGAGGATCGAAATTTGGATCTTTCCACTTTTTATGCCGACACCGATTATAAAATCTATGGGATATACCAGAGTGGTTTCAGAGGCACACATATCGCATCGTTGATTGCACCGGATGTTACCAATATCAATTCTCAAGCATTTTATGATTGCACAAACTTGACCCGCCTGGTTTTTTCGGACAACCTGTCTGGTGCAGGGAATTCGGCATTTTACAATTGTCCCAGGCTCGTCGAGTTCAGTCCCGCCGTCTGTCCGATTTCTACAATATCGGCATATATTTTCCAAGGCTGCAGTAAGCTTAAAACGGAATTCAATTTTCCGAAAGCAACTTCAATCGGAAGCTCGGCATTCAGATCAAGCGGCATAACGGGAGTTACGGCTGAAAATGTAGTTTCAATGGGATCAGAAGCCTTCAGAAATAATGAAGCGGTCAAATATGTCTATCTGCCTAAGTGTAAAGCTACGAGCGATAAAAACTTCTGGGGATGCTACGGTTTGACCAATGCGGTTTTTTCCCTGGAGATGACAAAACTTTCTGCAAACGCTTTCTACAAATGTAACGCGCTTAAATCGTTCACTCCTTTTCTGTCAGATAAATTAACCTCTACGGGTGACGGTTCTGCTTTTAACGGCTGTTCGGTTTTGACCGGGAGCTTGCGCATTGCAAGTGAGGCACTCACTTCTATCAGCCACAGCGTGTTTCTTGGGGCAGCCGGCGGATTCATCGGTCCAGTTGAAATTTATTCTCCCATTGAGACTATTGGAGATAATGCATTCAATAGCTGCAAGGATCTTCAGGTGTTCAATTTCTATTCGGATGTAACACCAAGCTTTGGAGCGAATTCGATCAAGGCAAAAAAGACACGGGTGATAATCAATGTCCACTCCAATAAGGCAATTGACGGCTGGCGCGCACTTTGCACCGGAAACAGCGAAACTTTCGAGACCATGAAGAGCAATAGCGACTATCCCGGCAGAAAGACAATCGGCGTACTTCTGTGCGGAGGTCAGTACCATTGGGTGGTCGACTGCTCGCCGCCTAAAGGGACGAGTATCGTCATTCTGTAAAACCCGAGATGATTTTGCTTCGAGCCGTCGCCAAGGTGCGACGGCTTTTCGCTGTTTTCAAGGAGGGGCTCTTAAATGTCCTGCGACAATGTGCAAATTTCAAAACTTAAAAATGACGCTACGGTTATAACGGTAAACGTTCCAACTGCGCAAAGTGTCGCGTTTGGTATATTCATTGGCGTCGGAAGTCGCTGGGAGAAGCCTGGTGAGGCGGGGGTGAGCCACTTCATCGAGCACATGCTCTTCAAGGGGACGGAAACCCGGTCCGCATCCGACATCTCAAGAGAGATTGAGGGGGCGGGCGGCACGATGAATGCGTATACCGGTGAGGACGGAACCTGCTACTACGTGCGCGTACCATACGAATGCATCGACAGCGCAGTTGATGTTTTTATGGATATGTTTCTCCGTTCGTCATTCCGCAAGGAAGACGTCGATCGCGAGCGCGATGTCATACTTGAAGAGATGAAAATGTACGAGGATCAGCCTGATGCGCTGGCCATGACGGTGTCGCAAAATGCGATGTTCCCGGGACATGCGCTTGGGAAGCCGATCGTAGGAAACAGCAAGTCACTGAACGCCATGAGCGCGGAGAAGATGCGTGCCTTCAAATCGCGGATGTATGTCTCGACCCGGTGCGTGTTCGTTTTTGCCGGACGAATCGAACACGGAAACGCCTGCCGTCTGATCGAGCGCGAACCTAAAATTTTCAGCAAACGCACTTTCCGTTCTGCGGTTGGCAATTTCGATCCGTCAATTGCGCCGCGCCGACTTGCCGTTGTTCGCCGCCGCGTGCAGCAGGTTCAGGCGATTCTCGCTTTCAGAAGCATCGGAATCCACGATTCGCGCTATCACCACCAGCGGGTGATGGATATGATTCTAGGCGGCGGCATGAGTTCGCGGCTTCTCCAGACGGTCCGCGAAAAATACGGATTGTGCTACTCAATCTACACCGCGGCCCAGTGCTTCGATGAAATCGGTGCATATTCGATCTGCGGTGGTTTTGAACCCAAAAAGACGCGCGCGGCAATCCGTCTGATTGTAAAGGAGTTGGTAAAACTGCGTTCCCGCGCACCAAGCCGGCAGGAGTTGAATCGTACGATACGCTTCGTCAACGGGGTGTTTCGCATGGGGCTTGAAAGTGCCACCGCCCAAATGTCGTATTACGGCAGAAGTTTTCTCAACTACGGCAAATGCGAATCCCCCGATGAAATGGTTAAACGCATCGCCGCGGTGCGCCCGAGCGACGTTCGCGACATGGCGGCGGAAATTTTCCGCAATGAAACGGCATCGTTGACATTGGTTGTGCCCGAAGAGGACAATACGACAGATGAAGAGTGGCTGGACGCATTGAGCGGACTTTAATAGCCGAGTCGGAGAAATCTGCAACATGGCGAAAATACTGATAGCCGAGGACGAGACAAACATCCGCGAAGGCCTGCGCCTGGTGCTGGAAGGGGCGGGGTATACGGTTGTCAGTGCGTGCGATGGCGCGGAGGCGGTGATTCTTTACGCCTCCGAACAGCCGGACCTGGTTATGTTGGATGTGATGATGCCGAATAAAAACGGGTACGAAGCATGCGTGGAGATTCGGAAAAAAAACCCATCGGTTCCAATCATGATGCTTTCGGCATTATCGGAAGAGAAAGACAAGGTGTTTGGACTTGGACTTGGCGCCGACGATTACATCGTAAAGCCGTTCGGCGAGAAAATTGCAGAATTGCTTGCGCGTGTTGCCGCTGTGCTTCGCCGCTCCGGAATAAATACGACAAAGTCTCCGGCTGCAAAAGGCGTGTCGTTCAAATTCGGCGGGGCTTGGGTCGATTCGGTTGGAATGACTTTGACTTCCGCTGACGCCGGTGGCGGCACCTTCGAACTTTCCAACCGGGAGCTGAATATGCTAAAGCTCTTCCACGACAATGCCGGAGCGGTTCTTTCTCGCAACTACATCATGGATGAGATATGGGGAATGAAGTACCTCGGTACAACCCGAACTCTCGATCAGTATATCCTGAAACTCAGAAAGAAAATCGGCAAGGACGGCGCGTTGGTAATCGAAACGGTAAGCGGCGTCGGGTATCGCTACAACCCCGGATAAACCGCCAGGTTTCAGAAGCCGAGCAGTTTTTCAAGTTCTTTGTCGCGCGACGCACCGAGCTTTACCGACTTGCGGTAGTACGCTTCGGCATTCTCGGTTTTCTCCGGCGTCATTTTCGCCAGCAGCCACGCCATGTTCCGATAAGCGTCGGGACGGGCAGGCTCATTTCTGATTGCAGCGTCAAGTTGGTCCAGTGCCGTCATATTCTGTCCAGCAGCAGCATACGCACCCGCCGCCAACAGCAGAACCGCAGTGTCTTTCGGATAATCAGCGACCAGATCCTCGATGAGGATTACGGCATCATCTCCATGTCCGCTTTGGACATGGATGAGCGCAAGCATGAAGCGGGCCTCTTTATGATCGGGGGCGGCACGGAGGATTCGGATCAGCGATTCGGTCGCCTTGTCGAATTTTTCAATCGAGTGCATATCTTTTGCGAATTCCAACATGCCGGGAATTTCCTCGGCTTTGAGCGGTTTGGCGAGATTCTTGATCTTTTCTGAATCTACGGTTTTCTTTTCGCGGATCGATTCGGCCTTGGTGCTCTTCTTGACGGTGTCGTCCTTCTTTGCAACGGCAGGCTTTGCACTCTTTTCAGTGGCGGTCTGGGCGCTTTTTCTTGAAGAAAGTTTATGCGCCGGATCTGGAATATTGTGCTGCTTGGCGGCAAGCTTGCGTTCTGCACGCTTCTTTTCCAGTTCGGTGGTGTCGGTTACCGCCACGGATCTTGCATTTGCGGTGACCTCCTCCAGCATGATTCTGTCGATTTCAGTTTCACAAAGAGCCTTGCGGAAACGAAGCGGTGCAAATTCCGCGCTGTTGGCGCGGGTCGGATGCCGCTCTTCAACTTCAATCATCTCCTGAAGCGCCCGGCGGTAGAGCTTTACCGCTTTTTTGATGTCACCATCAATGTACGCATCCTGCGCCTCGTTCATCGTGGCATTTGATTTCTTCAGCAGGCTTGAAACCTTCTCCGGTTTCTTGTCGCTTTCATCATCGGCCGATTTAAGCGCGTTGATTTCGCCGGCCGACGGAGCGGGTTTTGCAGATTGGGCAAAGGCGTCAAGCGCCAAAAACAACAGTGCCAAGGCCAGAGTTCGTATGAGCATAATCGGTTCCTTTCGTTAAATGCGTTTGCCGGAAGCGCACTTGCTGGGACAGTTCGCACATCCATGTTTGCAGCTGCACGGCATCGAGACATCCTCTCCAGTCCAGCAGTAGGTGCACAGCTTTTCGCGGGGCAGCCCAATGGCGGAGACAAGGTCGTCAACATGCTGGAATGCAAGAGAGGTCAAACCCAGCTTTTTGCGGATAAACTCAACCATCGCTGCGTATTTGGGGTTGCCGGGGTCGGCATACTGGCAGATGTCGGCGTTTTCGCCCTCGGTCTCGCGGATGTAGCGACGCGTCAGCAGATCGTAGACGTTTTTCGACCGTGAGAAATTGAGGAACCGGCAGGGATACAGCAGCGGAGGGCAGGCGATTCTCATGTGCATCTCCTTGACCCCGTCATCGGCCAAGCGCTGTACCTGATGTTCAAGCTGGGTCCCTCTGACGATCGAGTCGTCGCAGAAAACCAGCCGCTTGTCTTTGATCAGCCCCGGAATCGGAATTAATTTCATCGAGGCTATTTTTTCACGCTGCCGCTGGTCTGAGGGTGTGAACGATCTTGCCCAGGTCGGCGTATATTTCACAAACGGTCTTGCGTAGCGCAACCCCGCCTCCTGTGCGTAACCCAGGGCGTGGGAAATGCCGGAATCGGGAACGCCGGCGACCGAATCGGCCGAAATCGGATTGCGCCGCGCGAGGGCGCCGCCGCACCGGTAGCGTGCCATTTCGACATTGCGTCCTTCGTACGACGATGCGGGATATCCGTAGTAGATCCATAGGAAAGAACATACCGCCATCTGCTCACCGGGCGCAATTACCGTGTTTTCGCCTTCGGCGGTAATTTCAGTGACTTCACCCGGTCCCAGATCCCGCACATAGGCGTAGCCCAGATTGGGCAGGGCGCACGACTCCTGCAGAGCTATATAGGAGTCGTCCTTCCTGCCGATGACGACCGGAGTCCGGCCGTAACGGTCGCGCACCGCATAAAGCTTGCCGTCCTCGGTCAGCACCAGCATTGAGCAAGAGCCTTCGATTTTGCTTTGCGCATATCGTATGCCGTCAAGCAGAGTGGACTGGGAGGCAATCAGCGCGGAGACGACTTCGGTAGCTCCGATAAGCCCTGAAGTGGTGGAGAACTGGAGTTGCATCTTCTGTTTGAGGTACAGCTCATCTTCCAGTTCCGCCATGTTGGAAATCAGCCCGACGGTGACGATGCCGAACGTTCCCAGATGAGAGCGCATTATCAGCGGTTGCGGGTCGGTATCAGATATGATGCCGATGCCCGCGCGACCTTTGAACGAGGCAAAAACATTTTGAAATTTTGTGCGAAACGGGGAGTTTTGGATGTTGTGAATTTCGCGCAAGAATGTGCCGTCATTCAACACCGCAAGCCCTCCACGGTGCGTGCCGAGATGAGAATGATAATCTGTACCGAAAAACAAATCGGTAAGGCAATCGTCTTTAGATATAACGCCGCAAAAGCCGCCCATGGTGCAATCTCCAGATACAAATGATTGACAAGGCGCCATTATATCAAAAAATATGAAACAAGCGAAGCGGCAAACACGGCAAAGCAGTTTTTTTATCAAAGGGTCAAATTCAGGGCGAAAAAGAGGGAAATTGAATTTTCGGCACAGGCAATTGACTTCACAAAATGCGAATTGTTACAATTGTAGCACGCATGGGATGCAGGTGTGCATGGCCGGCGCATTTGACCGGGGCGCTCTACAAGAGGCCAGTGCGGGTCCGAGCATTCCGGCCAGCACCATCCCGATGCCAAAAGTACAGGAGATATCGCTATGGATATTACAAGACGGCAATTCGCTATTCTCGCTAGTTCCGCAAGTGCCGGCGCCTTGGCATTCGCGGGAAGCACGACGCCGCGGCGGGAGATGAGCCCAATCAAACTTCAGTACGCAAACGACGCCCTGAAACCGGCAATATCGGAGCGAACTATCGCTTTCCACTATGGAAAGCATCATGCAGGATATGCCAGAACGCTCAACGGTTTGATTTCCGGCACTGAATTTCAGAACATGACGCTGGTTGAAATCGTGCGTAAAGCGGCAATGGAGCAGCAACAGCAGATATTCAACAATGCCGCGCAGCTGTGGAACCATGATTTTTACTGGCAATCGATAATACCGGCCGGAAGCGGAAAACAGCCATCGGCGGCGTTGAAAAAAGCAATCGAGCGCGATTTCGGGTCATTGCAAAACTGCAAGCAGGCATTGACCGATGCGGCGATCAGACAATTCGGCAGCGGGTGGGCGTGGCTCGTGTTCGAGAACGGCAAACTCACGGTGGAGAGTACCGCCAACGCGCAAACCCCCATCACGCGCAGAAACGCAAAACCTCTGTTGGTAATTGACGTTTGGGAGCATGCTTACTATCTCGACTGGCAAAACAACAGAGCCGGATATGTCAAGGAAGTTGTAAACGATATGCTCAATTGGGAAGCGGCGTCGCTCATATTCGAGAGCTAACATCCGCATCCGCAGCGGCGCAGAAAAAATACAGTCAGTCAGTATGAATAACCGTCAGAAGGGCATTTTATGCATTCTCGCCAGCGCCTTGGGTTTTGCGGTCATGGCGTTCTTCGTCAGGCTGTGCGACGATTACGGCGGGGCGGTGTCGGCCTTTCAAAAAGGTTTTTTCAGAAATGTTGTCGCATTGGCAATTGCCGCTGCGGTATTTGCCGGAAATCCCCGGATCTTTCGCACCGGCGGCATCAAGCATGCGCCCGGTGCGCTTATATTGCCGTTGCTGGCCAGAGGCGTATTCGGCACCGTCGGCATCTTTGCGAATTTTTACGCACTTTCGCATATCCAGATCGGAGAAGCGATGACGCTCAACAAAACGGCGCCATTCTTCACCGTTTTGTTTTCATGGATGCTGCTCGGCGAGCGACTCCGGTTGCGACAGGCATTTTGGCTGCTGTTGGCATTCTCGGGGGCGATGCTGGTGATGAAACCGGGTTTTCGCGGAGCCGAGGCTTTCCCCGCCGTCTGCGCCCTCGCCGGCGGTCTAGGGGCGGGGTTGGCGTATGTATGCGTCCATCGTTTGGGAAGGATGGATGTCGACAGTGCGTTCGTCGTCCTCTTTTTCAGCGCCTTTTCGTGTATGGTCTCGTTGCCGTTCATGATTGCGGATTATTGTCCGATGACCTGGATTCAGGTGGTAATTCTGCTCGGCGCAGGTATTGGCGCCGCGATCGGACAGTTCGGGGTAACCGCCGCCTACAGACTGGCAGAGCCGCGTTCGATAGCGGTTTATGATTATATGAACATCGTGTTCACCGCGTTGCTGGGTCTTTGCTTCTTCGGGCAAATCCCGGATGCCGCATCGGCGGTAGGTTTTGCGCTGATTGTTAGCGCTGCAATAAAAATGCGGAAATAAAAAAAAGAGCCGTCGCTTCAGCGGCGGCTCTTTCCCGGTCGATTGAAAATCAAGCCTTAATCCTGCGTTCGAACAGTTTTTCACCCTTCATATTCACCTGGGTGACGACCAGTTCGTTCGCGTCGTACTGGCAGTGGGTAATCGTCGCGTCGATCTTCCAGTGCGATTTTTCGGGGCTGGCGATTCCGTTGCCGCCTCCGGTAATTACGACATACGGGCGGTCGGGACGGGCGTCGTCGTTACCCGAGCGATGGGTGTGGGCGGCAAACGCAATCGTCAGTCCCGAGGTCTTGAGCAGTTCCGTCATCTTGCGCATGCGGTTCGATTCGCCGTTGTAGACGTGGCCTGCAAGCATTTTAGTTCCCACCGGCGGAATGTGCATGACCGCAATGCGGAATTTGGCATTCTTCCACTCGTCCGAGGCGAACTCCTTTCTCAGCCATTTCATCTGGCGCTCAAGATAGGCGTCGAAGTCTACGATGCCTTCGAATTCATGGTGGGTGTTCTCCTTGTCTTCGCCGGTGTCGATAAACACTATGCGCGCCGCGCCCAGCGTGACCGCTCCGAAGTAGTGACCGTCGGGAAGCGCCAGATAATTGCGCAGCTTGCGCGAATAGGGGCCGCGGCACTCGTGGTTGCCGCGCACATACCACATGGCGGCGCGGGTGCGCGTGCAGACGTATGAAAGCGGGGCCAGGAGATAGCGGCTCAAGCCTGCTTCATCATCGACATGGTTCATGATGTCGCCGGCAAAGACTGAGAAATTCACCGGGGCGGGCAGCAGATCCAACAGCTTGGGATAGTTTTCCAAGTGCTGGTGTACATCGTTGAACATCGCAAAAGCGACCTTGCCGTTGGCGGGGAGAATCGGATCGAGTGAAAACTCCATCTTTTGGATATCGCCTTTGAATTCAGCACGATAGGGGAAGATGTACGGGTTTTCCTGCGAGCAAATCCGAAAGCGGATCGGGCGGCTTGGATCAAAATCGGAAAGAATCGTCCGGTGCAGCGTGCAGCCGGCATCCAACAGTCCATCCTCCTCGGTCCAGGTTTTTGTCCATGTGGCACCGTCATCCTGACTCCACTCGACAAAACCGGTCGCCTTTTTTCTGGTCATCCAAACCACGGCGGCCTCTCGTTCGCCCATCAGCTGGAGATGTGGTTTTACCGAGAATAAACCTTCTTTTGGCATGGCCTCACGCTCTACGACGGAAACAACCTCTTCTTTTTTTGCCGTTTTTGCTTTGGCGGGAGATGCTGCGGTCGTTATTGCCGGCGCCGCCACCGCACCAAGTGTCCCTAACAAGAAATTTCTGCGTTTCATGAATGACTCCCCGTAGTGTCAATTAACAATTTTATGTGGCTGATTGTATCAGATTTTCAAGCATGTCGGTTGGTATCGGTAAAAAAAAACGAAAAAAGTTGATATATCTTTTGCTTTCCTGTGTTTATTTTGTGTTAAAATAGACATCATTCTCGTATTATCGACTTGATAGATACGATAGTGATGAGGCTTAAGGAATAGTGATGAGGCTTAAGGAAAGGATTGACTATGGATATGAACAAGAGAATCTTTTGGATGTTGACAGTTTGTTTTTGCGTAGGACTTGCCGCGGCACGAACCTTTACCGGACCGGGCCTTTACACCGATGCCTCCAAATGGGGCGGAGGATTGCCGGTCGCTACTGACGTCGACAACATCGTCAAGGGTCTGTGCGGAGTTACCAATCACACTGATATGCTTTATGGCGGCAAATGGTTTCATGTCGGATATGGTACTCCAGGCTTTGTATTGGCCAATAATGCTCATTTTAACATTGGTACCTTCCGCATTGCCAGTGGTGTGACTGGAGCATTTGAACAGACGGGCGGCAGTATCTACTTCGGCGCAACTGCGCTTGGGTATGCTTCGGGATATGAGAATGCGCATCTGTATTTGAAAGATGTAGCTGCAACAAACACGGGCAATATCGTTGTAGGAAATACAGAGCCTAAAGATGCTGCCAATACGTATATGAAGGTTGAGGACGGCACATTCATAAAAACGGGTGGCTCCACAACTGTTCAATGTGGTACTTCGATGTCCTTTGACAATGTGTACATCCCATCGTATTCTGGATTCATTTATGTAAATAACGGAATGCTTTCTTATAACAATTGCGTTTTCACGAACTTAAGCAGCATGTCAGGATCTTCGTCTGCGGGGAAAACCGGCATAGTAAGCATAGTAAATTCTGTATTCAAGCAGGGGGGAAGCTGGTTCGGCGGCACCAGCAAAGCAACAAGTATCATGAATGTCTCGAATTCAAAATGGGCGCAAGAGTATCAGATATATATCGGGGGCAGTGCCGGGGCGACCAGTTTTGTCACGGCGGCGAATTCGGAGTTGGAATATACTACCAGGTACCTTCCCGAAATCGGATACGGAGCTAATTCATACGGCGAGTTTTTAATCACTGGCAAGGATTCAAAACTTACGGAGCAGGTTGCTGGGGGTTATATATTTATCGCGTCAGACTCCAATTCGGTTGGGCGTCTCATCTATGACGGCGTTGATTTTTCAAAGGCTTCGTTCAGTGCTCACAGGGCTTCATGCGCAATCGATGCTACCTCATACCTGATTTACAGGAATCTCGAGGGGGCCAGAACATACCCAATCATGGAGCCGTACAATGTAAGGGCAAAAGGCACGTATACGATATTTGACAATTCGCATTATAAACGGACCAGCGGAAATACCTTTATGGGGTCGACGGGGAAGACGAATATCATTAATGTTGTAAATGGTGCCACCTTTAGATATCACATTGACACTGATATACTTTGGTTTATGAATGCGGCAAAGGTTTCCTCGACATTCAATGTAACCAACTCTCCGCTTTTTGCCATCAGCGGAACGGGGTACATCACCCATGCGAAGGAAGGCGCTGCGCTTAAGTTGAATTTCCACGATTCTACGGCGCAAATCGCCACCAATAACTACTTTAAGTTCGGACACGGCGCCGGTTCAGTTGCCAGTCTGAGCATATCCGGCAATTCGCATGTGCTGGCCAGAACATTTGATTGCTCCGCCAATGGAAAGAGCGAGTTCAATCTCAATGGCGGCGTCTTTGAAGTTCTTCAGATAGGCGGAGCTTCCGCGACCATCAATTTCAACGGCGGCACGATGAAGGCATGGCAATCGATTAGCCAAATTTCGAATGCTGCAATCCCCTGCAACGTCATGGAGGGTGGCGCGATATTTGATACGGTTACATATACAAACAGCATCGCTACTAAATTCCTCCATGCCGGCGATGCGGCCAAGGACGGCGGTATTGTCAAGAAGGGTTCGGGCAAGCTTGTTCTCACTGCGGCTTCCGGTCATACTTTTACCGGCGATATTATTGTTGAGAATGGCGAGATGGATATTTCGGCCGCCACCGGATTTACAATGACACAGGGCCAGAAAATCGGAGGCAGCGGAACTCTCGTGCCCGGTGACGGGTTCGTCGCCGGCGGCATCGCCTCTTCAACGGATGCGGCCGGAGCGCTTACGGTCGACGGTGCGGTGGAATTCACCGAAGGTGCTACGGTTTCGGTGGATGGATTGACCGTTGCGCAAAGCACCTCGTCACGCATCAACCTGCTGGTGGCAGATTCGATTATCGGTGCCGACCGCCTGGTGGCGGACGAACTTCCTCCGTCCTGGAAGATCGTCTATACTGCAACTACGGTTGATCTGGTTCCTGTTACCGGAACATTGTTGATGGTGAAATAAATCGAAGTTAGGTGCGAGCGATGAAGAGTATTGTTGCAGCGGTTTGCTTACTCCTTGCGTATGCGGCAAACGCGGAGTATCTGATTCTGAATGAAGACAACGACCACTATTTCAAGCTCGCACCGGAATTGATGGACCGGCCTCATCTTGAGGAGTATGTTGACCGGTTGGCCAAGGGAGGGAAGGTCACACACATCTTTTTCTGCCCGACCGGCCAGCGCGCCAGTTTCGATTCGAAGGTCTGGGAGCCGATTTGGACAGGGTTGAAAGAATATCCAGAAAACGACATCTGGTATCTCTTTCGAAACTGGTCGAAGAATGCTAAAGCCCTTCATGACAAAGGCATTGACCCCTATAAAGTGTGGATCGATCGCTGCCGCCAGAAGGGAATTTCGCCGTGGCTTGCCCCCCGTATGAACGACTGTCACGACGGCGCCGCCAATCTGGCGAAACCATACCGGTCAATAACGCTTTGGCGAGAGCGCAAGGATTTGCGTTGCTATCCTGATTACAACAAGCCGAGTTGGGGACATCATCACTTCAACTATGAGCATAAAGAGGTTCGCGACAGCGCGCTGGCGATGCTGGCGGAGCTTTTCGAGCGGTATGATTTCGACGGAATCGAGATTGACGGCGGCATTTGGTTCCCCAAGGAGAAGGCGCAGCAGTGCGCGCCGATTATGGACGAGTTTTTCCTCGAAATAAAAAAGATGGCGGAAAAATGGGAAAAGCGGCGCGGACACAAAATTTTAATCGCCGCAAAAGTTGCGCATGAACCGAATCTTTGCCGGAGATTGGGATGCGATGTCTCGAAGTGGGTGCGCGATGGATTGGTGGATTGGGTGGTTTGTCCAAACGCCTACGAGGTTCCGGTTCAAAAGTGGAGGTCGGAGTTCGGGGAGCGCAAAGATGCCAAGGTGATTTGCGGAATAAACTACGCCTATCATCCCTGTTCAGGCCAGCCGCGCAGTTTGTTTACCAGCGAAATGTACCGGGGGTGGGCGGATACTTCATGGAGCCGCGGGGCAGACGGGTTGTACCTTTTCAATCTTCAGTACCATCCGGTGGAGCAGGCGGAGATCGCAGACAACGGATTGGGCAAGGAATCGTTGAAAAGCATGGTAAGGAGCTATCCTGCGTTGTGGGGGTTGCCGATCGACGTTGAAAAGGGTGGAACAATCCGCATTGTCGCCGGTACCGAGACGCAAGGTGCGATTCAGCTGGAATTGGCCTTTGAGCGGGAGGTGTCGAAGAATCTGCAGGTGACGCTCAATAAGGTTCCGGCCGAATTCGTCAAGGAAAGCATTAAAAAAGATTGGTGGCGCGAGGAAATCGACAAGGAAAATCGTCTGGTCGCGACGATGAAGTCGGTGATTTTGAAATTCCCCGCCGGCACCTTGAAAAGCGGCGGCAACACTCTGGAGATACTCCCCCGTCCGGAGGAGAGCGCGAAAATTGTTCGCGCGGAAGTCAAGGTCAATCCGTGAAATAGTCAGGGACGTCGGTTTTCAGGCGAACCAGCCTCCTTCGAGTGCCCCCGGTCCGATTTTCCGTTTGAAAACGATTAGTGTCCCAAAGATTTTGCTTATGGCCAACGCATTAAAAATTCCTTCCCCCCGCTGACGCGGATGAGAACGGCTTTTTAACGCTTCAACTTTAAGTCAGGCCTTGACACATGATTTCCCACTTTACTTTTCGAATTGTCCTATGCTATCATTAGTTTGTCAAAGGAGGGTACCTGTCGGCACTGATCAGATTGCACTTGTTGCACTGGAAATTGGTTGACGGGATGTTTTGTTAGGAGACATCTATGAAAAAATGTGTCTTTGTTGCGTTGATAGCAACGGCTTTATTTTCTTTAAGAATGGTATCTGCCGGAACATGGAGTGTTCAAGCTGTTTCAGGTAATACGCCTATGATGGCGGCAACCAATGTATTGGCGTTTCTAAGTCCATATGTTTTTACAAATGATGCAAGTGAAGTTGATGTTACAAAGGCCGCTAATCTCACGGATAGAATATTTTCATACAAAAAGTCTGAAAATTATGTCGCCATTTATAACAATAGTGCGATTTATTGGGATCTCTCCAGTAAATTCGAAGAGGGGTACAACGGAGTGGATTTATCCACTGTCCGCATTTGTTCAAGTTGGGATAGTGGCCGTGCGCAGATTAGGGTTGGAAATATTAGCGTTAAGACTGCCGATAGCGGCGATTCATGGATGACGCTTGACGGTTCGTCCCTAACCGGGCCTAGTGGTGCGGCTGCTTATGCGGCAGAGTTTTCAAATAAGGACGGATCCCTTCTGGCGAAAAATGTAACCCACCTTATGATTGATTTTGGGCCTAAGCAGCAGAATGGTTGGGTTAGCTATATAGAAATTGAGGCGTCTGTCGTATTGCATGAAGCATTAAAAGCGCAGTTAAATGCTTCAGCTGAAGATGAGAGACTGGGGTCGATCTTATTGAGTCAGCAAGCAGCGGATAATATGTATCCGATAGACACGGAGGTGACCCTGACCGCCAATCCTACTGTAGCGGAAAGCCGCTTCGTGCGATGGTATGGCGATGTGGACGAATCTCAAGTCTATAACGACACCATAACGATAAAAATGAACGATACCAAGGACATAAAAGCAATTTTCGCCAAAGATTGGGTCTGGGAGAACAATGTCATGTCCGATGGGCATTTTCAGGTAACAACCTCCATCGCAGATGGAAAAATGACGATTACCAAGGTTACACCGCTGACACAATCGTCCATCTTATTTGATTTACGGAAGAATATTGTGGGAACGGATGCGTTACCCGTCATCGTCAACCCCGCCTTGTTAATGAACAAAAACAATATTAAATATGTGCATTTTGCTGATACCATTGAATCCATAGGGTCTGACGCGTGCCGTGAAATGGACCAACTTGAGGAGTTGATATTGCCGAAGAATCTCAAGACAATGGGGAGTTGTGTTTGCTGGGGAAGTAGTAAATTGAAGAAGGTTGAACCGCTTTTGCCTGAATCTTTAGATTTTCCTCTCAAAGCCGAACGGCAATTTAGAAATTGTCCGATTCAAGGCAAATTGACGGGCGGCCCCGCGTTGACCAGGATTCCCATTGAGGCGTTCTATAGCAGCGCTCTTACTGAAGTTGATTTGCGCAACACCAGCGTCACCAGTATCGGAGGGAACGCATTCCGCTTGTCTCGCAAATTGGTCAACGTCTATTTCCCCAAAACCTTGAGCGAAATCGGAGATGATATATTTTATGACACAGGGTCATTGAAGTCGATATATTTTGAATCAAAGCCGGAGACGTTCTCGAACCAGGCATTTGAGGGTATCGGGGACCGTCGTATTGTCGTCTACAGAGACGATGCAGAGTGGATGGATTTTTTCAGCACCTGTGAGACCAGCGACCCTTCGACATTTACAGCATGGGAAAATCTCTCGGCAAATGAACAGAAAAAATATACGTTTGATGATGAGTGCAAGCCTTATGGCAAGGTGAAGGTTAGTGCGAAAAGCGCCTGGGTGTTCGTAGCAACAAGGAAACGCCTCGGAGCCGGCACATTGATGCTGTTGAAATAAAAAAAGGTCCGCCGATTTCGGCGGACTTTTTTTATTTGTTATTTGAACAGGGCCATCAGCTCGTCTGGTGTTAGCGCCGCCTGACTGGTGTCCGCGAGCATGTCTTCGACCAGCCGCTGCTTGACCGCATGCAGGGCAATCACTTTCTCTTCGACGGTGTCTTTCGTCACCAGCCGGTAGATGGTTACCGGCCGCTGCTGGCCGATACGGTGCGCACGGTCGGCGGCCTGGTTTTCGACGGCGGGGTTCCACCACGGGTCGAGAATAATGACATAGTCGGCGGCGGTCAGCGTCAAGCCCGTGCCTCCAGCTTTCAGCGAAATCAGGAAGAAGTCGCCGTTGCCGCTCTGGAAGGCGTTGACGGCGGCGGTGCGGTCTTTGGGTATCGTGCTGCCGTCAAGATATTGATAGGTGTATCCGTTTTTCTCCAGCTCTTTCTTGACCAGCGTCAGCATGTCGACAAATTGCGAGAAGATCAATGCCCGGTGCCCGTTGCGTTTAAGGCCTTCGGCAAGTTCAAGCAGTTTTTCGATTTTCGAGCCGGCGCCCTTGAATTCGGGTACCACCAGCGAAGGATGGCAGCAGGTGCGGCGCAGACGCATGAGCGAAGCGAGAATCGACATCCGGTCGGAGGTGTCGGTGATGTGTTCGATCGCCGCACGGCGAATTCCCTCGTATTGCACTCGTTCGTCTTCGGTGAATTCCACCGGCATGAGAATTTCCGTCTTGGGCGGAAGATCCTGCAATACGTCTCGCTTCAGGCGGCGGAGAATGAACGGCGTAACCAGTTTGCGCAGGGCGGGCCGCTCCGATTCGCGCGTGGTTTCGTCGTCGAACATCTCTTTGAAACGGTTGCGGGTGCCGAGAAGTCCCGGCATGATAAAGTCGAAAAGCGACCAGAATTCCGTGAGATTGTTTTCAATCGGCGTGCCGGTGGCCACGATCCGGAACTGAGCGGTGATCCGCTTGGATGCCGCCGTGCGCTGTGCCCCGCTGTTTTTGATGGCCTGGGCTTCGTCCAAAACGCAGACATTCCATTTGACCGCTTCAAACCGCTCGATCTCGTTGATGAGGAGTCCATAGCTGACCACCACCACGTCGTTGTTCCCGAGTTTATCCAGTTCGATGGTTCGATCTGTCGCAAAATTTGCAATCGAGAGCGTGGGGGTGAATCGCAATCCCTCCGAACACCAGTTACTGGTCAGCGAGGTCGGAACCACCACGAGCGAAGGCCCGTTGGCGGCGACCGCCTTCAGGAAAACCAGCAGTTCTATGGTTTTCCCCAAACCCATGTCGTCGGCCAGGCACACGCCTCCGAGATTACAGGCGTAATGGCACATCAGCCAGCGGTAGGCATCGGCCTGATAGGGGCGCAGCGTGACATCGATGCCGCGCGGAAGCGCGGGCACATCGGATAGGCGCGCGGTGAATTCATCGCGGACTTTGCATATCGTCGCTGGAGGCGTGCCGCCGGACGATTCCTGCAGATCGGCCAGCAGCGGCACAAATCCCTGCGGTACCGAGACCCGGTCGCCGGTCCGTCCCCGGTAGAGGTCGAGCAGTTCCAGCTGGCGCATCGTTTCATCGCTGATTCTGGCGAATTGGTTGTCGCCGAGATCGAGGAAGTTGCCCTGACGCGAACGATAGAGCTGGAGCAGATCCATCAGCTGGAGCACCCGGTTTTCGTCAACGCGTATTTCGGCGCCGATGTCGAACCACCCGCGCGTATCCTCTTTGACGTTTACCAGTTCAAGCGGCGTGTTGATGCGCACAACGTTCCATGCCTGATTCTCGGGGAAGGTCATGCGGATGGATGGGTCTTGCATCCTTTCGAATTCGCCGATGAACTCGAGAAGTTTGGTGCGGTCGGGGAATATCCACTGGTAGGGTACGGCGGGATGTGCGTCAAGTGAAGGGCAGGCGTTGATCACGCTTTCAGCTTTGAATCGTTCCTGCCTCAGATTTCGCGTGACGGTCATCGCGCCTTCCGCGCTGGAGCGGATGATACCCGCCGAGTCCTGTCCGGGTTTGATTTCGAATGACGGATCGTCCGGAATCGGGTGGCAGAACATCTCCAATCGGTATAAGCCGTCTGGAGTCGTCGAGATCCTAAGTTCAAGGTTGACTTCGCCGGCCACGGTGTTGGCATTCATCTCCTCGAGTGCGCTTCCCGTGCCCAGAATCTGAAGGAAGGGCGAAATCTGTGAAAACGCCGGCACGAAATCGGCGATCTTTTTCCAGGCGCGTCCCGATAGTTTGATTTTCCGCTTGCCGTCCTTGCCCCATTTTTGCAAGAGCACGAACAGCTCTTTGACCGGCTTGTCGATAATGGTCACGGTAAATGCGCGTCGCCCGGTCTTCTGCAGGAAATACGGATCGCCAAGATCGTCGGGAAGCGCCGCCGGAATCTTGATGCCCAGTGAATCCTTGTTGACTTCAAGCGAAAGACGCAGCGGCTCGACTTTGAAAAGCAGCGGAACCGTATCGCCCTTCATGAAAAACTTGCGCGGAGTTTCGAGAATTGCGGCGGTGGCGTCGTTGAATCTGATGATGTCGCCATCGGTATCCTCGTCGCTTTCGTTCTTTGAGATGTTGATGAGATTGGCGATCACGTGGTCGGTGCGATCCATTATCTGGTCGTACTGGCCGCGGCGCACGCGCGAGAGAGCAACTCGCTTCAGACGGGTCAGTCCGCGTTTGGTCCGGTTCACGATGCACGGCGCGGCCCGATCGATCTGATAAAAGCCTTTGGTCGCGGTTTCTTTAAGTTCGATTTGGAAGGCGAACTCTCTTGCATCTCCCTCCGCATCGTCGCGTCCGCGCCGCTCGCTCGCGTCCTGGAGCATTTTAATCAAATCAGAGAGGCACATCTCCTCGGTGCTGCGTTTGCGTTCGGGGAGAAAAATCGGCGCGATGGGCATCTCCTCGTCTCCGGCCGCCGCCCATTCGTCATTGTCTGGCAAATAGGTTTGCATGATCGATTTGATATACCATGCAAGAGAGAGAAGACCGGTTTCGCGGAGAAATTTATAGGCCTTCAGCGTGAAACGCCAGAATTCGGCGGGGACCAGATGCTGCGGAGTGTCGCGCAGCAAGGTCGCGGCGAGAAGTGCGCTGAGCGACCAGGTCAGCGGCGCTACGTCGAACTCGGCGATGCTTTGATCGTTCCACACAAATTTGTCTTCGGGAAACGGAATCTGGCGAACATGCTGCCAAATCGGACTGTTTCCGTCAAAGCATTCCGAGGCGGAGGCGAGCGATTTTTCAGTTTGCAGAATCAGCGCCTTGCCGCTGCGCAGACCAACCATGCAGAGGAACTCGATGAATGACGCCGGAAGCAATGCTTGACGCGGCATCTGGTTCTGCCAGTCGATGGGCAGTGCCTCAAGGATCTTCTTCAGCCCCGAAAGCGTCTCGTCGGCCTCTCCTTTCTCGATGCAGGCGAATATTTCCGCCCACGAAGGGGACATCAGCCGTTTCAAGTCCATCACCAGGTCCAGCCGCCCGAAGAGAAACATCTGGAACGCGAGCGAAATGCACAGCACATCGTGCTTTTCGAGTTTTACAAAATCCATCCAGTTGTCGACATCCCGCATCAGGATGGAAAAATATTTTTTCATTACCTCCGTGCGGTCGTTGCGGAACAGACGATATCCGAGGCGCGCAAGAATGACGGCGGCGACGCGGGGTGAGGCAATTCCCGGAGCGAGAAAATCGGTGTTGAAAACCGTTCTGGAAAGGAATTGCTCAACGGGCGTTTCGCTGTCGCACGGATTCTGATCGAGCCATGATTTGTACCGCGCCATGTTTTCGAAAATGTACTGTGCGCAATCTTCGCCGAACATCATGCCCATCAGAAGGTTCATCTGGTATCCGGTGGTGTCGCAGCTGTACATGGGGGCGATGCGCTGGCGTTTTTCGTACTCGGCGACCACATTGCGGAAGAATGTCTGCCCGTCGGGCGAGAGGAGCAGAGAAGCGAAAAGCTTGGCATCGCCTTTGTCCGAAAGTCGGAGAATGTTCATGCCGCTCGCCTGGAAAATCTGGACGTAATCCTGTTTGAGCAATTTGTTTTTCGCGGTGTCAAAATCGGCAGTGGAAATCCCCGATGCCTTCAGGCATACATCGGTGGGCAATGACGGGAACAGCTTCTGTAGCCAGTATTGGAGAAGCACTTGCGTTTCATCTTTTGAAAAGTTTAATTTCTTTGCCATGGATGCAAAATTCCGTATTTGATAATTGTTTAATGCCGGGATTATAATTCTTTCCCTTTTGCATTGCAAGACAAGAATGGGAAGTTTTTAATGCGGGGATTGACGAAAGGGCGTGGCAATGGGATAATGGAAGGCGTGCTGAGTGCACGGGTGCATTTGGAAGCGCCAATGCGTTAACGCAATGGGGAAACAGAAGATGAGAATCGTTGTTAAAGTCGGGACCTCGACATTGGCTTACGCCAGTGGAAGAATGAATATCCGCCACGTCAAAGAACTGGTGGAGGTTCTTTCGGATCTTAAAAACGCCGGGCATGAAATCATATTGGTCTCGTCCGGCGCAATCGGGATGGGAGTGGGTAAGCTGGGTTTGCGTTCCCGCCCCGCCGATATGCCTTCAGCGCAGGCGGCTGCGGCCGTAGGCCAGTGCGAGCTGATGTATAACTACGACCGGCTGTTTTCCGAATGGAATCATGTTCCGGCGCAGATATTGGTGACTGGGGATGATATGAAAAATCCCGTGCGTCTGCGCAATTTCAAAAACACGATTTTCAAGCTTATCGAGTTGGGAGCGTTACCCGTCATCAACGAGAACGATTCCGTTGCCACTGAAGAGTGCTCGGTGGGAGATAATGACACGCTAGCCGCGCTGGTTGCAAAATCGGCCGATGCGGATCTGTTGGTGCTGCTCTCGGACATCGACGGTTTGTACACCGCTGATCCTCATCGCCAAAGTGATGCGAAGCTCATTTCGCAGGTTGATAAAATCACCGCGAAAATAGAGGCCCTTGCGGCGGGTGCGGGTAGCAAGCTCGGCACCGGCGGCATGGCCACTAAAATAAAGGCCGCGAAAATCGCGACAAAGGCAGGTGTGGAGATGGTTATTGCCAATGGCGCTGCGCCTTCGGTGTTGTATTCGATAGTCGAAGGAGAGTTGGTTGGGACGCGGTTTACGGTGAAGAAGTAGACGTTGCAGCGGTGCAATGAACGGCGCTTTTCCCGGTTTGGACGGGTTGAAAAGACGTCCGCGACGGAAAAAGCGCCGATTTTTTTTTCTTTCGGGACGTCAAAAACGATGCGCACGGCAGGTCGTGCAAGAGGAAAAACGAAGTAAAAAAACGCGTTTTTGCGAAAAAATCGTATGGTTTTTCGCATAAATGAAAAAATTTAGAAAAAAACTCTTGCCGC
>JAZQGX010000202.1:0-4987 GCA_045540275.1 Kiritimatiellia bacterium | reverse complement strand
GTTCTCGTCTTTTGAAGGGAAGGTGGAGGTGGGTGGCTCCACCTTCACCGCCGACCAGGTGGCGCTTCTGGGGAAGTCCGTGGAGGTGTCCGGCGACTTCTATGGCGATGTGGCGGTGGGCGCGGGCGGCAAAATGATTGTGGAGGAAGTCGGCGGGGGAGTGATTTCCGTAATCCCCGAGGACTTCGCGAACGATGTAATGTCGGATGTTGAACTTGGCGATCTTGTGTCTTTGGGCAGTATCGCGGTGCATGCGAATGGAAATGTCGCGATTTCCGGCCAGGCGAAGGTGATGGGCGATGTTGAAGTCTGGTCTGCAAACGGAGATGTCAAAGTCGAGGAAGGAGCCGCCATCGGGTCGTTCGGCGATGGGACGCGCGTCAAACTGGCGGCTTCGCGTGGTGGCTACGGATTTGATTCAGATTGGCAACTCGTACTGTCCGATGGTTCGGTCATGATTGATGGAATGGTCTTTTCTGATGGTGTTGGCGGTTTGGTAGAATTGTACTCCGCAAGGGGGGAGCACTCTACGGGAGATGTCGTGGTGAATGGGAGCGTCATGGGGGACACGGTGCTAATCGGTGCAGGATCGACTTTTGCGTATTCGGACGTTTATGGAGATTATGTCAGCGACACGACACATGGGTCGGGAGATGTCAGAATTGCCGGGAATGTTTTCGGTGTTGACAATATAAAAGTCGTTACTTCCAGTGGTGATGTCGCGATTGAAAAAGGCGGGCAGGTCAGGACGACGGGCGATGTTTCCGAACTCGACATTTCAGCATCGGGCGGCTTGACTATCGCCGGGGCGGTCATCGCCGACAATGCGGGCAACGTGGAAATCTCCTCTGCCCAGGGCTGGGGAGCGGAGGACGACATCAATGTCACGTCGGACGGCATAGTAGTTGCCGGCGGGAACGTCACATTCTACTCTGGACTTGACGCGGTCATCTACAGCGATGAGGCTTTGCTGGAGGAATTCGGCGGTGTTTTCGGATATGGTGGGAAGGTCGTCGTGGATGGATTGATTGAGTCCGGCGTGGACTTGTTGCTCTATTCCGTTCAGGGGGTGCAAGGCAGCGGCATGCTGAGTTCAGGCCTGGGCACACTGGTAATCGACGGCGGTATGGGGGACGTGAAATTCATAGGGCAAGTCTCGGCGAAGAATGCGGTGGTGCGAGGGACTACCTACTTTGACTACGGCTTTGCCGGAGATGTCTACCTTCTCAACAAAGACAATGCATTCGGCAGAATATCGGCAAACGGCAAAAACGTCGCCATACAGGGACATGGTGACGTCAATGTCGGCAACGTTGTGGCGGAGGATGGGAAAGTCCGGCTGTATTGGTCGGAGGGGAATGTTCACATTGGCGAAAATTCAATTGTCGAGGCCAAGGGAGAGTCCGCCGTTGTGAATATTGGCATCGGATTAGAGGAACCGAGAGGGGAAGGAGACATCGTTGTTGATGGAAGTGTGCGTGTCAGCGGGGGGCATGGCGTACTCCATCTCTCGGCGAAGAATGGGGACGTTGTCGTCAATGGGAAATCCGAGGCCGCTGGAGATGTCTTTATGGTGGCCGGAGGAGACGGCAGGGTCGAAGTTCGCGACGACGCCTTGGTGTCCAGTCGTGATGGAAAGGTCTCGGCAAGCTCCATCGCCGGTGGAATATATGTCGGCGGAGAGATTGACGGTGAGACGAGTGTCTCCTTGATGACAAATTCTGGTGACATTGAAATAGACAAGAATGCAGTTTTGAGCGCAAAGGGAGCGAGCGGATCGGTAAGTGTTTATGCGGCCATTGAGGAGAAAGGCAGAGGGGATGCAGTCGTCAAAGGCACGTTGATCGCCGACGGGGAGAATGGGAAGGTGTCTGTCTCTGCAGCAGGACACAATGGAGACGGAGGAAATGTCGTTATAGACGGGACGTTGAGGGGCGCATCCAAGGTGTCCTTACATAGTGCGACCGGTTTGTCTGCGACGCATGGCGGCGTTACCGTGAACGGAACCGTTACGGCAGGTGACGAATTCCACGCCATCACCGGTGACGGAGATGTGGTTGTCGGCAGGACGGGTACGGTAAGTGTCACGCGGGACGCTGGACAGGCCGTCGTGGGCACGGGAATATACGACGGTCAGCACGGTGACATTATTGTGAAAGGCTCAATCTCCGCCGCCGGGGAAGTCTATCTGAGCGCAGGGAGCAAGGGCGAGTCCGCCACTGGCGGTATCTTCCTGGGAGGTTCAGGCAGCGTCTCGGCAGGATCAGGCGCATATTTGGTCACCCACGGCGGCAATCTAGTCCAGGATGGATCGTATGTCGATCCCTCCAAGGGTGGTTACGTTTCTGTCGTGTCGCTGCGTTCCGCCGTTAACGCGCCTACCGTAAATTTGAAGATAGACGGTTCCGTAGGAAACAGAGACTACGGATTTGTCGCAGTCGACGGCAAGGTTTTTGGGAGCGCGAGCGGCGACGCGTCAATTGCGGCAGCGAACGGGAAACCGTTTGTGGGCGGCGAGCATGTCGGATTGAAGGAGGTTTATCTGGGGAGTTCCGACATGGGCGAAGTTGAAAACGTCGATTTCGGAAGCATAACCCTTGATTGGGGAAACATGGACGGGGATTCGACACTTGTATCTGGCGGGAAACTTTCGATTTACACTGCGTCAAATATTGAGCCGTACGGGAATCTCCTTTCTGGAAGGGACATGACGGTCTCTGCGCGCTCGTTTGGCGACGTGAGCTACTTGCGGGCCGGGGGTACTCTGACGATCAACAATGTTGGCCATCCGAAATATCCCCGTATCGCATACTTCGAGTCGCTGAATGGCAGAGAGCCGAAGATCAACAACCTCCCCAACGACATGGTGATATTTGTGGATGGCCGTCTCGCCGGCGGAAACATCAACATCATGAACATGTTCGGCGCGAACGAAGCATTCCTCGTCTCGACGCCGGAGCTGAAGTCGACGCAGGGTATCTTCGGCAATCCGCCCTTCCTCCACAGCGACCTTGACGTTGCGAACCCGATGGAGGTGAGCGCGATCGACTACCTGATCCAGGAGGTTCCGCGCCTTACGCTCTCCAGTGAGTTCCCGGCGGATGTTGACCAGAAGGTGGAGGCGAACGGCCTGAGCCTCAAGGACAGCTATTGGTTTGGACAAGAGCGGGTGGCGAAGAAGCCGAGCGAGCCGACGGACGGCAAGATCGCATCAGCAGAGGAAGAGTGAAGTGGGAGGTGTCATGTTGTATAAGCCAGATTTCTCCATACAGAAACGGCCTCTAAGTGATCGAAGTGGCAAAACATGGGTCGCAGTCCTGCTGTCATGTCTGATTCTGACAAGTACGAATGCAGGTACGCCGTTTCTCAACAACAACGCGGTGTTGTCGCAGGCGACAAGCGCGACCGTGTCGGCAAACGGCGACAGCCACGCCATAGCGACGGCGGATCCCCATGTTGCGTCGGCCGTCCTGGACTGGACGAAGTTCAACGTCGGCAGAGGACAGCAGATGACCTTCAACGGTGGTGGAACGACGTTTTTCAACCTCGTCGACGGGGCGGCCGGCAAGTCCCAGATCGACGGCATCATCAACGGCACGGCGGGGAACGTTTGGGTAATCAACCCAGCGGGCGTGGCGTTCAGCTCCACCGCGCAGATTGACATCGGCGGGCTTTTCGCCGCCGCCGCGGGCAACATCTCCAACGCCGCCGCCCTCCGCGCCGGCACGGCGTCAATGCCGGAATTCTCTTCGTTTGAGGGTATGGTGGAGGTGAAAGGATCAACATTCAATGCCGACCAGGTGGCACTTCTTGGGAAATCAATTTCAGTAGATGGTGGAACATTAGAGGGCGATATACATGTGGCCGCTGCGTCAGCGGCTCAGGTACAAATTGTTGTAGACGATGTTGGTGGAGGCAAGGTGAAGCTGAATGTATCCGACTTCGCTCAAGACCCTTCTGTCAATACGATAGAACTAGGTGATTTGGAAGTCGCAGGGGATGTCACGACTCTTTCTGGCGGGCACACGACATTAGGTAGTGTTAGTTCGACTCATGGTTATGTAAACGTAGCTGCCATAAATGGCAACCTGGCGGTGGACGAGGGTGCGACTGTCGTGTCGAAATCAAGATATGTTGGTCTTTATGCGGCGACTGAATCTAGTGCCAACGGTTCGATTAGCTTGCACGGAACAGTAGAGGGAGATTCCGTAAACATTATTTCAGGATTGGGACATGATTCAAGTGGCAATGTTGTTATTGATGGGGTTGTCCGTTCTGGCAGTAACGGAACTTCCGTGTATTCTGCATTTGAAGAAGGTTCATCTGGCAACATTAGGGTGGCGGACAGAGGCGTCATAGATTCAACGGGTGAGGTTCAACTTATAGCAGGCGTCAACGATTCCTCTCGGACTCAAGGGGATGTTGTCATTGACGGCGGTGGTATGGTAAAAGGCGGAATGCTCTGGGTAGGAACTCACGCAGAAGAGGGAAATGTCTCGTTAAAGGGTACCATTGAGGGAGACCAAGTTAAAGTGTTTACTGGGAATGGTGATATTGAAGTCGGTGAGGGCGGATTCGTAAAGGCATTGACCGGGAACCTGCATTTGCAATCTGCGGAAATTGATGAAGGCCGTGGAGATGTTGTTATCAGGGGGAATGTTTCTGCGGCGGGAAAATTGACACTCTTCGCTGGTGCCGCTGATTCGGCTATTGGCAATGTGGATGTAGAAGGGCACATTGTTGGAGATGAAGTTACGATTCTGGCGCGTAACGGATCAGTTGCGAACAATGGCGAAATTTTAGGTGACTCGTTTGTTCACATTTATGCGACGAGAGGGGATACAGGGGATATAACTCTGTCAGGGACAACGAGTGGCGGATCGATATTTTGTCAGGCATTGCACAACATAAAAGTCCAAGCGCCAGGCGATGGCGAGTGCTCGAAAATAACGGCCACAAGTGGTGAAGTGTTTTTCTATACGAATGA
>JAZQGX010000201.1:0-3301 GCA_045540275.1 Kiritimatiellia bacterium | reverse complement strand
TGTGTTCCACGAGTACGGCACGATACGGCGGATGCCCCCAGATATCGGAGACAAGACGACCCAGCTTTTCGCCCAAACCGCCAATTCATCAACATCGCAGCCTCTCTACCCCGCCAACTTTAACTTGCGGGCAACCGCACTATTGATGCCAACTGTGATTTTTTTGAACTTATGCGCAAAATCGCGGTAAAAAAACCATCGCTATGGCTCGATAGTGCGGCTGCCGTCCGCCTTGTGTGCGCAATGTAATTTTATCGCAGCCCAAACTCACAAATACGTCTGCCGATCCACCCTGAATTACCCTCGCCCCTAATTGCAGATTTGTTGGGCGATTTGTTTTTCATTCTGTCAACAAGCTGTTCTATCGCTGCGTAGGCTTTGGGCAAATCCGCCCGTCCGCCGATGCCATGGTATAGACAAAATGCGTACATGAACATGCCGTCTTCATCGCCGCCTTCTGCGGCTTGCTTGAAATAATTGCGCATCTTGCGTTCGTCCATGCCGATTTGCCCCTTTGTGGCTTCGACAAATATGCAAGCGCCGACTTCTGCGCTCGCCCGCGGGTGTTTATTCCTGGATAGCGATTGAAGCGCGGCCAACGCCTCCTTGAAACCCTTGGGGGCCTCTGCTTTGTACGGAAGTGTCTTCGACTCTGTCCATGTCCTAGTTCCGATGACATCGACGGTCACAGGCGTGCCGTACTGCGTTCTGCCGTCAAGTTCCCCGATCTTTCCCCTTGACCACCTGGTCTTGGTCTTGACTTCTTGCCGATACTTGATCGGCCCTATGCTGCCGGCTATTTTTACCATTATTCCCGCTTTGACTGAATGGGTCTGTTTTGGAATATCGGAATTTCGCAAGTTGTTGCATTTGTGAACAAGCGGTTCAAGCACCGATCCGCCTGCGTCAGACAGGGCTTTTGCAAATTTCAAGTTCAATGCGTCCGGAACTTCGCTATGTGCGAACATGGAAATCGCCAGGCATCCCGTCGCGATGGCGATTGAAAACGGATGCATGGTTATTGTAGATATGTTTTTCATAACTGTATTCCTCTTTTTGATGTTGTCGGTGTTTTATTGATATCGCTCGATCAATTCGGCATTGTCTGGACGAGTCGTGCGGCGTATCGGTTTGAAGTTGTTGTTGCGATATGCATTGTAATTCTTTGTCGATCCCACAATTTTGTAAACGATCCATCTATCGTTTTTTTTTGCATAATATACTTTTACTTGCGCGGCGTATTTGGCGATGGTTTCCGAACGATTCGAGCTTTTCCCGTACCTGTCGAGTGAAAACGAAAAGGAACATTGGTATAATTCGTATCTATAAACAGCGTGGGAGCATGTCTTTTTGTCATTGTTCCAGTATGAAACCATCGGCTGGCCGATCAATGCAACAACCATGTCTTGCGTCATTCCACGGTCAATCAAATCATCCTCTTTGTTGTTCCATGCCACCGAAGGTATGACCGAAACCGCATTGACTCCCCCGAAATGCACCCAACCGTTGCCGCTTGATAACTGGGCTTTTATCGGAGAATGAAATGCTAATGTCACGCAAACAAGCGCACATTTTAACAAACCACACTGATCTTTCATGCCATTGTTTCCTTTCTGTTCGCCCTGTTTTATTGTGCACAGGCAAAGGATCGGGCATGTCCTCGCTCCGTGTCGCCGCTTGGTGTTTTGAACACGATTCGAGAGTATGAAAAACCTCTCTTCGTGTCTTTTCTGAGGCCGTGAGAAATTGCCTTTGGTGAAACACAAAGAGAGGAAAAGACGCTTGTGCGTTTCCTCTGCGAAGTGCCGTCACCATGAAGTTTCTCACGTTTCAGAAAACGACTGCTTTGCAGCGCAAATTGTCTTGTGGCGGATTTCACCCGCCTTATCGTTTTACGGACGCGACAGAGCGCGTCCCTCCCTCATTGGCTTGCTCCTTTCATTTCCAGCTTTGCGATTTGAGATTGGTTTGTCAGGCCATTGCGTGGATGCTTTGTGCGGTCGGCAGTTGCACGAAATCCCGTCCCTTCGCCTCCTCATCGCGCTGCCATTTCAGCATATCGTTGAAGAAATCACGGAAGGACGTGAATCGAGAAGACAACTCGTCCTTCACAGCCCAAAGCTCTTCCAGATAGTCGGTTTCTTTGTTCATGGCATTCCTCCCATCATTTCAAACGGGGTGCAGATTTCGGGATAGCGGCAGCCCATCTCCTCGCAAACCTTGCGAATGAGTGGCCGCGTTTCGGGATTGGCAATGTGTCGGCAGTTCCAGGACAACAGAAAGTCCATCCCGGCTGTTGCCGCTATCGAAATATGAAGAGCATCATCGAAACTGGTTCGGGGAACGGCGGTCGCTTCCAGCAATTTCTCTGCAAGGGCCACCATCTCATCGCGTATCGAAATCGCCTGCATGGTCGTGATTGCCGCCAATCTGCGGGCGGCGGCATCCATGTCGCCTTTTGCCGCTTCGCGTTCCACGACAGGGGACGTGTACAACTCGTAATGCTCGCGTGCCGTCTCCCACCATTCCCGTGTAGCGACCTGCCAGGCGTTTTTTATGACGTCACGCGACGGACGCGCGACCAGATACCCGATCACGCTCGTCTCGACATAGACCTTCTTTTTTGCCTGTACGGTTTCTTCCTTCATTCTCGCTTCCATCCTACAGCGCAGTTATGCCCGGTGTTGCCATGTCTTTCTCCTTGCCCGCCGTTCCGGGGCGCAGCGCCCCCGGCGGGGAAGCAAGGAAATTCTACTATACTTTACGGCGAAAGTCAAGGCGGCGCGCCCGCTTTGTCCCGCGCCGTGCGCCCGCGCTCCGCAGGGTGCTTTGCGGCATTTCACCAAGTGCTTTGATTCATTTCACTTGGTGTTTTAAATCGTTTCACCAAGTGGTTTGAATCGTTTCACTTGGTGTTTTGAAGTATTTCACTTGGTGTTTTGCCGCCGGACGCAGGGAAATGCGCGTTGCCATACTTTGGGCCAAAGTGTATACTATACCGCGCTTTCGGAAAAATTTCCGTTTACAGACACAGATGAAAGGAGGTCCGCCAATGGGCAGAAGACCTGGTTGCAGCCCCGCGGGGCATTTGGAGCGCAAGCATACCGGATACTGGTATATCGTCGTCAGGACGAAAGACGGGTTCGCGAGCATCAACACGCGCAGGCGCGACAAGGCCGAGGCGCAGACGGCGCTCGACGGGTTCCTTGCCGAGGCGAGGCGCAAGATAGAGGAGAAATACGCCGCAATTCCCCTCGCCAAGGTGTGGACGCAGTATGAAAACTCGCCGAATTCGCGCCGT
>JAZQGX010000200.1:0-17447 GCA_045540275.1 Kiritimatiellia bacterium | reverse complement strand
TCTCTCTCAAGAAAGTCTACGCTTGTTTTTTCATCGTCCGAATAAATTTTTAAGCCCTATTTACTGGGGTTTCCGTATAGTCGGGATAATTTCCCCCGAAAAAATCGGGATAAGCGTGCGATTACGTGGGGGTTTTTAATTGTTTTATTTTATGGTATAATGCCCGTCATGAAACTTGACCCGACGATTATGAAAGACTGGCAGATCGCGGAAGCTGCCGAATCAACGTTGCGCCCGGCCGCCGAATTGGCAGGCGAACTCGGCCTTCTGGACGATGAATGGGAGGCCCATGGCAAGTATCTTGCAAAAGTTGATGTAACCCGCGTCCTTTCGCGCGTAGGCACCGGACGCAAGGGAAAATACATCGATGTCACCGCCATAACGCCGACCGCCCTAGGCGAGGGAAAAACCACAACCACGCTCGGACTCGTCCAGGGCTTGGGCAGACTGGGCAAAAAAGTGATAGGCTGCGTCCGCCAGCCGTCTGGCGGTCCCACTTTCAACATCAAAGGCAGCGCAGCCGGCGGAGGAATGGCGCAGGTCGTCCCTTTGACTTCGCTTTCGCTCGGTCTGACCGGCGATATCGACGCAATTACCAACGCGAACAATCTGGCGATGGTCGCACTCAATTCCCGCATGCAGCATGAGCGCAACCACGATGACGCCTGGCTTGCCGAACGCGGTCTGAAACGTCTGGACATCGATGAAAACCGCATTCAGTTCCGTTGGGCGATGGATTTCTGCGCCCAAGGACTGCGCAACATCGAAATCGGATGCGGTGGGCGACTTGACGGATTCAATTGCCGGTCTGGTTTCTACATCACGGTGGCATCCGAGGTGATGGCGGTGCTGGCGATGAGTTCGGATCTCGCCGATCTGCGTTCGCGCCTGTCGAAAATTATCGTCGCCTATTCCAAGACCGGAGAGGCGGTAACCACCGCCGACCTTGAAGTCGACGGCGCCATGTGCGCACTTTTGGTCAATGCCATCAAGCCTACGCTGATGCAGTCGCTGGAAGGTCAGCCGATGTTCGTTCATGCCGGTCCCTTCGCCAATATTGCCATTGGGCAGAATTCGGTGGTTGCCGATCGCCTGGCCTGCGCGCTCGGCGATTACGTGGTGACGGAGAGCGGTTTCGCCAGCGATATGGGATTTGAAAAGTTCTGGAACATAAAATGCCGCTGTTCGGGGCTTAAACCGGATGCGGTGGTGCTGGTGGCGACGATTCGCGCACTCAAGGCCCACGGCGGCGCACCTGCGGTCAAAGCGGGATTGCCGCTCGATCCGGTCTATACCAACGAAAATCTCGAATTGCTCGAAAAGGGGTGCGACAACCTGTTGGCGCATATCGATATCATCCGCCGCTCCGGGGTGCAGCCGGTGGTTTGTCTCAACGCTTTTTACACCGACACCCAGGCGGAACGCGACCTCGTGCGTGCCGTGGCGGAGAAGGCGGGGGCGCGCTTTGCGGTTTCCGACCATTGGCTCAAGGGCGGCGAAGGTGCGCTGGAATTGGCCGAAACGGTCATCGCCGCTTGCGACGAACCGAACGGGTTCGCTTTTCTCTGCGATCTGGAGGAGCCGCTCAAGGACCGCATCGAAAAACAGGTTAAAGAGGTATACGGCGGCGACGGAGTGGATTTCGAACCCGAGGCGTTGCAAAAACTTCAGATGTATCAGGCTGATCCGGAAACCGCCCATTTGCCGATTTGCATCGCCAAGACGCAGTACTCCCTTTCGCACGACCCGAAACTGCTGGGGCGTCCGAAGCATTGGCGGTTGCCGGTGCGCGACATTTTGATTTATCGCGGCGCCGGACTTATCGTGCCGGTGGCGGGCGAGATCAAGCTGATGCCGGGAACTTCCGCTTCGCCCGCTTACCGCAGGATTGACGTGGATACCGCCACCGGAAAGGTAAAGGGTCTGTTCTAAAAGGGTTCTTGACATGAAAAGTTTTTCGCTTCTAACCGTATTGCTTGCACTTTGTTTGTTGGCCGCACCCGGCTGCCGTCAGCGGGATATGCGCCAGATGACAGTCGCCCTGCCCGGCGTGACAAGCGATGACGACCGCCGCGTTGTACTTATGGCGATTGACAAGCTGGCGGGGATCGAACGAAAGAGCATTGTCTTCGACAAGACGAAAAAAGAAATGCGCCTGACTTACGATTCCATGCAGATTCGCCGCAAGAATGTGGAGATCGCCATCGCCGAGGCGGGGTACGACGCCAACGAGGTTCCTGCCCTCCCGCGCGGAAAAAAATGACGGGTGTTTGACGAAAGGAGATGGTGAGTGCCGACTTCAGAATGGATATTTGAGCATGCCGCACCGATACCGCTGTTGATTGCGGCTTTGACCGTGTCGTTCGGTGTAATCGGTTTTTCGGCGTGGATGATGCTGCGCCGCCGTTCAGGTTCGCTGACGATAATTACTCTGCGCGTCCTGTTTTTGCTGCTCCTGTTCTGGGTCATGCTACTTCCCGCCAGAAAGAATTCCATGGTGGAGGTGGTAAAGCCGCGTTTTGCGGTGCTTTTGGATACATCGCTTTCGATGGAGCAGTGTGCCGACCCAACTCCAGTCTACGCCAACCGTTGGAAGGCGGCGCGTGCCGCGCTGGAATCCGAAGGCATGAAGAGTCTGGTTTCGCGCTGTCTGGTGGAGGTCTATCCGTTCGGCGGCGAGTTGCTGATGCCGGTTGATTATGAAGCAGCGGGCGCTCTGAAACCAAATACCACCTCGACCAGACTGCGCTTGGCGCTCACCCGCCTTTTCGAGCGGCTGCGCGGACAGACGGTGGTAGGCGTGCTGGTGCTGAGCGACGGAATAGACACCAACGAAAAAAGCGATATTTGGGCGGAGGCCTCCTGGCCGGTGCCGCTTTATGTGGTAAAGCCTGAAAATGTGGTGATTACCGAAGAAAAGGCGGAAATGAGGGTCGAGGCCATCGATACTCCGAAACGGGCGGTCGTGGGCTGGGATACGCAGTTGGCGGCGACGGTTTCTGGCAAAGGACGAGGCGAGGCGTTTCCGGTGATATTGACCCGCGACGGAAAAGAGACCGAACGCGTTGCGGTGACAATTCCCGCCGAAGGCGGCAGCCGCGAGGTACAATTCAAACTTTCCCATCCGAAAGTCGGCATTGAAAATTATGCCGTGAAGATTCCGGTGCTGCCCGACGAAGCGCAGACGAACGACAACGAGATGGCGGTGGCGGTCGAGGTTCTGGATGCGAAAAACCGCGTGCTGTTCCTCGAAGATACGCCTCGTTTCGAGGGCAAACATTTTTCACGGGCCCTTTTCGCCAACCGGGATATCACGCCGTTGGCATTCTTCCAGATGCCGGACAAACGCAACCGCGCCATCAAGCAATGGGTGGCGTATGGCGATCAGCAGGGGCTTTCATTTGATTTTTCACCCGAACAGCTTCGCCTCAACAAAATCATCATTCTCGGCGACTTCGACTCCGCGGCGCTTGACGAGGAGCATTGCGCGGCTTTGCTTTCATTTGTCGAGCAGGGGGGGAGCCTGGTGCTGCTAGGCGGCTCGCGCATGTGGGGGGCGAACGGCATCGGAAAGACGAAACTTGCCAAGCTGTTGCCGTTCCGCCGCTCGAATCTGCCGCCTGAACAGGGCCGTTTTGCCGTGGAGTGGACCGCGGAAGGACGGGCGCATCCGGCGATGTCCAAGGGCGGCGAGATTCCCGAATCCCTGCCTCCGGTGCTGTCGGTGTTTACCGGGGCCGATTTGACCGGAGGGGCGCAGTCACTGGTGGTGGCCCGCACTCCGCGGGGCGAACAGCCGATTTTGGTTTCACGCATGTACGGTCAGGGCAAGGTGCTGGCGGTGCTTACCGATTCGCTGTGGAGATGGCAGATGCAGCCGGGAAAGGAGAAACCCTACCTCAAATTCTGGCGTTACATGCTCTCGTGGATGTCGCCATCGGCATCGGACGGGGATAAATATTTTCTTGAGTTGTTCACCGATGCGGGGACGGTAGCGGTAGGAGATACGGTGTCGCTGCAGTCCCGTCTGGTCACCCCTTCGACCGACACGCGCCGCCGCCGCTCGCTGGTGTGCACGGTGACCGCCCCCGATGGGCGAGAGATTCCGCTGATGATGCGCGAGAAGGCTGTGCAGCTCGCCGGCGGCGATGTGCCAGGATTTCAGGTTGAATTCATTCCCGAGAAAGCCGGAAACTACAAGGCGGTCTCGTCGGTTGAGATCGACGGGCGGAAAATCGCCTCAACTCCCTGCCTCTTTACCGTACGCGCCACCTCCACCGAAACCGAGTTGCGCCCGATTAACGAAAGGGTCTTGAAGTCGCTCGCCCGCGCCAGCGGCGGTCGGTACGGGGATGTGACATCTATCAGCAGGGAGCTGAGAGATTTGCGCGTCGGCGAGCAGCGCAATCGGCGATTGGAGTACAGTACGGCGTGGCATTCGCCGATAATTCTCGGAATATTGATTGCCTTGTTGAGCGTTGAATGGATTGTCAGAAAACAGCGCAATATGAGTTAATTTCATTTTAGGCTTGCCATGCCACGAAAATTTTGATAGTGTTGGCGCGTTTTCCTTCGTGCGAACCGTTTTCGCGCGAGAGGGTGACGGAAAGAAAAGCCACTATAGCTCAGTCGGTAGAGCACTTCCTTGGTAAGGAAGAGGTCGTCAGTTCGATTCTGATTGGTGGCTCCATGTCTTTCTTTATTTGTTTAATTCATCACAATCACAGGATGGAGTTCAGCAATGGCTAAAGAAACATTTGTGCGCGATAAACCGCACGTCAACGTCGGCACGATCGGTCACGTCGACCATGGCAAGACCACGTTGACCTCTGCAATTACCCACGTCCAGGCCCTTTCCGGCATGGCTAACGATATTTCCTACGATCAGGTTGCAAAGGCTTCCGAATCTGCCGGTCGCCGCGACCCGACGAAAATTTTGACGATTGCTACGTCCCATGTTGAATATAGCTCAGACGCCCGTCACTATGCGCACGTCGACTGCCCGGGACACGCTGACTACGTCAAGAACATGATTACCGGTGCTGCTCAGATGGACGGCGCCATCCTCGTGGTTTCCGCGGCTGACGGCCCCATGCCCCAGACCAAGGAACACGTGTTGCTCGCCCGTCAGGTCGGCGTTCCTAAAATCGTCGTGTTCTTGAACAAGGTCGACCTCGTTGACGACGTCGAACTTCTCGACCTCGTCGAAGAAGAAATCCGCGACCTCCTCAGCAAGTACAATTTTGATGGCGCAGAAACCCCGATCATTCGTGGTTCGGCTCTTCCTGCGACCAAGGCAACCGATCCGGCCGCTCCTGAGTGCGAATGCATCAAGAACCTCCTCAAGGCTCTTGACGAATACATTCCCGAGCCTGCCCGCGTTCTGGACAAGCCCTTCCTGATGCCTATCGAAGACATCTTCTCGATCGAAGGCCGCGGCACCGTGGTTACCGGTCGTGTCGAGCGCGGTATCATCAAGGTCAACGATCAGGTCGAAATCATCGGCTTGCGTCCTACCGCGACCACGGTGGTCACCGGTGTTGAAATGTTCCGCAAGTCCCTCGAGCAGGGTCAGGCTGGCGATAACGTCGGCTGCTTGCTCCGCGGCACGAAGAAGGAAGACGTCGAGCGTGGTCAGGTTTTGGCTGCTCCCAAGTCGATCACTCCTCACACCGAGTTCAAGGGTCAGATCTACGTTTTGACCAAGGAAGAAGGCGGCCGCCACACGGCGTTCTTCAAGGGATATCGTCCTCAGTTCTACATCCGTACCACGGACGTAACTGGTGACATCACCCTTCCTGAAGGCGTCGAAATGGTTATGCCTGGCGACCACGTGACGATCACTGTTAAGTTGATTTCGCCTGTTGCTCTGGAAAACAACATGACGTTCGCTATCCGTGAAGGTGGCCGTACTGTTGGTGCCGGACAGGTCGAATCGATCATTAAATAACATTTCGTCTCCTGTGATGTGAGCGCGTTCCGTTCCGAATGTTCGCGCGTTTGGAACGGAACGCCATTTCACTCAGCAGCGAAATGGGAAGGCGTTTATCCTATGCCCAGAGATTTAGCGATTTTGGCTTGCACCGAATGCAAGCGTCGTAATTACACCACGACTCGCAATAAAAAGACGATGACCGAACGGGTTGAACTCAAGAAGTATTGCCCGAACGAGCGCCGTCACACCGTGCATAAAGAAGTGAAGTAATCACAATAGGGTAGTAGCACAATGGCAGTGCAGCGGTCTCCAAAACCGCCTATGGGGGTTCGATTCCCTCCTACCCTGCCATTTTTGCGTTGGTGACTATGACAGACGAAAAGAAAAGCGGTAACGCATTGACTTCATATTTGAATGAGGTCGGCATAGAGTTCAAAAAGATTGTTTGGCCTGGACGTCAAGAGCTTATCGACTCCACTGCTGTGGTGTTGATGTTTATTGTCATTCTGGCCGGAATCGTGCTATGCATTGACAAAGCGATAATGCTGATTTTGGATGTCGTTTTGAAGTAAAGTCTTTGTTTGGGGATTCCGTCATGGATGAGAACGGTAACAGCAGACCGACCGATTGGTATGTGTTGCATACATTGACAGGTCAGGAGCAAAAAGTCCAGAAGTCGATTTTGGCGCGCGTCAAGAGCGAGGAGATGGGCGAGTATATAGGCGATGCCGTTATCCCTGTCGAGCGCGTTTCGGAAGTTCGCAACGGCAAAAAGACGACTATTACCCGCAAAGTTTTTCCTGGATATGTGCTTGTGCAGCTCAAGCTTTACGACAAGCGTCGAGAGTTGCTGGAGCCCACATGGCGATTCCTGCGTGCGACCAATGGATTTTTGGGATTTGTCGGTGGCGACAAGCCCTCGCCCCTCACCCCTGAGGAGGTAGCCAATATCATCAATCCCGGCGGAGAAGACGAGTTGGCGGCAAAGAAAGCCAAGCCCAAAGTTAAGTACGACCCGGGTGAAATGGTTAAGATTACCGATGGACCGTTCATGTCATTTTGCGGAACGGTTGATGAAGTTGATCCAGAACACGGTAAGCTTAAGGTTTCGGTTGCCATCTTCGGACGTTCGGCGCCGGTAGAACTTGAATACTGGCAGGTTGAGCGTTATGTTGAAGAAGCGCCTAAGCAATAGTGTGTATTTTTAGAGAGCGTTAAAAAACGGTGGTGTCGCAGGATGCTGCCGTTTTTTGCATTATCATCAAACAGCCTGTTATTGGAGGGGGTATGAACAAATCCAGTGTGCTATTATCAGCGTTCTTTTTTGCAGCTTGTGTTATGGCGGCGAAACCGGCATATAACACGCTTATTTCCCATCGGGGGGAATCTATAGATGCTCCTGAAAACACGATGCCGGCTTATAAAATGGCGGTCAGCAGAGGTTTTGGATTTGAATGTGATGTTTATCTTTCAAAAGACGGGCGGGTGTTTACATTTCACGACAGGAACTTAACGCGGACAACTGGCGGAGCGAATACCAACAAGTGTAATCAAGTTGCGTGGGCGGAGCTTGAGAAAATAGATGTCGGGTCGTGGGGGAAGTGGAAAGGTTCTAAATATGCAGGAACTCGTCCGGCACTTCTGGAAGAGGTATTGGAGTTAGCTCGCGACGGACGTTGGATATATGTTGAAGTAAAAACCGGTCCTGAAATTGTGCCATATATCAAGAAAATTTTTAACGCACAAAAGCAGGCTAATCCGGAGAATGTGCTGTTCATATCTTTTAATCAGGCATCTTGCAGGGAATTGAAGCGGGTGTTGCCCGAATATAAAACGCTTTATTTGATCTCTCCGATAGAGAATGGGCGTTACGCGTCAGCTGGCGAGACGATAGCAACGTTGAAGAAACTTGGTGTCAACGGGGTTGATTGTCGCTATCGGAGGCAGATTGTAACGAGCGATTACATAAAAGCGATTCGCGATGCGGGATACGAATTTCATGTTTGGACGATTGATGACCTGCCCAATGCGGTTGAAGCATTCAATCGGGGAGCGCAGACGCTCACCACTAACTGTGCGAAGAAGCTTCTGGAAGGGTACCGGAATAACCGTTAGTGCGGTGATATCGAATTACGCGTAAACACCGTCATGGCCCCGGCGGAAACAAGTGCATCTGGTGCGGTTCAACCTCCAGCGGCTCCGGTTGCATCCACAGTCCAACCGGTAAGCATGAGAAGTGAGCGTCCTGCCCCCGGTTTCTCCTTAATTGTCTTGTCACACTTGTCGAATAATTATATACTACACTTTGCAAGGTTGGAACGAGTTGATTTATCAAGGGGGGATAAATGAGGATTCTGTCAGTATTGCTGTTGTTGTGTTCGTGGGCGTTTGCGCAATCTGCCGCCGTCAAGGCCGAAGAGAACGCAATCGGTCAAAAGATAGCTCCGTCTGCCGAAAAAGCACTTCCGCCGTCGCGTTGCAGAGTTATGGTCATCGTCTCTTGGGACCCCGAGAAAAACATCTACAAACATGCGCTCGACAAGCTGGGAATCGAAAACGAGCTTTTCCAAAGCGACAACATGACTGAGGCCATTCAGCGTCTTGACGAATTCGATTTGGTCATGTCCGCATTGAACCTCAACCTGACCAAGGATTTGGAGCCTTATGCCGCCGATTTCAAGGATTGGGTTAACCGCGGCGGTGGTTTTTGCATCTTCGACGCTTGTAACGGCGCGTTCTACCAGAAATTCGTCGAGTGGCTGACAGATGGCGTCACCATGCATCCTACCGGCTGCAACGGCTTCCCCGATCGCGTCACCAACGGCTGGGTCTACGACACCAAGCCCGGACATCCGTTGCGCAATTTCCCGATGAAGGTCGATTACGAATGCAGCCAATGGCACTGTTTGAAGAAGATCGAAGGGTGGGATATCGTTGCAACTTGCAGCGAAAAGGGCGGATTCCATCCCGTTACCGTCGTGCGCCATCAGGGGCGCGGCTTCATCTACGTTTCGTCAATGCAGCAGCGCTGGACCTCCGTTGCGGCCGATTTGCGTTGCTATTTGGCTTGCAGCCGTCTCGGCCTAAAGCCGCTCCGATGCAAGCGCATGGAGCTGTTGCCCGGCAAGCAGCGCATGTTCATGCGTTTCGACCCGATGTGGGGTTCCGGTATCGGCAAGGCTGCGCTGACAATCAAGCAGGGGGAAAGCGAGCGTAAAATCGTAAAGCCGTTCTCCAAAATCAAGGATACCTCCGATGTCGGATTCGTCATCCCCTACGAATTGGCCGAAAGTACAGATGTCGAAGCTACGCTCTCCATCGGCAACAGCGAGGGAACGGTGAGCATTCCGCTGCTTTCCGGAAAAACCGAGCCGTATCTGGCGGTTCGCGGACCGCGCTACCGCAACGTACTTTCCGTTTCGCGCCGCGTAAAGAGCGTCAAGTTCATCGTCAACGCAAATCCCCTCAATGGCAGGACCGCGGCAGACAGGATGTCCCTCACGATCCTCGATCCGCAAGGTCGTCAGCTTGCGCGCAAGGTGGTTGAAGCCGGCAACGACCTGAAGCAGACCGAGTTTGAAATCTCCGTCGATCTTCCGATGGATCTGCCCGTTTCAGATAAATATCGGGCAATGGTGAAGTTCCAGTCCCAAGGAAAAGTCTACGCGGCCGAGAACAAATTCGAGGTCCGCGGCAACGATCACCCCGGCGGGGTCATCATGGACGAGGATATGACCATGTTGGTCGACGGCAAGCCGTTCTTCCCGCTGGTGATCTATCATCTCAAGATGCATCAGTATCCGGATGTGCTTCCCATCGGATTCAATACGGTTACCACCTTCCAGTGGCTTTCTCGCAAAAACGAGTCGTTCATCGCCGCCGAGGAGCATGGCCTCAAGGTGTTTTTCGAAAACAACGAAAAATATACCGAAGGTCTCCATCACATGCCGGCGAAGTATTCGCCGCTCAAGTCCATGCTGATGTGGTATCTGCCCGATGAGCCGCTGCACGAGAAGCATGCAGAGCTTTCGTTTGCCTTTTCGCGGATTCTGGAAAAGGACAAATTCCATCCGAGGACCGTAATCCATTACAACGCGCCTCGGTTCCGCTATATCCAGAACGGTGCTGACATCATCGCTCCCGATCTTTATTACATCAACAAAAAACTGAATACCGAGCAGCAGAATTACGCCGCCTACGCCAATTCGTACAATGCGGCGAATGCGGCGGTGAATTTCAACAAGCCGGTCATGATGGTCGTCAGCGCGTTCGGTTTCGAGACCTATCCTGACTTCCTGATGACGGCGTTCATTCCGATTGCGCGCGGCGTGCGCGGCCTGATGTGGTATGCATGGGATGAGGGGCATGGGAAGGGCCTGTCCTATGTGCCCGAGGCGCAGCAGTATTTGACGGATGTCATCTCAAAGATCAAGAAGCTCGAACCCGATTTGCTCTGTCCGGAGCGCCGTCCGTTCACGGAGCCTATCTTCTACACCCAGATTACCAATGAGGGTGGAGAACAGAAGGAAATCAAGAAGAACAGCGGGCGGTTGCTTTATGGCATTGTTTGCGGAAACGAGGTGAAAGGAACTGCGATTGTCGTCAATCCCAGCCCTCATGCCATTCCCACGCCTGCGGTCAAGGAGGCTGTCGGCAAGCGCATAAAGAGCGTCTTCGAAGACGATGATCTAAAAGAGCTGATGAAGCCGTTCTCCGTTCGCGCGTTCCGCTGGAACTCCAGAGGGGCTAAGCCCGGTGTAAAGCGCCGCGTTCAGCAGTAGTCGGCCAGTTCCGGTCGTTTGCAGTTTGTGAGGTGTGGCGGTGGAGTGCGAGCAGATGCTTTTCGCTCCACCGCATTTTTGGATTGCCTGATTTGTCTCATCATCGGGTTTATGATTTAGTCGGGCTAACCGTTTCGTAGTTACAATGGCCATTAGATGCATTGATGTGGATGGGTGATGTTTGTGAAACTGTGACAAATAATGAGGCTATCGTTGATAATATACGGTGAAAATGATATAATTTCCGTATGAAAACAACGATAAAAAGGCCTATGCGAAAAGAAGTGGGCAAGGGTAAGGCTCTTGTTCGCTCTGAGATCGTTAAAAACGGACTAAGAGGAAATACTCTTTCTGAGATGGCGTCTCGAGGTGTGCTTTTTCGTGTGGCTCGAGGTGTTTATGTGCCAGCTGCGGGAAGTGAATCGGAATATTTTGATTATGAGACTGCCGCCAAGGTTGTGAAAAAAGGTGTTTTTACACTTAGGTCAGCTCTTAGGCTTCATAATCTCACAGATGAAAATCCTCTTAGAATGACTATTGCGATATCTGAATCGTCTCATGCTCCTAAGACGACTCTTCCGATAGATTTTGTCTATATGAAGAATGAGCTTCTTACTTCTGATGTTGTAGAGTTTAATTCTGATGGGGGTATTTTTTCGGTTTTTTCAATAGAACGCACAATAGTTGAGTGTTTCAAGGCTCGCAAGAAAATAGGGATCGGGATTTGTATTGCCGCGCTAAATGAGGCTGTTGAGAATAAGCGCCTTGATTGGAATTATCTTTGGGATGTTATGAAACGCTGTAGAATGACACGCGTTATGGCTCCATATTTGGAGGGACGAGTATGAAACGAGTAGTTACTAATTTTGGAGCTTCGGTTCGTGCGCGTCTTTTAGCGGTTGCACAAAAGGAAAACGTGCAGTTCGAATACATTCTTCTTAGATATGCGTTGGAGAGATTTCTTTATCGTCTTGGTCTATCTGAATATGCTGATAGATTTATACTAAAAGGCGCTACTGCTTTTGCGGTTTGGTTAGGACCGTTTTGCAGAGTGACTCGTGATGTTGATGTAGAGGCGTTTGGGAATATTTCTACAGAAGAATTGATTTCGGTCTTTAAAAATGTTTGTCTGATTCCCTACGAGGAGGATGCTGTAGAATTTGATGTTGAGTCTATTTCCTGCGAAGAAATAAAGAAGGAGGATAAATATCCAGGTAGCAGAATTCGCTTTAACGCTTCTGTTGGAGGAGCGCGCGTTATATTGCAATAGAGATCCGCATTGCAAGTAGTTGTCAAAATGCTGAAAATTTGATATCATTGTTGTTTAAAAATGCTAGGAAATTAAACGCCCTAAGTGGCATGGAGAGATGGAATATGAGCAGATCCGACATGTGGAAATGGTTGATTCTCGCTTTTATGGCGGTGTTTTCGGTTTATATCGTATGCCCGCCGGCTGAAAAAATTCGTTTGGGCCTTGATCTGTCAGGCGGCACGAGCTTTACCGTTGCCATTGATCAGGAAAAACTGACCGAAGATATCAAGGTCGCGAACCCCGAATTGAAGGACAACGAAGTCCAAAGCCGCATCTCAACAATTCTTCGCGATGCCGACGATCGTGCCATCGAGGTTATCCGAAACCGTATCGACGGCTTGGGTGTCAACGAACCTGTAATTCAGGCTGGCAAGAATCATCGCATCACCGTGCAGTTGCCCGGTATCAGCGACGAGGCCCGCCGCGCTGCGGAGCAAAGCATCCAGAGCGCCGCATTCCTTGAATTCAAGCTCGTCCACGCCAGCAACTCCGAGTTGGTCGACAAGCTCATCGCAAGCGGCCGCGTTCCCGAGGGCTATGAGTTGGCCGCCGACGGCCGTTCGTACAAGCGTCTTCCCAACTACACCGAAATCATCAAAGACCCCGGCTACGCCAAACGTCTTTCTCTCTTTAATGTCCCCGATCCCCGCTACCAGTTCATGCTGGAACGCAGCCAGGAGGCAAACGGCGAAATCGTTTATCGCCCCGTCTTTGTGCTTCGCAAGGCCGAGCTGAATGGTTCTGCACTCTCAAGCGCGTCCGTTGAAATGGATCCTATGACCAGCAAGGTGTCGGTTTCGCTGGTGTTCAACTCAAAGGGCACGGTCGACTTCGCCCGTTTGACCAAGGCGTACTCACCCCGCGGTTCCCGCAACAAGAACAGCAACGAAGGCCGCCGTCTTGCCATCATTCTCGACGATACCCTGTACTCCGCCCCTACGCTTACCGAAGAAATCACCGGCGGTCGCGCCCAGATTTCCGGCTCCTTCTCCTGGGCGGAAGCGTCGGTACTCCGCAACATTCTCAATGCCGGCTCGCTGCCTGCACCGATGAAGATTCTGGAGAAGCGCTCAATTGAGTCCACCCTCGGCACCGACGCGATCAGCAGCGGTATCACCGCAGGACTGCTTGGTCTCGGGCTGGTTGTCATCTTCATGTTCATCTACTACCGCTACTGCGGTCTGGTCGCCAACATAGCCCTCGTCCTCGACGTGGCGCTCATGCCGCTCGGTCTTATCGTCGCCTCCAGTGTTTTGGGCGTGTTCGTCAAGGATGCTGCGGTGGCCAAGGGATCGTTGGATTTGCCGGTACTCACGATGCCCGGTATCGCCGGTTTCGTACTCACCTTCGGTATGGCTGTTGACGCCAACGTGCTGATTTTCGAGCGCATGCGCGAAGAAGCGGCACTCGGTAAATCCCGCGGCGCTATCATTGAAGGCGGCTTCGGAAATGCATTTCTCGCCATCTTCGATTCCAACATCACCACCTTGCTGACCGCCGCATTCCTCTTTATCTTCGGCGCTGGCCCCATTCGCGGTTTTGCCATCACCCTCGCCGCCGGTATCATCGTTTCGATGTTCACGGCGCTCGTGGTCACCCGCTTGATTTTCAATGCCACGGTTAAGCCTGAGGTGGTCAAGCCGTACAGCATGATGCAGATGCTGAAGAATGCGAACTTCGACTTCTTCAAGTATGCCAAACCCGCAATCATCGGCTCGTTCAGCATCATCGTCATTACCGTCGGAATCTTCTTCTTCCGCGCGTTCAGCGAACCGGCCAGCGTAATGTCGGTCGACTTCACCGGTGGTGAGTCGATGACCTATAGCTTCAATCTCGAGAAGAAGATGGAAATCGGCAAAGTTCGCGAGGTCGCATCAACCCTCGTCAACGATGCCACCATCCAGTACCAGTCCTCAATGGACGGCAACGGCCAGACCTTGTTGATCAAGACCTCGATGACCAAGACCAAGGACGGCGTCCCCGTCAGCAAGGCGTTCGAAGATGCGCTTAAGAAGGCTTCTCCCGAAACCGATTTCAAACTGCTAAACGAAGAAGAGGTCGGCTCTGAGGTCGGTGCCGACTTGAAGTCGGCTGCGGTCAAGGCGGCAATCTTCTCGCTGATTGCAATTCTGGTTTACATCGCAGTTCGCTTCGAGTTTGGTTTTGCGCTCGGCGGTGTTGTCGCCTTGGTTCACGACGCGCTCATCACGCTTGGTCTCTACAGCTTCTTCGGTCTCTGCTTCGGCGGTCGTCAGGTTGGCTTGACCATCGTTGCGGCACTGCTTACGATTATCGGTTACTCGATCAACGATACGATCGTCATCTTTGACCGAATCCGCGAGGATTTGCGCAAGGATCCCAATACTGATTTCCGTACGCTCTGCAACAACGCAATCAACAGCACTTTGAGCCGCACCTTGCTTACTTCGATTACCACGATCATCACCTGCTTGACGCTCTTCCTCTTCGGTGGCGGTGCCATCAACGACTTCGCTCTGGCGATGCTCATCGGTGTTATCGTCGGTGTGTTCTCCACCATCTATATCGCAACACCGATTATGGTTTGGTGGTACAAGGGCAAGCGACCCAATATCAGAAGCGCTAGCGCCAAGAAATAATTATCATCCAGAAACGGGAAGCGGTAAATGAAACAGATAGGTGTCGGAATATTGGGATTTGGAACCGTCGGGGCGGGAGTCGCCGACGGATTGATCAAAAACCGCGAAACGATGGCGCGCCGTCTCGGTGTCGATATCGTTTTGAAGAAGATTGCCGACCTCGACACTACTACCGATCGCGGCGTTGCCATTGAACCGGGAATGTTGATTTCCGACGCGCGCGCCGTGATCAGCGATCCCGAAATCGATGTGGTCGTTGAGCTAATCGGCGGCACCGGTATCGCCCGCACTTTGATGCTCGAAGCATTGGCGGCGGGTAAAAACGTAGTTACCGCAAACAAGAAGCTGCTTGCCGAGTACGGCGCGGAGATTTTCGAGGCTGCCAAGAAGGCCGGTGTCGATATTTACTTCGGCGCGTCGGTCGGTGGCGGAATCCCGATAATCCGTGTCTTGCGGGAAGGCCTTTCGGGCAACGAAATCAATTCCATCCACGGTATTCTTAACGGTACCTGCAATTACATTCTCACGCGCATGGAGCAGGAGGGGGCGGCATTTGATACGGTGCTCGCCGACGCTCAGCGCCTGGGTTACGCCGAAGCGGATCCGTCTCTGGATATTGACGGGTTCGACACCGCCCACAAGGCCTGCATTCTCTGTGCACTGGCCTACGGTTTTCAACCCGATTTCGGCAAGGTTCAAGTCAGCGGAATTCGCCATCTTGATTCCTGTGATGTCCGTTATGCCGCAGAGTGCGGCTACCGCATCAAGCTTTTGGCCTGCGTCGCGCGCGAAGGCAACGAGGTTGAGGTTTGCGTACAGCCTACACTGGTTCCCTTCAGTCACATGCTCTCCAGCGTCAACGGCGTCTTCAATGCGGCGATGGTCAATGGCGACTTTAGCGACAACACCATGTACTACGGCCGCGGAGCCGGGCGCGGCCCGACCGCCTCCACCGTAATTGGCGATATCGGCGACATTGCGCGCAATATCGCTTCCGGCGCTCCCCGGTACGAACGTGCTGTCCCGGTCTATGGGGAAAACATCATGAGGTTGCGCGCTGCGGGCGACATCAATGCAAGTTTCTACCTGCGATTCTCCGTTGCGGACCGAGCCGGGTCGTTCGGGCAGCTGGCAACTATTCTCGGACGCCACGGGGTTTCGATCTCCACCGCAAATCAGAAGGATGCTTCTGGTGCGTTTGCCACCGTAGTCGTGCTGACCCATGTTGCAAACAGCAGCGCGGTGGATGCCGCGATTGCGGAGATCGCCGCCACGGGCATAGTTGACGGCGAACCGGTCAAATTGCGCATTCTCTAATTCGGGTGATACCATGAAAGTATGTAAATTCGGCGGCACCTCCGTTGCCAGCGCCGAGCAGATTTCCAAAATTGTTGATATTGTTCTGGCCGATCCCGATCGGCGCATCGTAGTTGTTTCCGCCCCCGGCAAGCGTACAGGCAGCGACACCAAGGTTACGGATTTGCTGATAGCATGTGCCGAATGCGTTCTGGCGGGTGTCGACAGTGACAGTGCGCTCAAAGCAATCGTCAACCGCTATGCTGAAATCCAGAAGGAACTTGGGCTTCCGGAAGAGATTGTCAGCGAAATAGAAAAGGACCTTCGTTTCCGCATGGCTGGAGACACCTCCAACCGCCGCGCGTTTATGGACTGCATGAAAGCGGCTGGCGAAGACAACAGTGCGAAACTCGTGGCGCAGGCATTTTGCGCCCGCGGAGCGAAGGCGGTATACCTTTCACCGCGCGATGCCGGACTGCAGATGTCTGATGACTACGGCAACGCGCAATTGCTCCCGGAATCATACATCAACCTCGCCCGCTCTCTTCGCCGCGATGAAATCGTGGTATTCCCGGGATTTTTCGGTTACACCAAAGAGGGGCGCGTTGCCACCTTCCCGCGCGGCGGATCCGACATAACCGGCTCCATTCTCGCGGCGGCGATCAAGGCTGAGGTGTATGAGAATTTCACCGATGTAGATTCGGTATATCCGGTTGATCCGCGACTGGTTCCCGATGTTCATGATGGCATTGAAGTGATGACTTACCGCGAGATGCGGGAACTGTCATACGCAGGATTTGGCGTATTCAACGACGAGGCGGTGGTTCCCGCGGTTCGAGCGGGCATTCCAATCAATGTGCGCAATACCAATCATCCCGAGGCGCCCGGGACGATGATTGTCCAATCCCGTCGAGTGATTCCCGGAACTGTGGTCGGCGTTGCCAGCAGCGATGGATTCTGCAATCTGTTTATCGACAAATACATGATGAACCGCGAGGTCGGATTCATTCGTCGGCTGCTGCGAATTTTGGAAGATGAAAACGTTTCGTACGAACACGCCCCGTCGGGAATCGACAACGTATCGATTATTTTGCGTGAAGACCAATTCGGCAAGGACTGCGAGGAGCGCGTCATCCGCCGCATCAAGGCGGAATTGAATCCCGATGCGGTTTCGGTAGAGCGCGGTTACGCCTTGATTATGCTGGTGGGCGAAGGCTTGATTTACACCGTCGGCATGTCGGCAAAGGCCACGGCTGCACTTGCCAATGCCGGTGTAAATGTCGAGATGATCAATCAGGGTTCTTCTGAAATCAGCATAATGTTCGGCATCCGTCATGAATTCAGGGCTCGTGCGGTCAAGGCGCTTTATGAGGCGTTTTTCAAATAAGTTTCGATTGCCGTAAAAATCGTCAAGGCGCGTTGCATTCAAGGCAACGCGCCTTTTTTTGCAGCTCAATATTCACACCTGCTCCGATGTCAAGTGGACTACTCCACTTTTTACCCCC
>JAZQGX010000199.1:0-5009 GCA_045540275.1 Kiritimatiellia bacterium | reverse complement strand
GATACCCCGCCACGGCTCGATAGCGCGAGCCATGCTCGACGCCTGGGTTGCAGAATCTCGCAAAGAAGGTCGTGCCGACAATGAAAATAGAAAGGTGAGTGATTTATGAGTGGTCTGGGACAGCATATTGAGTATGCGCAGAACTTCATCGCGCAAGTTGATGCTCAACACGCCCGCAATGTCGCGCGTGAAAGCGCCATGTCATCCGACAAGACGCGAAAGAACACGGAACGGCTGTATCTGGTCGTCCAGGCGATGTGGGAGTTGCTAAAAGATAAAGCTGGCCTCACGGATGCCGATCTTGATACCAAGGTACAGGAGATAGACATGCGCGATGGTCGGCTTGACGGCCAGGACTCGACTCAGACTGACCCTCTGACATGTCGCCAGTGCGGTCGCACGATCCTTTCTGGTCAAGCGCAGTGTTCGTGGTGCGGCACACAGGCTGAAGGCGGACCCTTTACCCATGCAAGGTAGAAAACAACATGGCAGATTGGTCTTCGATCAGGGCAGTAGGATATGAGGGTATGACATGGATGAAGATAAGACAGGTCTGGTCAGGCGCGAGTTCCTGCACTTCAAGATGCACCTGCGGCGAAGCCGTCAGGTTCCCCGACGAGCAACGCGAGGAGCTTTGCGAAGCAAAGTCGCAAGAGGGTGCGCAACCGCTACCGCCTTGAAGGGTTCGCCAAGGACTCCGAGACGCTGGAGGAGATGGTCGTGTACCGCGCCCTTTACGGCGATGGTGGCTTGTGGGTACGTCCCGCAAAGATGTTTTTCGAGACCATTGAGCGCGATGGGAAGCTGTTGAAGCGGTTCGAGCCACTATGAAGCATTGCTTTTCAATCGTCCTCCTGCGTCCTGAAATCCCGCACAATACAGGGGCGATAGGCCGACTCTGCGTGGGGCTGGGCGTGCCGCTTCATCTCGTAAGGCCCCTCGGCTTCGCCCTCGACGACCGCTACGTCGCCCGCGCAGGTCTCGACTACTGGCCGCATCTCGACGTCGTGCTTCACGACACTTGGGATGAGTATCTTGCGGCGGCAAAGCCCAAGCGACTCTTCTTTCTCTCGACGCACGGAGAGAAGTCACTATACGAATGCCGTTTTTCCGAAGGCGACGCGCTTGTGTTCGGGAATGAGTCGTCAGGACTGCCAAAGGACTTCTACGACCGCTACAAAGAATCGCTATTCAAGATCCCCATGCCCGGCGAACATGCGCGAAGCATCAACCTTGCAAACGCTGTCTCCATCGCCGCGTACGAGTGCTACAGGCAACTAACCCATTGCCCCCTTGCACAAAGCAACTGCATGTGATAAAATATGCACAGTTTAAATGAGCATATTGGAGCAAAAGATGAATGCCACAATGCTTGACTTCAGAAGGCGCATGCCCGAAATCCAAGGCGCGATCTCTCGGCGCGAGCGCGTAACTGTATCTTCACACGGACGGCCCTGGGCAATAATGGTCGCATGGGAAGACGCGAAGCCGAATACGCCGTCCGCAAGGGATTGCGCAGCTGCCGGAATGTGGGCGGACCGCGACGACCTTACGTCGCCGACCGAGCATGTCCGCAATCTCCGTGCGCGGCGGAGGTTCGCATGATCTTCGACACCGACGTGATGATATGGGCTTTTCGCGGCAACGGAAAGGCACTTGATGCGATAGACGAGGCGACAACGCGCTCTATTTCCTCCGTCACCTACATGGAGCTTCTGCAAGGCGTCAGGAACAAGGCGGAAATGCTTTCAATGAAGCGCTTCCTTTCGACACTCGGCTTCGCTACATTGCCCGTGACTGCGGAAATCTCAACCCGCGCGATTTCGATAATGGAGTCCACGGCGCTGAAAAGCGACCTCGGCGTATGCGACGCGCTGATCTTCGCCACAGCTCTTGAAAACGGCGACACGCTTCTTAGCGGAAACGCAAAGCACTTCAAGGAAGTCCCGCTGCTCGATGCGAGGGCTTTCCGTGCATAACCGCTTTCAATCCAATGGCTGACACCAAGATTCCAGTAAGGAATTAATCACGATGAAAACTGAGAAAGGCCTTGTTCAATTCCTGTTCGACACATGGTACGGCGCGTTCGTCGTATTGTGCGGCGCAACGGCTCTGCTTGTCGCTGTGACGATTCTCGATCTTTTTCTTGCGCGAACGGTGCTGAAACCGATTGTGCGCTATGTCGGGTTTGCGCTGCTGGCGTTGCTGCTGATTGCGGGAATCGTGTATTTTGTCGCATGGGTTGTTTCGCTTTTCAAGCGACGCTGGAAGCGAGCATTGTTGCAGACAGTTCTTGGCGTGGCATGGATGGTCGGCTTCCTTTGCGCGGTTGCGATGCTGTTTTTCAGGGTGATGTTTGGCCCAAGCGAGGACCACTTTGCCGACGCGCTGACGATTCCTCCGGAAGTCGAGGCGACAATCGTAACGCCCGAAAGCGGTTTCGAAGGCTGCCAGTTCAGCACTGCCGATGTCTATGACGACGACTTCGCCCTGAGCGTTTTCAAAAGCCTTGCAAAAGACGGCGGCGAAGATGCCACGGTGACCTGCGATCTTTCCGGGCTAGCGGATTTAGTCCACAATCGGCGTGACGAACTGATGGCATATCTCGCCCGCCATCCTGGCTGGTGGCTGCACGAAGACCATGGACACCTAAGTGCGACACGCCGCTTGCGTGTGCGAGAAATCTGGAATCATCCTCTTCACGGATACTATTCGGGCAATTCGCGCACGATGCGTCCCGGCGAGAATTTCGAGGCCCACCAGAGAACCACGCGCTTTCAGACACGGACGACTCTCGGGTTTCCGTATTCGCCATTCGGGCGGAAGAAAGGCGCGGAGCATCCGGCAACGGCAACGGTCGTGGCTGGGTTGCGCGAATGGGGAGGTTCCACGGCTAATCCTGGCGATTTCACAAGCTGCGAGTGTTTCGGCGACAAAGACTTCTGCGTAGAGGTGTTCGAGCAGACAACGGCGCGCGAAAGGCGCATCACCAATGCGGCTTTGTCATTCCTGAAGGCGGAGTTTGCCGAGCTTAAATTGCCGGCGGATGCGGTCAAGCGCGGACCTGAGGAATTCGTGCTTCGCGACGGCATGCAGCCAGGCATCTACAATCTGACATTGCGACTCAATCCGGGTGAAGCTGGCGTGGCTTATCTGAAGGCATACGAGGCAACGAAAGGGACGCGCCTGTCGGAGGGACGTCTTTACGGCAGCTCAAACGAGCGTATTGGCTGGTCGCAGGATCCGGACGAGAAGTTCCTCTACGAAAACGAGTTCACGATCTACGAAGGTGACTGGGGCAAGCCGTATGCGGCGCGAATAGAAGTGTGGTTCAAGCCAGACTCCGGCAAGCCCGAACGCAAGCTGGCAGAGCGCATCTGCAAGATAGAGGGTTGGCAGCGCTAAAGAGAATCATGCAAGTCTATAGAGGAAAAGGAGACCGCACCATGAAAAAGAACTTTGACAAGAAGAACTGGATGTTTCCGATGCCGGTGTTGATGATCGGCACTTACGGGGAAGACGGAACGCCTGACGTGATGAAGCCGATCTGCTTTGACCCCTGCGCCCACGTCTATCGCATCATGGGCGATGCCGTCGCCAACGCATTCTCCGTCGGGAAGTTACTGCATTCATGACTCCGACCGAACTACTTGACCACCCTGCGCTCATCGCGCTTATGGGCGCGGTTGCGGCCTTTAGTTTGTGCTTTCTCGTGGCATGGTGCTACATCGCGATTAGGGGCCTTCGCACGCTAAGGATATTGTTTCACATGGAGAAACTTGGTTACAAACGTTCTCCATGTGGTGTATGGACATGGAGCAGGACTGTTGAAGTCCTCAAGGCTGCGGACAGCATGCCGACGCTAGGCTCCGCCAAGATGGACGCAATAAGACAAAAATTGCGCAAGCAGTCAGACTCGCCGGTTCTTGGCTGGTTGATAGCTGCGTTGGCCTTCCTGTTCGCCGCGATGGTTGTGATTGCAGCAATTATAGCTGGACGAGCAGTTGTCGTGCTTGCGCTCTTGCCGGCAGCCGTAGTTTTCCTCGCTTTTCATCACGCCATCAAACACACCGACAAATACTGGCGATGCAAGGAGGATGCAATATGAAGAAATCTCTCAAACTGCGGGCGGTTGTTTCGCCGACGCCCGCGATCATCGCGGCGGCGTATGACGAAAACGGCAAGGCGGACGCCTGCACGCTTGCGTTCTACACGCCGTCGAGCCATAAGCCGCCGACGCTTTCAAGTGCGGGCTTGTGTTTAAAAAGGCGTAATCAAAGAAGAGTAAATGTGGCATGACAGTTGTAAAAATAACAGTTCTCGAGACATCGCTCAAGAAGGATCTGGCAGATGAATATGCCGTGCCGAATCTCGAGCCGTGTCCCGTCTTGAAAGCCGGGCAAGTGTTCTACGCGACGAACACGTGCCCGGAGGGAATGTGCGACGCCGCGTGGCGCACGATCAACCAGTACGTGTTCTCGCTCGCCTGCGGCGTGCGCGAGTTCTACGGCGGCGGATGGATGAAGGAGCCGGGCAAGGTCATCACCTGTTGCAACGACGGGTTGCGTCCGGTGTACTTCAAACTCGAGGCCACCGATAGGGATGCCGGGCCGTTTCTCGGCAGGGAGTGAAGGAGAATAACATGAAGAAGGTTAAAATCACAATCCTCAAGACGACGCTCGACAAGGAGCTTGCGGCGGAATACGGAATTGACGGGCTGACAGCGTGTCCGATGATGAAGGCTGGCGACGTGTTCTACGCCGACTACGCGAAGCCGCAGGGGTTCTGCGACGAGGCGTGGAAGGCAATCTACCAGTATGTGTTTGAAGTCGGATCGTAGCCATGTCGTTCTGTGTGCCAAGGAGTTGTCTTACCAGTTTGTCTTCCTAAGACCGCTTGGCCTCCGACTTGTCCGATGATGAAGGCTGGCGACGTGTTCTACGCCGACTACGCGAAGCCGCAGGGGTTCTGCGACGAGGCGTGGAAGGCAATCTACCAGTATGTGTTTG
>JAZQGX010000198.1:0-27213 GCA_045540275.1 Kiritimatiellia bacterium | reverse complement strand
TGCAGAAAATTAATATCCAATCCCTATCGCAAAATACGCATTCGCATTGAAATAGATGTGAAATTCTTTACATTTCCTCCATCGTACTGCCTAGCGCAATGCCGGCAAGGCGGGAAATGCGAAATAAACCTGCAAATTGCGAGGAAATTGCGCAATCTAACAATGTACTGATGGTGTAGATATTTATGTGAAATCAATTGTTTCTTCTCAATTACAACTCGACGGGTATGTCTGTACGAACGAAAATGAGATTACGGTGCGGATGAATAAAGAGATGCGAAATGTACACACTTTTGCAAGATTAGTCGATTCTCCGGAATCTACTTAGCATCGCACCTGCACATATAAGAAAAATATCGCATGTCTCTTCGGTATTTGCTAGAATTTTTGCATACATTGATATTGGAAAGGATTGCTGGTATGTTTGATATTACCAAAATCAGCTGGGATGAATATGAGAGACTTTCGTTTAATGATAAAAAACATTATCTCGAAAATCCCAGTGTCCCTGGCGCTCCGTTTCATACGCTTTTCGCCCAGCAGTTCGACCGACAGCTGCTCGAACGGCTCGCTATGCTCGCAAATGACATAAGATTTCTTTCAAAGAAGAAGGAAGGTGCACTTTATCTCAAAAGCCTGCTCTCGCATAAGCGAGCGATGCTTTACTTTTCTCAGCCGAGCTCACGTACATTTCTCTCACACCTTGCCGCTTGTCAGATTTTGGGATTAACCACCGGCTCGGTTCGTGACACTTCGATTTCGTCAGAATTCAAGGGGGAATCAAAAGAGGATTCCATTCGCACCTTTTCATCGTATTTTGATTTAATTATCATGCGCACCCCCGAGAAGGGACTCGCCGAGAAAATGGCATGGGAGCTTTCAAACAGTGACCGCCCCGTTCCTATCGTCAATGCCGGTTCAGGAAAAGATCAACATCCTACACAGGCACTTTTGGATATCTACACTTTGCTGCGTTCTTTTGAAAACAATGGAGGACTCAAAAACCGAACGGTGACGTTTTGCGGTGATTTGAAACGTGGACGAACCGTGCGCTCCCTTTCCTATCTGTTGACAAATTTCGAAAATATTCGACAAGTTTTTGTGGCTCCACCGCAGCTGCAAGTGCCAGAAGATGTAATCAATATCCTTAAAGACAAAGGTGTCGACTATCAAATTTCGGAAAGCCTCGCCGATGCAGTTCCCGATTCCGATGCAGTATACATGACTAGAATTCAGGACGAATGGGATGATTCACAAGGTGAATCGGCTCGAATCGATACCTCACGATTCAAGTTTGGGCCCAGGGAGCTGTCGCTTTTACCAGAACACGGCATCATCATGCATCCGCTACCCCGCCGCGACGAAATCGCCTTGTGTTGTGACCATGATCCGCGTGCAATGTATTGGCGTCAGATGCGTAACGGGATGTGGATTCGCGCAGCCTTGCTGGCGATGACCTTTGGTTTTGAATCCGAAATCCGAGAGCATTATCGTGAGAATCTCTAATTGGCGGATAATCATTCTGATTTTAGGATGCATCAATTTGGCCGAATCGGCTGAAGCATCCCCTGAAATTATTGATCGTTTCCGAATTGGTCCATTCTACGAATCAGTCCGCTTTTATGACGGAACCTCGTTTCGTGCAATTCGACCATTTTATTCATCGCTGCGCTCCGGTGATGGCGATAATGCAGTGCATGATGTATTGTGGCCTATAGGCACTAGGCATTCACTCCGCAGAGATTATTGGTGGCGGGCCGGCATATCGTACGGATACAACCGCGGAGAAAACACCTCTAGCAATTCGTGGAGTTTTAATGTGTTCCCAGTGTGGTTTTCGGGACGTGACCGGGTGGCCGGTACCTATGCTGCGCTTTTCCCGGTGGGAGGATATCTTCCGCATACCTTGTTCGTGTTGGACGATGTACATTTTGCGTTGTTCCCGCTTTATTTGGATTATAAGGTAAATGGTGCAAGACGCAATTATTGGCTGTGGCCGGTATTTTCTTCGTCCGAGGAAATTCCAGGTGAGACCCGTCGCGGCTTTTTCCCGCTTTATGGCAGCACCGAACGCAAGGACGGACGTTTGGATGCGATTCATCGACAGCGTTATGTGCTGTGGCCGTTGTGGAATGATGCCCAATACGAGTCATCAAACAACACAGGTTCTTCATGGATGTTGTGGCCGTTTTGCGGAAGCGTGAACAGAAGCAATGAGCAACAGCGCCTTTTTCTGCCACCATTGTTTTCGTGGACAAAAACGGAGTCTACGGAGCGATTGCGTTGCCCATGGCCTATTTGTGAAATTGAACGTGGCAAAGATTGCAATCGTGTGTCGATTTTTCCGCTGTGCGGTGTCACGCGCCGTCCGGGATTGCGCAAGCGCTATTTGTTATGGCCGATATTTACCGATTTGTCACAGGATGCCGACGGCCTGCAGACTGAACGATTTCAGTTCTTTCCTTTTTATACAACGCAACGCCGCAATCGGACCAATTATGACGGAACACAGAAGATGGTGGATTCATTTCTCAGGTTCTGGCCGCTGTTTTCCCTCGAGGAGAGATCCGATGGCTCGTCAACACTGAGAGCGCTTGATTTGATCCCGATACGTAATGCATCGGGGGTGGATCGAAATTGGGCTCCATTCTGGACCTTATTTTCAAGGACGGAAAAAGATGGAGTTGCATCCTGGGATTTTCTGTGGGGACTGATAAAATTTAAAACCGAAACCGAACCGGTAATAATGCGCGAGTCGGTTGAAGCGGTGAAAAAAGCGGTTGCTGATGTGCCACCACATGAGGCGCTACTGACCGATTTGCGGGAGACCAGGGATGATAACTAGAGAACCAATCGATCGGGAAGGATTGAACGGATGGTTGATTGATATGTTTGAGGCGGTTGGTTGTGCCGTTATTTTAACGTGTCGTGCGTTTACAATGGGTGGCTTGTTCTTCTGCGAAGGCCGTTTCCGTCGCCGTTGTATCGAGCAGATGTATTTCGCTGGAATCCGTAGTCTGCCTCTGTTGACGGTGGTTGCGATATTTACGGGGATGATTCTCGCATTGCAGGTAGGACTGGAGTTGCGCCGTTACGGACAGGAGGTTTTTATCGGCTCGGCGGTAATGGTTTCGCTGTTGCGTGAAATGGCGCCGTTTATGACCGGCATACTGGTTACCGCCTGCGTGGGATCGGCCATTGCCGCTCAATTGGGGACCATGACAGTCAATGAAGAGATTGCGGCATTGGAAATGATGGTGATTTGTCCGATCCGTTTTTTGGTGGCGCCGCGTCTTGTGGCGTTCGTCACGCTGATGCCGCTGCTCTCGTTTTACACCTGCATTGTCGGTGTAATCGGTGGGGCGATGGTAGGTGCGACTCAGCTTAATGTCCCGTGGCGGCAATATATGGAGAATGCCATGCAGTTCGCAGAACTGCGCGATTTGGCGGTGGGGCTGCTTAAGGCATGGTTGTTTGGCGTGATTATAGTCGGTGTGGCATGCTATCAAGGTTTTGCGGCGAAGTGCGGTGCGCTTGGCGTTGGAAGAGCTACCAGACAGACGGTGATAGTCTCGCTTCTGCTGATTCTGATGACCGGATATATTATTACGAGGATTTTTTACTGATGATTCGTTTTGAGCATGTGACCAAAAAAATCGGTGGCAGAGTTGTACTTGACGATTTGTCGTTCTCTGTGAACAGGGGTGAGATTTTCGCAGTGGTTGGACCATCGGGAGTTGGGAAAAGTGTGACACTCAAACATATAGTCGGCTTGCTTTCGCCGGATTCGGGCAGTATCTGGTTTGATGGAGAAGAGGTTTGCTTCGCAGATGACAGGGAATTGGAGCGTCTGCGCACACGATGCGGATATCTTTTTCAAAGCGGGGCTTTGCTGGGATGGATGACGGTGGCGGAGAATATCGCCTTACCCTTGACGGAAAAAGGCAAGTTGAGCGAAAATGAAATTTCCCTCAGAGTCAATAAGATGTTGGAGTTGACGGGACTGACCGATGCGGCGGATAAACTTCCTGCGGAAATATCCGGTGGTATGCATAAGCGCGCGGGATTGGCACGCGCATTGATTACTGAACCAGAGGTGGTTCTGTTTGACGAGCCAACCTCCGGTTTAGATCCGATAATGTCCAAATCTATTCACGAGCTGATTCTGTCGTTGAAGCAAAAGCTGGGTGGGACTGGAGTGCTGGTGACTCATGATCTGGCGGGGGCACTGCAGATAGCAGATCGCATCGCGTTGCTGAAGGACGGAAGGTTTTGTGCGGTTTTGTCGCCGGAAGAATTCCGTGCCAGTAACATGCCAGAAGTGCGAGAATTTTTGTCGGCAGTTTCAAAATAGCGTTGCACTTCCCTACCGCACATACGCTTTTAAACGACTGCGGTTAGCAACCTCGTCGACATCCCCACTTTCGTACATTTCCTCAAAACGCCAGGGTGAATATTGTTTATGCATTGTCAGGTTTTTATGATATAATTTTCGCACAAGGGGAAACAGACTTATAGAACAGAACCGGAGGTGCCTTCTGGTCAGCCGACTTACGCACCGCGCATTCGTCCTTGATGATAAGGCGAACGACCGCGTGTTCATGTTGTTTGATTTGAGACCGGAGAGGCGTTCAATTCACGGGGTAAAGCAGGGGTAAAGCAAGAAGTAAAGATGAGTGCAGTTTTGATTTTTGCGGCTTTGTCCGTTTTATTGGTTGTCGGTAAGATGTTGCGCATACGTATGCCTTTTTTGCAGCGGTTGTATCTGCCCAGTTCCGTAATCGGTGGACTGTTCGGGCTTTTGGCACTAGCACTCTGCGGTAAATATGTTCCTGAAAATGTCACTTCCGGAATGCGCGCCGTCCCCGGTTTTCTTATAAATGTTATTTTTGCAACGCTCTTTCTCGGGGCAACCATCCCCAAGGTGCGCGAAGTTTTCCGCGAAGCGTTTCCACAGTATTGCCTTGGACAGATTCTCGCATGGGGACAGTATGCGGTGGGTTTGGGACTTGCCGGATTTGTGTTTTCAAAATGGTGCGGCGTTCCGGCGGCGTTCGGCAATCTCCTGGAAATTGGCTTTGAAGGCGGCCACGGTACGGTGGGCGGCATGGCCGACGCCTTCAAGACCTACGGCTGGGAGGAGGGGATTGCGCTGGGCTTTACCGTCGCTACCGCCGGAATGATCATCGGAATTGTCGTCGGTATGATGCTCATCCAGTGGGCACACCGCCGCGGATATGTCAAAGAAGTGCGTTCCTTTGATGACCGTTCGCTGCACGAACGTCTCGGCATCCACAGCGTGCGCAACCGCCCGAGCGCGGGCAAACAGACCGTTCTTTGCGATTCCGTCGATTCATTGGCGTGGCATCTGGCCATCATCGGCATCGCCGTTCTGATCGGCAAGGGTATTCACATGCTCATTCCAGTGAAAGGGTTTCCGCTCTTCCCGCTGTGCATGATGGGGGGAGTTGTTTTGCAGCTTGCGGCCAAAGCATTGCGTATCCGGCTGCTTATCGACCGGGTGCAGATGGAGCGCATTTCCGGCGCGTCGCTCGATTTTCTCGTGGTTAGCGCGGTAGCAACCATCCGTCTCGATGTGGTGGCGGCTAATTGGGTGCCTCTGCTGGTGCTTATTGTCTTCGGCACGCTCTGGACGGTGGGGGTGATCATTTTCGCCGGACCGCGGATGTTCAAGGATGCATGGTTCGAGCGCAGCATCGCCGAATTCGGTCAAGCGACCGGCGTTACCGCAACCGGTCTTATGCTTCTTCGTACGGTCGATCCCGAATGCAGAACCCCTGCGACCATGAGTTTCGGCTACAAGCAGCTTCTGCACGAACCGATCATGGGCGGGGGACTTTGGACGGCACTGGCCTTGACACTCGTTTTCGAATGGGGATGGGGGCCCGTTTTCTCACTGTCGCTCGCTGTGCTCGTCTGTTGGATCGTTTGTGCGTTTTTCATCGCCAGGAACGTTAGCAAATAGACATGAAAACAGCTGCAGAATGCATCTCGTCCCATGGATTTTCGGAGGTATTTAAACTAGCGGTATGGGGCTTTATTTGATATAATTCTCGGTTATTTGGAAGGATGAATCATGAAAGAACCCAGCGAGTACAACTTTACTGCAATCGAAAAAAAATGGCGCCAGTATTGGCTTGCAAACAAGACTTTTAAAGTCGGACGCGACGGCGGGGCCGGCAAGTTCTATTGTCTGGATATGTTCCCGTATCCGAGTGGAGCCGGACTTCATGTCGGCCATCCCGAGGGCTATACCGCTACCGATATTCTGTGCCGCTATAAAAGAATGCGCGGGTTCAATGTCCTCCATCCTATGGGCTGGGACGCCTTTGGCTTGCCTGCGGAGCAGTATGCGGTCGAAACCGGAACCCACCCCGCCGTCACCACCGCCAAAAACATCGCCCGATTCCGCGAACAGATTCAGGCGCTCGGCTTTTCATACGACTGGGATCGCGAGGTCGATACCACCGACCCCAAATACTACAAGTGGACCCAGTGGATTTTCGAGCAGCTCTACAAAAAGGGATTGGCGTACGTGGCGGAGGTTCCGGTCAACTGGTGTCCCGCCCTCGGCACGGTGCTGGCCAACGAAGAGGTTATTGACGGCCGCTCTGAGCGCGGCAACCATCCGGTCATCCGGAAACCCATGCGCCAGTGGATGCTTCGCATCACCGAGTACGCCGAACGTCTGCTCGCCGATCTTGACGACCTCGATTGGCCCGAGGGCATCAAGGAGATGCAGCGCAACTGGATCGGAAAATCCACCGGCGCTCAGGTCGATTTCAAGGCGGTCAACGGTGACGGTTCCGGCCTGGGGATGATTACCGTCTATACGACGCGGTGCGATACGCTTTTCGGCGCGACATACATGGTGATGAGTCCCGAACACGGACTGGTCGGTAAGTGGCTCGGCGACGGTTCGATAACCAACCGCGACGAAGTCGAGACCTATCGTCAGATGGCGGCGCGCAAGAGCGATTTCGAGCGCACCGAAATGAACAAGGATAAAACCGGTGTGCGCCTTGAAGGTGTTTTTGGCGTCAATCCCGTCAACGGCAGCCGGCTGCCGATTTTCATCTCCGACTATGTGCTCTCCACCTACGGCACTGGGGCGATTATGGCGGTTCCCGCTCACGATACGCGCGACTTCGACTTTGCGAAGAAATTCTCGCTCCCGATGGTGCAGGTGGTCGCGGCCGCGGGCGAAGCGGAAAGCGCCACTGAGACCTATACCTCCCCCGCCGCCTATACGGATATCGCCGACGGCATCGTCGTCAACAGCGGCTTCATTTCCGGACTAAAGGTCAAAGAGGCGCAAACGAAGATGATTGAATGGCTCTCGGCCAACGGTGTGGGACGCGCAAAAGTCCAGTACAAGCTGCGCGACTGGCTGTTCTCGCGCCAGCGCTACTGGGGCGAGCCGTTCCCGGTGATTCACTGGGAGGACGGATCGCAGTCGCTGGTCGACGAAAACGATCTGCCGCTCACGCTTCCTGAACTTGCCGATTACAAGCCCACCGGCACCGGCGAGCCGCCGCTCTCCAAAGCTTCGGATTGGGTCAATGTCGTCGATCCGGCGACAGGCAGGAAAGGAGTGCGTGAAACCAACACCATGCCGCAGTGGGCGGGTTCGTGCTGGTACTATTTGCGCTATATCGATCCGCTCAACGATAATGCGTTCGCAGATTCGGAGCTGCTCAAAGAGTGGTTGCCGGTCGACCTTTACGTCGGTGGCGCCGAACATGCCGTGCTTCATCTGCTTTACGCCCGCTTCTGGCACAAAGTGCTTTTCGATCTCGGATTCGTGCCGTGTTCGGAGCCGTTCAAGAAGCTCATCAATCAGGGTATGATTCTCGGTCTGGCGTACCGCACCTCCCGCGGCGTGCTGATTCCAGCCGACAAGATCGTCTGGCGGGACGGCAAACCCTACGGCGCGGAAGACGGCGGCGAAGAGGAGCTGCTCGAGGAATTTCCCGCAAAGATGTCCAAGTCGCTCCGCAATGTGGTCAATCCCGATGATGTCATCCACGAGTATGGTGCCGATTCCCTGCGTCTTTACGAAATGTTCATGGGACCGCTGCAGGCGGTCAAGCCATGGAGCACGAAAGGCGTGGAAGGCGTACACCGCTTCCTCAAACGCGCCTACCGCATGGTGTGCGACCAGCCGATCGTCGGCGAAATGAATGCCGAACAGCTGCGTTTGCTCCATCAGACCATCAAAAAGGTGACAGAGGACATCGAGGCGATGAACTTCAATACCGCAATCAGCGCCATGATGGTTTTTGTAAACGGATTCTCCGGCGAAAACAAACCGTTGCCGCGCGAGGCCGCCGAAAAGTTTACATTGCTCCTCGCCCCGTTTGCGCCGCACGTCGGTGAAGAGTTGTGGGAGCGTCTCGGTCACGGCGAAACTCTGGCTTACGAAAAATGGCCAGAGTTTGACGAGAAGCATCTGTCGGTCGACGAAGTCGAGGTGCTTGTGCAGATTTGCGGCAAGCCGAAGTCCAGAATCAAAATGCCGGCGGCCGCAACGCCTGCCGATATGGAAAAAATCGCAATGGCCGACGAGAAGGTTTCGGCGGCACTTGTCGGCAAGACGGTAATCAAGACCGTTTGCGTTCCCGGACGTCTGGTCAACATCGTTGCGAAATAAGGGTGAGAATATGGCAGTAGATCGTTTGGAACGTGTCAACTCGCTTCTGCGCCGCACCATAGCCGAGGCGTTGCCGAAAGTGCTGGCGGGTTGCACCGATATTGACGCGGCGGCAATTACAGTGCTTGACGTATCCACCGCGCACAATCTGCGCAATGCGACCGTAACGGTATCGATCTTCAACCATGAAGGCGAAACCGGAAGGTATCTTCACGCCCTGAGCCGCTCCGCGCGGGAGCTGCAGCAGGTGATCAATCGCGAGTGCTGCATGAAGTATACGCCGCATCTGCATTTTTCAATCAGCGATTCGATCGCCAAGGGCGACCGTGTTCTGGATATTCTCAACCACCTCGATATCCCTGAATGAAACCGGGGACTTGCTTGAAAGGATTAGACAATGGCTTACGATAAAATCAAATTTCCCGCTACCGGCGAGAAAATTTCCATGGGTGCCGACGGCAAACTGAAAGTGCCTAACTTCCCCATCATTCCGTTTATTGAAGGCGACGGCACCGGTCCGGATATCACTCGCGCCGCGATGCTGGTTTGGAATGCCGCGGTCAAGTCGGCATATGGCGACGAGCGCAAGGTTCAGTGGATGGAGGTCTATGCCGGTGAAAAGGCGAATGCCGTCTACGGCAGTCCGGTGTGGCTGCCGCAGGAGACTCTGGATGCCTGCGCCGAGTGTCTCGTTTCGATCAAAGGACCTTTGACCACTCCCGTCGGCGGCGGCATCCGTTCTATCAATGTTGCAATGCGCCAGCAGCTAGACCTTTATGTCTGTCTGCGCCCGGTCCGCTGGTTCAAAGGCGTTCCGTCGCCGGTGAAACGCCCGGAGCTTACAGACATGGTAATTTTCCGCGAAAACACCGAGGATATCTACGCCGGAATCGAATGGATGAACGGCACCCCGGAAGCGGCGAAAGTGGTGGAATGGCTGCGCAATGAAATGGGAGTCAAGAAAATCCGTTTTCCGGAAAGTTCTTCCATCGGCATCAAGCCCGTGTCCCTCGAAGGGACCGAGCGCCTGGTTCGGGCGGCAATTGAGTATGCAATCGACAATGACCGCAAGAGCGTCACTCTCGTGCACAAGGGCAATATCCAGAAGTTCACCGAAGGAGCCTTCCGCGATTGGGGCTACAAACTGGCAATGCGCGAATACGGCGCGACGGTGATAGACAATGGGCCATGGTGCGAATTCAAAAACCCCAAGACGGGGCGCCAGATCGTAGTCAAGGATTGTATCTGCGACGCGTTCCTGCAGCAGATTCTCACCCGTCCCGCCGAGTACGATGTCATAGCTACGCTCAATCTCAACGGCGACTACGTGTCCGATGCCCTTGCCGCAACCGTCGGCGGTATCGGCATTGCCCCGGGTGCGAACATCAATTACACAACCGGTGTTGCCGTATTCGAGGCGACGCACGGAACGGCGCCGAAATATGCCGGACTTGACAAGGTTAACCCCGGCTCTCTGATTCTTTCCGGCGAGATGATGTTCCGCTATCTGGGATGGACCGAAGCCGCCGACAAGCTGATTGCCGCGATGGATCGCGTAATCGCCGCTAAGACCGTCACCTACGATTTTGCGCGTCAGATGGATGGGGCAAGCGAAGTTTCGTGCAGTGCGTTTGGCAAGGCCTTGGCCGATGCCTGTATGGAGGTGTAAAATGCAGGTTCTGGGAGTTATTCCGTCCCGATGGGGGTCGAGCCGTTTTCCGGGCAAACCTCTGGTTCGGCTTTGCGGCAAGCCGTTGGTGGTCTGGGTCGCCGAGGCGGCAAAGAAGGCGAAGTCGTTAAATCGCGTTATCGTCGCCACCGACGACGAGCGCATCGCCGAAGCGGCAAGGGAGCACGGAACCGAATCGGTGATGACGCCGAGTGAACTGCCGAGCGGAACCGACCGTATCGCATGTGCGGCGGGCGATTTCGCCGATGATGATATTCTCGTCAATATACAGGGCGACGAGCCGTTGATTGATCCCGGATTGATCGACTCGCTGGTTCAGCGCATGCTGCAGGATGGGAAATGGGACATGGCAACCGCAGTTGTTCCAATAACCTCCGGGGCGGATCTGCAGGCGAAGAGCGTGGTCAAGGTCGTTCTTGACCGCGATGACGGCGCCCTGTATTTTTCCAGACTGCCGATTCCATGCAACCGAGACGAGGAGGCCGACCTTTCGTCCGGACTCTATGTCCGGCATCTCGGAATCTATGCCTATCGCGGCGCGTTTCTGCGCCGCTTTGTGGCAGAGCGTCCGTGTGCGTTGGAGCAGACCGAAAAACTTGAGCAGTTGCGCGCCCTGTGGATGGGCGGAAAAATCGCGGTCATCCGCACAGTCGACGAAGGGATTGGTGTAGACACTCCTGAAGACGCAGTCCGGGTGGAGGCTTTGCTGAAGTTGAGAATTTAAAGTGCAACGGACAATGTTGTTGTTTTAACAAAGGAGATTCAAAAATGTATTGTGCTAGAGTTCTGTTGACCGCTGTGATTTTAACGGCATGGTGTGATGTGTCGGCGAAACCGGAAAAGGATGGCCGGATCGCTGCTTCGACTGCTCTTTCGGCGAAAGGGGTGAAAGCTCCGGTCTATGCGGTTCGCGATTGGCACCGATTCGTTTCGCGCATCTACTACACCCCGCCGAACAAGGCGTATGAAGTTCTCTGCAAGTCTGCCGCCGGCAGTGATGTGCCGAAGGCACGCATCGGATGCATCGACGGCAACCCGCGTTTTCGCGTCTTTGCCGTGGCCCGGCACGATGCGACTGACACGGTCGGCAGTTTTGTCCTTGAAGGGGTTATCCAGGCATTTCTTGCAAAGGACGCTCTCGGGCATTGGCTTCGCGAAAATGTGGAGTTGATGGTGGTGCCTTTCGCCGATTACGACACTGCGATGAAATGCAAAAAGGGAGCGCGTTGCAAATCACGGGGATATGTCGGAAATTATGAAAAGCAGGATACGCCCGAGGTAAAAGCAATTGTCGAATGGATAAAGAACCATGCCGGCGGCAAGCTCGATGTCTTTTTCGACTTCTGCGGAAATTCTGACCTCCCGCAGGCGGTGGTTGCTGGCGGAGAAGATGAAAAGAAGTTTTCCGGCATTTTGAAAACCGTTCAGCATGACGGATGCGGATACTCCGATGCGAACGATGCCGCGTTCGATCAGGAAAAATCCGGCACCGCCTCGTTCGCGTGGGCCGCGAAAAACGTCAAAGGCGTTAAAATAGCTCGTTCCTTCTCCATGCCGGTTGCGCAAGAAGACGGCGGGACCGGATACACTGCGGGAAAGTGCCGCCTGTTTGGTGCCGGAATTGCCCATGCTCTGAAAGTCTATTTGAACGGCGAAAACCTTTTCAACCCCGAAGTGGTCTGCGGAATCTATCCGAGTCTAGCGATGTACAATCTTGAGGGAGAGTGCGGAACCGGCGCGGTGGTGCCCTGGGCGGGATCGCTTTGGGCGGTGACCTACGGTCCGCACTGCCCGATCGGCGGAACGGACAAACTGTATCAGATTACCGACGATATGCGTCAGGTCATTCGTCCCGAATCGGTTGGCGGAACTCATGCCAATCGCATGATTCACCGTGAATCTGGCCAGGCGTTTCTCGGACTTTATCTGGTTGATAAAGACGCCAAAGTCCGTACTGTTCCGCTATGGAAACTTCCCGGCCGACTGACGGGTGTCGCTCGGCACATTACCGATCCCGCGAACAAGATTTATGTGACCGACATGGAAGAGGCTCTCTACGAGCTGAACGTCAACACCCTTGAAAGCACGGTGCACATCCGCGACGGCTTCAACGATGGTGCGTTCGTCCGGATGTTCCGCAACCGCAAAAAAGATCCGCCGCAGGGATGGAAAGACGCAGAGTATTCAAATCTGTTCGGCTATCACGGCAAAGGAACCTGCTCCGGCTTCGGCAAGGTGTTCTATTCCAACAACGGTGTGCACAGCAACGAGGCGATGCGCAATCCGCTCGTTCCCGCAGGAGCGCTGGCCGAATGGAGTCCCTCCGACAAGCAGTGGACGCTGATCAGAACCAACCAGTTTACCGAGATAACAACCAGAGATGGAGTTTGGGGTAATGAACATCCCGGTAAAAACGTGATATGGGCAATGGGCTGGGACGCCAAGAGTGTAATTCTGGCCATCACCGCAGATGGCAAGAAATGGATCGACTACCGCCTGCCCAAGGGTTCGCACAGCTATGACGGCGCTCACGGCTGGAACACCGAATGGCCGCGCATCCGAGAAATCGGCGAGGGCGACCGCCTCTTGGCCACGATGCACGGGACATTCTGGAAGTTTCCCGCATCCTTTGCTCCCGACAACGCCGCCGGAATTCGTCCGCGGTCCAACTATCTGAAAGTGATCGGGGATTTCTGCCATTGGAAGGGCAAGGTCGTATTGGGATGCGACGATTCGGCAAAAAGTGAATTTCTCAACAAACGTAAGGTCAAGGGACGGATCAAAGGGGCGGCGGTCAGCCACTCCAATCTCCAGTTCCACGATCCCGGCGAACTTGATCGCATGGGGCCGCCGATAGGACACGCGTTCGTCTGGAATCGCGAGACGGTTAAAGCGGGTGCAGTCTCCGACTGCTATCTGCTGGCGGGCTACGATTTCAAATGGGTGTGGGTTAGCAGCGGCGAGTACGACTATGAGATCGACCGAGAAGGCAATGGCAAATGGGTCGCCGGCGGCACCGTTAAAGAGGGCGGTAACGATTTGTCCGCGGTAAAGGGGGAATGGATCCGTTTCATCGCAAAGCAGGATGCTCCGAAATTGTCGCTGACCATTGAATACCGCTGCGATGACCACCGCACCGGCGAGATCGGCGTCAAATGGAAGACGATCGCGCTAGGCAAAGGCGAGAAGGCGATCATGCATGCCAATGCCGTCGATCCCTATTCCTTGTCGCTGGCCGCCTCGGCGGATAAGGGCTATCGCATCGACGCGCAGCTTAAACTTTCGGAGTTCCCCAAGGCGGCAGCCGCCGTTAACGGGGCTGCTCCGCTGGTCAAGGACGCTCTTTCATACGAAGCCTCGTCGGTGCTTTATGTGGATGACGGCGGAAAGCGCTGGCGCCTGCCTTATGGCACGCAAAAACGGGAGAGCTTTGCCGGGGGACGCGTTTGCCGCGAAATCTGCACCGAGCGCGACCACTTCAACGCGGCCGGCATCTACTATGAGCTGCCCGCCATTAATGCCAATGGCTTTGCCGGACTTCGACCAGTTACCACCCACAATCTCCCGATTCACGATTACTGTTCGTGGCGGGGGCTGTTCGTATACAGTTTGCCTGGTGAAGTGCGCATGATGTCGGTGGACTCAATGTGGAACATGGGCAAAGTGCGCGGCTTCGGCGGTCCCTGGCTCAAAACCGATGTTGCAGCGGGGGTTCCCTCCGATCCCTATCTGTTAAACGGTTTTGACCGCAAGCGCATGACCCTTGAGTCAACGGCGGCGGCGACCTTTACCGTCGAGGTGAATGTCGACGGCTGGGGCACCTGGGTCAAGTTCGCGTCCTACAAGCTTGAGCCCGGCAAGAGCATGACGCTCGATCTTCCGCGCGCTTTCTCGGGATATTGGCTGCGAGTGGTTTCCGATGCCGAAACCTCGGCGACGGCGCAGTTTGTATATGAGTAATGTTTGATATCGGCGAGACGACTATGAAAAATTCAGCATTGATTTGTATTGGTTCGATGTTGGCCATTGCCGTTTCGGTATATGCAACGGAAGAAGAGAAACTGGAAGAATTCGACTGGTCGATCGGTGCCGATTTCAGAGTGCGCCAGGAGATAATGGACAACATCCCCGGACATCCGAGGAATCCTGGCTCCGCCTTTCCCGCCGCATCGGGAAAAAACAACAACTGGTTCCGTTTCAGACCGCGCGTCTGGACTGAATTGGGAAACGATGATTTCGGTCTTTATTTCAGGATCGCCGATGAGATTCGCGAGCATGTCACCAAAAACGGGAAGCGGCGTGACAACCGTTCGTATAATTTCCCCGACGAGGTGATAGTCGACAATCTCTATTTTGAATTCAAGAGTCTCTTCGATGATCGTCTTCGCCTGCGAATCGGACGGCAGGACTTTATTGACCGCGGCCGTCCCGCTTTCGGTTCCGGCCGTCTGCTGATGGATGGCACCGCCTACGACGGTTCCCGTTCGGCTTATTTCGATGCGGTTCGCGCCACTTTGAAGTTGGGGGAGAAAGCCACGCTCGACGGTTTGGCGATTTACAACGCTGGTGAAAATCATCTGCGTTGGGGGCGTCCGACACCCCATCCCCGGGCGATAAACGCAATCGATCCGCGTGACAGCGCCGATATGGATGAGTACGGCGGCGGGTTGTATTTCAAAAGCCAGCAGCTGGGCGACGACCTGCCGTTTGAGCTGTATTATCTGGCCAAACGGGAGACCAACTACCGTCTGCTCGGCGTAAAAAAGCCCGGAAGACTGGTGCACACCTGGGGCGCACGGTTCGCTCCCCGCTTTTCTGAGACGCTTTCCGCCGAATTTGAAGCGGCGGTGCAGTCCGGTGAAAAGGATTCTGGCGCTACAACCTCCGGTATGATGGGGTATGCGGGATTGACCTATCGCCCGGCGCTGGATATGCCGCGGGGATTGTCTCCGTACGTCCGGGCCTCATGCTACTATCTTTCCGGAGACGACGGGGAAAACGGCAGGGATAATCGCGATACCGGCTGGGATCCGCTGTGGGCGCGCTGGCCACAAGACAGCGAGATGCTCGTCTACGGTCCGCTTTACGGCTTGGGCTATTGGTCAAACTTGATTTATCCTGCTCTCACCATCGGAGTTGACAGCAAGGTGCGCCATCGCTTCAAATGTTATGCCGGTCCCATGTTCTGCGCGGAAGATGACGGATATGGCGGCGGAGATTCTTCGTATCAGGGGATGCTGGCGGTTGCGCGTTACGATTTTCCGTTGCGCACTGCAGGCAAGAACGAACGCTTTGATATTTCCGGACACGTGATGGGCGAGGTGTTGCAGCCTGGGGATTATTACATCACCGACAAGACTGCGTATTTCGTTCGTTGGGAAATTGTGGTCAGGTTCTGACGGTTTTGACAGGAGCGACGATGACAGAAATCAGTTCTGGTGTTTTCCCCGAATACGAATTGGCGGGCATCGAGGTGATTGCAAGAGGCGTTTTCATCTGCGATGGATTGATTTTGCTTTGCAGGGCGAAAAACTCCAGCTCCAGCTATCTGCCGGGCGGGCATATCGAATTCGGGGAGCGTGCGCGTGATGCGCTCAAACGGGAGATTTTAGAGGAACTCGGTGTAGAATGCACGGTTGGCCGGTTCCTCGGCGTGGTTGAAAACAGTTTCACGCAACACGGGAAGGAGCATGCGGAAATCAATCTGGTCTTCAAAATCGATTTCGCTCCCGAGATCTGTTCCGCTCTGCAGAAGCAGTTGTCGGCGAAAGAGGATTGGATTGAGTTCGTCTGGTGCCCGCTTGACAAACTGAATACCGCCGGACTTCTCCCGGAGGCGTTTTTAGCGCTGTCCAATCCCGATGTTTTCTTCAGCGCCTGAGCGCACCTTTCAGTTTCGTTTCATTTATCGGTTGCGGCACCTTTCACGCCATGGATAATTGGCATGGAAGGTGCTTGTATATTTTTAGACGGTCGTTTGGCACAATCAGCTGCAATGCCGTCGAAAGGAGATTAACATGACTGATATGAACAAATGGACGCAAAAGGCCAGAGAAGCAATGCAGAACGCCGGACGTAACGCATTGAAAAACGGACAGCAGGCGGTAGGCTCGCTCCATCTGCTGTACGAGTTGCTGGCAGACGGTAATGGACTTGCTGCTCAGTTGACGGCCAAAGCGGGAGGAAATATTTCAGGTATTCTCGCGCGCACGGCGGATAAAATCGAGTCGTTGCCCAAAATATCGGGGTATCGCGAGCAGGATAAATTCTATATAACGCCAGAGTTGGATCGGCTTTGCATCAAGGCGGCAGAAGATGCGGAAAAACTGCGCGACGAATATGTCTCGGTGGAGCATTTGCTTTTGGCGTTCTTCAGCGATAAAGACGGCAAGGAGCTGTTGGCCGGCGCGGGCGTGACCGAAGATGCGCTCTATCAGGCACTGAAGGAAATCCGCGGCAACCAGCGTGTGACAAGTGAGAATCCCGAGGGACAATATGACGCACTCAAGAAGTATGGTTGCGATCTGGTGGAACTTGCCAAAAGCGGCAAGCTCGATCCGGTAATCGGACGCGATGCGGAAATTCGTCATGTTATCAGAATTCTAACCCGCAAGACGAAAAACAATCCGGTGCTGCTCGGCGAGCCCGGAGTGGGAAAGACCGCAATCATTGAGGGACTGGCTCAGCGTATCGTGCGCGGCGACGTTCCGGAAGGTTTGAAAAACCGGACCATCTTTTCGCTGGATATGACATCGTTGATGGCAGGCGCCAAATTCCGCGGAGACTTTGAAGAGCGGCTGAAGGCGGTGCTTCGGGAGATTAAATCGAGCGAGGGCAGAATCCTGCTGTTCATCGATGAAATCCACACCATCGTTGGGGCGGGGAAGACCGAAGGATCGAGCGATGCCGGAAATATGCTCAAGCCGATGCTCGCGCGCGGGGAACTTCATTGCATTGGTGCAACCACGCTGGATGAATACCGCAAATACATGGAGAAGGATGCTGCGCTTGAGCGCCGTTTCCAACCGGTTGCGGTCGATCCTCCCGATGTGGAGGATACGATTTCGATTCTGCGCGGTTTGAAAGAGCGTTTCGAGCGCTATCACAATGTGCGCATCACCGATGCGGCATTGGTCAGTGCTGCGGTTTTGAGCGACCGCTACATTCAGGACCGGTTTGAGCCGGACAAGGCCATTGATCTGCTGGACGAAGCTTGTGCATCGATCCGCACCGAGATGGATTCAATGCCGGAAGAGCTAGACGAGCTGACCCGCAAGGTGTCGCGCCTCCAGATCGAGGAGGCCGCTTTGAAGAAAGAGAAGGACGCCGCATCGAAAAAGCGGCTGGAAGAACTTCGCGCCGAACTTGCCGAGCTGAAGACCGAATCGGCGGCGGCAACTGCAAAATGGCAGGCCGAGAAGGCGCATCTTGACGAATCGAAGAAATTGCGCGAGCAGTTGGAAAAGGCGAAGTTTGATTTGGCCGACGCTATCCGCCGTGCGGATAATGAAAAAGCCGCCGAGCTGAAGTACGGGAAAATTCCCGAATTGGAAAAGCGGCTGGACGGAATGGCCAAAAGCGGAGAAGGCGATCAGATGCTTCGGGAAGAGGTCACCGGCGAAGAAATCGCTGAAGTTGTGTCCCGATGGGCAGGCATACCGGTAACCAAGCTGGTGCAGGGCGAGCGTGAAAAATTGCTGGCGCTCGGCGACGAGTTGCACAAACGGGTCATTGGTCAGGACGAGGCGGTGGCGGCGGTCGCCGATGCCGTTTTGCGTTCTCGCGCTGGACTTAAGAATCGGGTGCGTCCGGTCGGATCGTTCCTTTTCCTGGGGCCGACCGGCGTGGGGAAAACCGAATTGGCGAAAACATTGGCAGCGGAGCTTTTTGACAGTGAAGAGGCGATGGTGCGCATCGATATGTCCGAGTACATGGAAAAGTATGCGGTCAGTCGTTTGGTCGGAGCGCCTCCCGGATATGTCGGATACGAGGAGGGCGGGCAGTTGACCGAGGCGGTGCGGCGTAAGCCTTACAGCGTGATTCTGCTCGATGAGATCGAGAAGGCTCATCCCGATGTGTTCAATCTGCTTTTGCAGGTGCTGGACGATGGGCGTCTGACCGACAGTCACGGACGTACTGTAAGCTTCAGAAATGCGGTAGTCATCATGACCAGCAATCTCGGCAGCGAGTTTCTGGTTTCCGCGGCAGCGGAAGGCGCGATTGACGAGAAGGCGCAGCAGCATGTCATGGAGACGCTCAAGAGCAGCTTTCGCCCCGAGTTTCTCAATCGTCTTGACGAGATAGTGATGTTCAAGCCGCTCAGCCGGACGCAGATTGCGCAAATTGTCCAATTGCAGATCAACGATTTGGGCAAGCGTCTCGCTGAGCAGGAGTTGAAGCTCGATTTAAGCGCAAGCGCCTTGGATTGGTTGATTGAAAAAGGATACGATCCGGTATACGGCGCACGTCCCGTCAAGCGGGCGATTCAGCGCGAGATCGAAACTCCGATCGCGCGGCTGATCATCGGCGGAAAGTATGCGCCGGGATCGTGCGTACGGATCGGTCAGCGGGATGGGGCGCTGGTTTTCGAATAGTCGAAGCCCAGAAGGTACTCCCGCGAACAGGAGGCGACTGTCGGTGACAGCAGGATGAGCGCGACCAAATTGGGGAATGCCATCAGACCATTGAAAATGTCGGCTATGCACCACACAGCCTCTACCGTCAGATATGGGCCGAAGAATATTACTGCGGAGTAAGCGATACGGTAAAGCTTGACGCCCAGTCTATTCTTCGTGCCGATCAGATATTCCAGGCACTTTTCGGAGTAATAACTCCAGCCCAGAATTGAAGTGAAGGCGAAGAAGGAGAGCGAAACCATCAAGGTCAGTATAGCTATCGTCTTGCTTCCGGGCAGAAAGGATAGTCCGGATGAAAACGCCTCAATGGTGATGTTGACACCTTGAAGTCCTTTTTCCGGGAGCCATGCTCCGGATATTACGATTGCCAATCCCGTCATGGAGCAGATGATGATGGTATCGAAAAATGTCCCGGTCATGCAAATCAGACCTTGTTGAGCCGGATGGGAGCATTTTGCCGCTGCGGCAGCGATGGGAGCCGATCCCAGACCTGCCTCGTTCGAGAAGATTCCACGCGCGATGCCTTTTTGCATGGCGATGAAGATCGAGCCGATTGCGCCTCCGGTTACCGCTTCGGGATCGAAGGCGGATTTGACGATGAAAGAGATGGCGCCGGGGATTTTGTCAAAATTGCCAAAAATGAGCACAAGGCAGGTCAGGATGTAGAAGATTGCCATGAACGGCACGACGAACAGGGAGACTTTGGCGATGCGCTTGATGCCTCCGACAATGACGCATGTGGCGCACAGCGTCACGAGTATTCCGGAGATTATGGTCGACCATGAGTAGTGTCCGCCGAACATCGCAAGGCCTGCACCGGATACGCCGGGGGCAAAATCTGGCTGGAAGAACCGTTGGACCGCGGTGGTAATTCCGTTGATTTGGGCGATGGTGCCGATACCGGTTATGCCCGCCAGAACTCCAAAGATCGCAAAGGCCACGGCGAGAAACTTCCATTTTCTCCCCAGCCCGTGTTCTATGTAGTAAAACGGTCCGCCAAGCACTTTGCCGTCTTCGTCCACCTTGCGATACTTGACTGCCAGCAGCCCTTCGGCGTATTTTGTCGCCATCCCGAAGAATGCCGCCACTTCCATCCAGAATAATGCCCCGGGACCACCGGTGCCGATAGCGGTGGCGACCCCGACGATGTTGCCGGTTCCGATGGTGGCGGCCAGCGCGGTGCAGAGTGAACCGGCTGGGGAGACTTCGCCGTGACCGGCTTCGTGTCTTTTGAAAATTGAGGCAATTGCCGCAGGCAGGCACACCAGATGACGAAAACGCAATGCAACGGTAAGTGCGATGCCGATTCCGCAGATAGTGACAATCAACGGTAATCCCCAGACCCATGAGCTGATGGTATCCGCTGTACGCGTAAGCAGATCCAACCATTGAGGGTTGTCATGGGCAATAGAGGCGAACGTAAACGGTGGCATGCAGAATCCCGGCAGATAATTGAAGATTTAGTCGAACATTGCGGCGAGACGGTTCAATACGACGACGCCGACGTCTTTCTTGGTCATCAGCGGCAGCTTTTCGCAACGGTTTCGTCCGTTCTTTGTATAAAGCAGTGTCACCCGGTTGGTGTCAACGGCAAACCCGGCGTCAGGTGCAGAGACATCGTTGGCGACAATCATGTCAAGATTCTTTTCTCTGCGTTTCCGCTGTGCCTCTGCAACAGGGTCACCGGTTTCGGCGGCAAAACCGACAAAGCACCGATTACGCTTGAGAGGCGCAAGCTCCTTGAGAATGTCGGGGTTCGGTACGAGTTCAAGCATTTCGCTCATTTGGTTTTTCTTCAGCTTGCTCTCGCTGCGATTTTTCGGCCGCCAATCCGCCACCGCCGCCGTCATGATCAAAATGTCACAACTCTTGAGTTCGTGCTTCAATACGTTCAGCATCTCTTCCGCGCTTACGACGTCAATCCTTTTGACACCGGACGGGGTCGGCAGAACTACGGGACCGGCGACCAGCTTGACATTGTGTCCGCGTTCGGCTGCGGCCTCGGCAATGGCAAAACCCATTTTCCCCGTTGACCTGTTGCTCAAAAAGCGGACCGGGTCGAGGTGTTCGCGGGTTGGACCTGCTGAGATGAGAATATTCACGGTTTATAATCCCTTATCCAATAGCGGTTGAGAAATCCGGGCAGAATACCGATCGCACAGCAGAAGCAAATCGGGAAGAAGGCTTTAATGTAGCTGAAAATCACCTGGACCGTTAGATTCCATGCAATCAGCCATGCATAGCCGAATAACATGGACAGCAAAAAGATTATCCTGAACCGGGTACCTGAAACAATCAGCTTGCGGACGCCAAGTACCGCCAGCAGCATTAGGGGCATCGATACCCATGAGGCGAGCACACCCAGTTTGGAGACCGCCGCCAGCATCTCAAAAGGGCGGTAGCGAGTGCAGATATCGGTGAAAAAATAGAACCAGCAGAAAAAGAGGGGCAGCAGTAGTATCGCCGCTGCCGGATAAAAAAAAGAAAAAACACAAGCTGAAACGCTTTTATGGTGCGTTTCAGCCGATGTTTCTTCAGCAAGCCGTTCTTTGCACATAAGTGCTCCGTAACGGTTATTAGGCCATTTTGGCAATCGCGCCGGCCATGCGAGACTTTTTGCGGCTGGCGGTGTTCGCTTTGATTACGCCCTTGTTGGCCGCACGATCAAGCTTGGAAGCATATTCGGCATAAGCCTGCTTGGCTTCGTCTTTCTTGCCGGCCTCAATGCAAGCCAACGCCTTTTTGCGGGTGTCAGCCAAAGTATTTTTGACAACCTTGTTGCGGGCGCGGTTGACCTTTGCCTGTTTCGCGCGCTTGATAGCACTCTTGATGTTCGCCATGAAACAAATTCTCCAAATTGTTAAAAGAAAAAATCATGATATCCTTTTTTGGTATTTGTGTCAAGGCTAAAGGCGATTGATTTTGAAGCTTTTCAGAAGGATATCTATTTGATAGAATTATACAATTCTTTTGAAAAAATGGGAATGAAATTATGAGAAATTGCTGTTTGCGTTTTGGCTTGGCAATCGCCGTTGCGATGTCGGCCACGATTGTGTCGGCCGAAGTTGTTAAAAATGTGCGTGCCCGCTCAATGGATGATGCCAATGCCGATATGTCCGATGTATTGGCGGTGGTTGGTGTCAAGGTCGGTGAAGAGCTGACCCAGGAAAATCTCTCGCGCGACGTCAAGAGTCTGTTGGATTCATCACGCTATTCCGCGGCGTGCGCCGAGGTGGTGAAGGTCGATGGCGGAGTCGATGTCGTTTATGTCGTGCGTCGCCGCCTGCGTTATCAGGAGCCGCTCGCAATAACCGGTGCCAAAGAACTCAGCGAACGCAAAATCAACAAGGTCAGCGCGTTGCAGAATGGCGACTATGTCGACGAACCTATCGTAGCCAAGGCCGCTCAGGCGATTAAGGCCGAATACCAGAAGAATCATTATCCCGATGCGTTGGTCGATTTCAAAATCGAACCGGAGGGAGATAGCGGATTTTGCAAGATTTCATTCGATGTCAAAGAAGGCGAACGCCGCAAGGTGGTGCGGTATGCATTTGACGGCAACGCCTCGGTCGACGTCAAAGAGCTGCGAGCATCTTTCGGTGACCGTCCGTGGTATGATCCCCGCGGATGGTTCGTCGATGCGCCTTTGACCGATTTGGCGCTTGAAGATGCGCGGCGTGCGGCGGAAGAGGTGTATCACAAAAAGGGCTATCTTGATGCCCGTATTGATTTCCCGGTCGAAAACAAACTCGGCGACGGCAAGTCGGAGATGGTTTTCAAGGTCGCCGAAGGCGATATCTACAGCGTTGAATCCACCAAGGTGCGCGGTGTCACTCTGTTCCCTGCAGCGGAACTGGACCGTGTCGCCAATGCGGCGCTCCCGACTGAGAGTGTCGCCGGCTCGGACACTCTTGATGCCGCGTCCCGCGCCATTTGCGATTACTATGGCGATCGCGGTTATGTCGACACTCAGGCGAAAATCTCGAGAGAGACGATTCCCGGACGTCCCGGGCGTCTCGCTTTGACGTTTGACATCAGAGAGGGTGTGCGCGCGAAAATCGGAAAAATCATTATCCGCGGCAACACCGTCACTAAGGATAAGGTTATCAGGCGCGAAATCATGGTTTCTCCCGGCGATGATTACAATGCAACCAAAGTTTCCCGCAGTCAGCGCCGCGTCAAGCATCTTGGATATTTTGAAGATGTTCGTTTTTACACCGAAAAGACGGGCGAAGAGGGGGTTCGCGATCTTGTTTACGAAGTTGACGAAAAGCGTACCGGCTCATTTATGGTCGGCGTCGGTTTCTCCAGTGTTGACAATGTCATCGGCTTCCTTGAGGTTCAGCAGTCGAATTTTGATATTTTGAACTGGCCGAATTTCACTGGTGGTGGGCAGAAGGCTCGTGCGGGCATTGAACTTGGCGATCGCCGCCAGACCGCGGAGGTCGAGTGGAGCGAGCCTTGGCTTTTCGATCGTCCGATGGCGTTGACGGTTGAAGCTCATCGGCGTTTGCGTTGGTATGATGATTATGATGAAGTCCGTACCGGTGCCAGTGTCGGACTTTCCTATCCTGTACGCATCGGCCGCATCGGCATGCGGTATACGCTCGAGCAGGTTGATATGGATGACGTTGACGGCGGAAGCTGGTATTCCAATCCCTCCGGCGATGGTGACTCTACTCCCGGTGGAGCGAAGGACAACAAATACTTCAAGTGGCAGGAGGATCAGTACGGAGGCAATCTTGAAAGCGTAGGTCGCATTTACTGGACTGTGGACACGCGCAACAATGCGTTCGTGCCGACAAAGGGCGTTCTCTCATCGGTTTTTGGCGAAATGTCGGAAGGCGGACTTGGCGATAATGAATTCTGGCATGTAGGAGTCAACTACAAGCAGTGGTGGACAATGCCTTGGGGCCGTCACGTGTTTTCGTTGCGCGGTCGCTATGAAACGGTTGATGCCTACAGCGGCGACTTGCCGATTTACGATCGTCTTTTCCTCGGCGGTCCTCGTACCGTGCGCGGTGCCGAGTATCGCGATATCGGTCCGAAGGTGTTTCGAGGAGGCGATCATGCGCCGATCGGTGGAAAGTCGATGCTGCTGATTACGCCGGAATACACGATCCCGTTGTTTAAAGCGGTGCGTTTTGCGCTCTTCTCGGATATCGGTTCTCTCAGCGAAGATGAGTTTGATGCCGATTTCTCAAATGTCTACATGAGTGTCGGTTGCGGTCTGCGCATTGATATTCCCGGCTTCCCGATCCGCCTTGATTTCGCCAAGGCGATCAGTGAAGACGATGACTATACGGATGATGAAGTATTCTCGTTCATGATTGGTTTTGAATAAGTTAAATTTGGAGTAGTGTAATGAAGAAGGCTGTTTTTCTTGGAGCGGCAATGCTCGCGGTCGGGGCGTTTGCCAACTATGCGACGGTTGATATGGTGGATTTGGTCCGCTTCCACCCCAATCGCGAGCGCGACCGTCAGCTGATGCGTGATTCGGAGAAGGAGTATCAGGACAAGTTGGACGCCAAGCGCGAATCGTTCGAGCAGCTGAAGAAGGCGTATGAAGAGGCGGTGGGTGAGGCGCGCAATCCGGCTCTTGGCGAAAAGGCCCGCGCTGCCGCAGAGGACAAGGCGCTCAAGCGTCGTGAAAGCCTGATTACTGCGGAGCGTGCGCTTCAAGACGATATGCGCTCCTATCAGCGTGCATTGCAGGATTTGGATTCTCGGATGTTGCGGCAGGTCACCGGAGAGATTCGCAAGGCGGTTAAGGCGGTTGCCGAGATTCGCAAGCTCAAAGCGGTTTTCGATTCGACGGCTGTTCCTTATTCGTCTGAATCGTTGGATATTACCGATGCGGTGCTGACGCAGTTGAAGGTTGATCCCAAGGTCCGGCATGAGGCCAAGGCGAAAGAAAAGGCCGCGGAGAACAAATAGATGGCGGGTGTGGTCATAGTTGTTCCGACATTTGACGAGAAGGACAATGTTCGTCCGATGGCGGCGGCTGTATTTTCAAAGATGCCGGATGCTCATTTGCTTTTCGTTGACGACAATTCGCCGGATGGTACTGGCAAGGTGGAAGACGAACTGGCTGCGGAAGACAATCGTGTGCATGTTTTGCATCGCGAGAAAAAGGACGGATTGGGGCGGGCGTACATCGCCGGATTCAAATGGGCGCTTGAAAAGGGGTACCGCTTGATTTGCGAGATGGATTGCGATTTCTCGCATGATCCGGCGGATTTGCCTCGATTGGTCAAAGCAGCGGAGGAGTGTGACTTGGCAATTGGTTCGCGCTACTGCGGTGGCATTCGGGTAATGAACTGGCCGTTGTCGCGGCTGTTGCTTTCCACGGGGGCGGGGATATATGTTCGACTGGTAACCGGGATGCCGGTAGCCGATCCCACAGGCGGATTCAAATGTTTCAGACGCGAGGTGCTTGAAGCGATAAAGTTGGACGAAATAAGATCAAACGGATACTCGTTCCAGATTGAAATGAACCATACGGCGTGGCGCATGGGTTACAGACTGCGCGAGGTGCCTATTGTGTTTGGTGAACGCCGTTCGGGATATTCCAAGATGCGGGCGGGCATCGCAGCTGAAGCGTTTGGTATGGTATTGAAGTTGTTGGCTCGCAACTCGTTTAGCAGGAAGCCCAGAGCGAAAAAGCGAAACGATGATTGATAAAATAAAGACATGGATCAAGGCGATGCGCCCCGAGCAATGGGTTAAGAACATCGTCGTGTTGGCGGCCTATGTTTTTGCCCGGGCCGATCCTTCGCAAGAGCACGCGGCGGGGATAAGTGCGTTGTTTGATATTTTATTGGCGGCGGTTGTCTTTTGTTTGGTTTCGAGTTCGATTTATCTTTTTAACGATGCGCATGATGCTGCGGCCGACGGGGCTCATCCGGTTAAAAGGAAGCGGCCGGTGGCGGCTGGGTTGATAGCGGTTCCAGCGGCGTATGCATGCTCGATATTTATAGCTGTTTTTTCGTTGGTTGTTACAGGGCTTTTTATGCCTGCCGGATTCGGCGCGATTATTGTTGCGTATCTGGTAATGCAGATTTTGTATACGGTGTTGCTGAAGAGGATTCCGTATGTTGATGTATTTGTCATTTCCTGTGGATTTGTTTTGCGTGCGGTGGCGGGGGCGGTTGCTTTGGATGTGCGAATTTCGCAATGGTTGCTGCTTTGCACGTTTTTGCTGTCGTTATTTCTTGCGCTTTGCAAGCGGCGGCACGAGAAGGTGGTTTTGACTGAAGATGATGCGGTTTCCCACCGGCAGTCGTTACACGGATATGACTGCCGCGCACTTGATTCACAGATAGCGGTGACGGCGGGTGCGACGGTGGTTTGTTATTCTATTTACACTCTTTCGGCGGAGACGGTCGAGCGTTTTGGCACGGCGTGGCTTGGTCTTACGGTTCCGTTCGTGGTGTTTGGAATTTTCAGATATTTGGCATTGGTGTATCGGCATGAGGAGGGAGGACGCCCGGAAAAGGTTATGTTGACGGACAAGATCATGCTTGTTACATTGATTTGCTATGCGATATGTGCGGTTTTGATATTGTTTTGTCTGGGAGGCAAGGTGACTTGCAAATAGAAATACGACTGTGAGAAACGAAGAACATATTTGCAGTGCGATATTCAAATATGAATTTATTTGGCCAAGAGATATATTGTAGAGAAATTGGAATTATTTAGTGGCAAAGTATTTTAGACACACATTCTTCCTCTTGTTTTCTCTACTCTCAGATACCCTTCATCGCCGTTATACATTTCCTTCATTTCTATTCTTCCATCCTCATTATCCAACCACTTTCATTCATCTTGCATTTCCATTCATCCGCACCGTAATCTCACTTTCCCTTTCTTAATGCGTCGCACACGGCACTTCGTGCCATATCCTGAATTCACCCCCTGTTTTTCGCCTCTTTCGTGGCGTAAATCCTATCTTGAAAGCCGGTCTCTTCCTTCGGCTTTACCACTTTTAATCACTTGACCAAGGCAAGTGCCATGCCGGATTTACTAAAAAAGCACTTCGCGCATATTTATGCGTCTCTTTTCTCAATGCTTTGAGTTGCACTTGATACTTTACCCCACATTTCAGTGCAAGCAGAGGTGCTTTTAGACTATTTCCCCCTGGATTTATCGCTTTTAGGGAATACGTGTATACAGTTGTCGATTAAAATTTTGGTAATAATTCTACAATCTCG
>JAZQGX010000197.1:0-10752 GCA_045540275.1 Kiritimatiellia bacterium | reverse complement strand
GGTGCCGCCGAAGGCGCGACGGCCACGAACGACCACGCGATCCGCGACGACGTGGTGACACTCCCGTGGCTCGGGCGGCGCGAGATCGGCGAGACGGGCTTCCGGTTCGTCCGCATCGACAACGCGGGGGCGGGGCCTGTGCAGCTCGAATACGTCCGCGCGGTGTCGACGATGCGTCTGATGACGCGGCTCGGCTCGTTCCGCTGCTCCGACGAGCGGCTGAACCGCGTGTTCGAAACCGCGGTGCGCACCGTGCACCTCTGCTGTCAGGACTACATCTGGGACGGCATTAAGCGCGACCGCCTCGTCTGGATGGGCGACACGCATCCCGAGACGAAATCGATTCTCGCCGTTTTCGGCGCGGCGGACATCGTTCCCGCGACGCTCGACTACGCCGCCGCGACGACCCCGCCCGATTCCGCATGGATGAACAACATGGCGACGTACACCCTTTGGTGGATCCGCAATCTCGCCGAGTGGTACCGCTTCACCGGCGACAGGGCGTATCTCGAAAAGCACGCCGACTACCTGGCGAAAACCGTCGCGCATATCCTCGCGACAATCGGCGACGACGGAGTCTGGAAGGCGGATACGTTCCTCGACTGGCCGACGCAGAGCGACAAAAAGGCCGCCGCGGCGGGAACTCAAGGTCTTCTTGCGATGACGCTGGACGACGCGGCGTTTCTCATGCGGGAAATCTCGGATTTCGCGAACTCCGGCGATGCTCTCCGCGTCTCCTCTGCGGGAGATAAAAACCGCCCGCGCACGCGTCGCCGCGACACATCCCGATCCTCGCGGCGTGAAGTCGGCCGCCTCGCTTCTCGCCCTGTCGGGGCTCCGCGACGCGAAGGAGATGTTCGCATGTTCACTCGGCCGGAACGGGCATGCGGGCGTCTCGACGTTCTACGGCTACTATATACTCGAGGCGATGAGCGCGGCGGGCGAGACGGTGCGCGCTCTCGAGACGGTGCGCGACTACTGGGGCGGAATGCTCGATATGGGCGCGACGAGCTTCTGGGAGGACTTCGATCTCGCGTGGACGAACAACGCCTTCCGCATCGACGAGATGCCGGTCTCCGGAAAGAAAGACGTGCACGGCGACTTCGGAGCGTACTGCTATGTTGGCTTGCGCCACTCGCTCTGCCACGGCTGGAGCGCTGGCCCAGCGCCGTGGCTCATCGAGCACGTTCTCGGCATCCGTCCGCTCGACGTCGGCTGCAAGACGATCGAGGTGAAGCCTGATCTCGGCGGCCTCGAATGGGCGGAAGGCGCGATGGCGTTGCCCGGCGGACGGTCGGTGAGGGTCAGGGTCTCAAGACGCCGGGACGGGACGCTCAAAGTCGAAGCGGATGCGCCGGACGGGATAAAGGTCGTCGCGGCCGATCAGGGTTCAATATCTGCAGAAGGGAGATGAAAAACGCCTATGGCGAAGAAACGTGAAATAAGGCGAGTCTGGATAAATCTGGAGCTGCTGTTCTCCTCCCAGCGCGATATTCTGTTCGGCATAAGCGGCTACGCAAAGCGGAACGCCTTCTGGAACATCGTGATCGCAAACGGCGAGCGCGGTCAGGACCCGTTGTCGCTGCCGGACTCCGAGCGGCCCGACGGAATCATCACGACGCAGCCTCTTGCCCCCGTGCTGGCCGACTCGAAGATCCCGCTGGTCGTCATCGGCGCAAGGGAGGCCTGGCTTGGCCGGCGGATGTGCAACCTCGCGTTCGTGCGGAACGACGACACGAAGATCGGCCTTGCGGCGGCGAAGAAGTTTCTTTCGTCACGGTTGTTCGCCTCGTTCGGGTTCGTGGGAAGCCATGTCAGGAACTACTGCTCTATTCTGAGGGAGGAGGGGTTCCGCAGCGGACTTGGCGCGGGCCGCGATATCCGGGGCTATGAGCAGAACGAGCTCGTCGACGGCTCTCCGGCGGACATCGCCGCCCTCGGCCGGTGGCTTGCGTCCCTGCCGAAGCCGGCGGCAGTGATGGCGGTGCACGACCTGCGGGCCACCCATGTGATTTCCGCGGCAAACGACCGGGGCATCGCGATCCCCAAAGAGCTTTCGATAATCGGCGTCGACAACGACGAGCTTCTGTGCGAGTTCACCAGCCCGCCGCTCAAGAGCATCGCGCCCGACTACATCCACGAGGGCGAACTCGCGGCAGAAGTGCTGCACGCGCTGATGGAAGGCAAGACGGCGTCGAAGTCGCATACGACGCGCAAGTCATGTCGGTTCGAGATCGTGGAGCGCGACACGACGAGCCATGCCTCGTTGTCGGGAAACCTGGCGCAGGAGGCGATGGCGTTCATACGGCAGAACTTCAAGTCCGGAATAAGGGCCGAAGACGTAATCCGCAGCGTCCCCGGGCGTTCGGGCCGTATTCTTAACGCGCGCTTCCATGAGATGTACGGGTGCTCGCTGCACGAGGCGATACTGAGGATCAGGTACTCTGAACTCAAACGGCGGCTCGTCAGGTCGAAGGCCCCGATCGGCGAGTTGATGGCGGCCTGCGGCTTTTCCGATCTCTCAAACGCGAAGCGCATCTTCAAGTCCCGCTTCGGGATGTCGATGCGCGAATGGCGCAATATGCAGGGCCATAGAAGTCCTTCGGGGGAAGCCCGGGATGGTCTATGAGCGGGTGGAGCAAGATTTTTCGCGCCACTGTACTTTTAACACGATTTGTGGTATACTCAAAGCGCAAACGAAGGAGGATTCTATGAATTTCAACAGAAGGTCGTTTCTCAAGTCGGCGCTCGTCGCCGGTGCGTTTCCATACATAACGGGCTGTCTCTCGTCGAAGCGCTGCCCCGACGGCAAGGTTCGCCTCGCCTTCGTCGGCATTGGTCAGCAGGCGTGGTTTGACATCAAGCAGTTCGCGGCGACGGGTCTTGCGGAGATTGCCGCGCTCTGCGACACGGACCTCGAGGGCCCGCAGTGCGCCGCGGCGCTGAAGAAGTATCCGAACGCGCCGCGCTTCACCGACTTCCGCAAGATGCTCGACGCGATGGACGGCAAGATCGACGCCGTCGCCGTTATGAATCCCGACTTCTCCCACTTCCCCGCCCTGATGGCGGCGATGAAGATGGGGCTCGCCGTCTTCTCCGAGAAGCCGCTCGCCCACACGTTCGAGGAATGCGAGCTTCTCATGCAGGCCGCCGCGAAGTACGGCGTAGTCACGCAGATGGGCAACCAGGGCCACAGCGGGAACAACTACTGGCAATTCAAGCACTACGTCGAGACCGGGGTCATCGACGTCTCGCAGCTCAAGCACCTCACGGCGCACATGAACAATCCGCGCCGTTGGCACAAGTGGAACGGAAAGGTCTCGTGCTTCCCGAAGGGCGAGGTCGTCCCGCCCGCGCTCGACTGGGACACCTGGCTCGGTACGGCCGCATTCCACGAATATTCCAAGGACTATGTCCAGGGCGAGTGGCGCAGCTGGTACGACTTCGGCAACGGATGCCTCGGCGACTGGGGCGCGCACACGATGGACACGATGCACCGCTTCTTCGACCTCGGGCTTCCGACCGAGATCCAGATCAAGGACGTGAAGGGGTGGAATCCTTACGTGTTCCCGATGCAGGACACCCTCACCTTCAAGTTCGCGGCGAAGGGGAAGCGTCCGGCGATCGACCTCGACTGGTACGAGGGCGTCACGAACAAGCCTGTCCTGCCGAAGGGCTACCGGCAGCTGGCGTGGGGGTCCGACATCCCCGCGGCAAAGGGCTCGACTGCGCAGGACGCGGCAAAGAACCTCATCCCCGGCAAGTTCTTCGAGATGGCCGACGGCACCGCGTGGCAGGGAGGATCGCACTCGTCGGCGATCTTCATGTGCGGGACGGACGGAAAGGTCCCGGAATATCCGAAGCCCGGCTCAAACCACTACAAGAACTTCCTCCTCGCGGTCATGGGCCTTGAGGAGACGCGCTCACCGTTCTCTGTCTCCGCCCCTCTCTCCGAGGTGTTCTGCCTCGGCTGCATAGCGCAGAGGCTCAACCGCGGCTTCAAGTTCGACCCCGCGAAGAAGCAGATCGTCGGCGACGCCGAGGCGAACGCGCTTCTCAAGGGCTCGAAGGACACCCCGCGCAAAGGCTGGGAGGAGTTCTACAGAGTGTAAAACGCGGCAAGTCGTCCGTCGAAAATAACATCAAGACAAAAAAAGGCCACTGTACGAAAATGAAAAAGTTAATATTCGCTCTCGCGCTGATGATATCACTTCTCGCCGGTGCCGCGGTGCCGTTCAGGCTCGGCGTCGCCGGGTTCACGTTCCACAGGCGCACGATCGACGACGCGCTCGCGATCATGCAGAAGGCCGACGTGCACTATCTGTGCGTAAAGGACTTCCATCTTCCGTTCACGGCCACGGACGACGAAATCACCGCGTTCAAGGCGAAGTGCGCCTCCTACGGCGTTACTCCGTATGCGATAGGGCCCATCTATGACAGCAGGATAGAGGACGTGCGCCGCCGCTTCGAGTTCGCGAAGCGCCTCGGCGTGAAGACGGTTGTCGGCGTTCCGTTCGAGCCGATTCCCGGCACGAACGGCAAGAAGCGCCGCGGATCACGTTCGCTTCTCCTTGGGATCGACAAGCTCGTAAAGGAGTTCGACATCAAGTACGCGATTCACAACCACGGCCCGCAGATCGGCGAGCTCTTCCCCGACGTCGAGTACGGCTGGAACCTCGTCAAGGACCTTGACAGCAGAATCGGCTTCTGCATCGACGTCGGCTGGGAGTACGGCTGCGACAAGGATCCCGCCGAGACGATCAGGAAGTACGGAGCGCGCATCTTCGACGCGCACATCAAGAACTTCAAGAAGGACGCGCCGAACGGGAAATCTGTTCCGCTTCCCCGCGGCAAGATCGACCTCGTGAGCGTGTTCCAGGCGTTCGCGGACATCGGCTACGACGGCGTCTGCTCGCTCGAGTACGAGTCGGACTTCAACGACAACCTCCTCGCCGTCGTCGAGTGCATCGGCTACGAGCGCGGCGTATGCGACACGATCAAGGCCAAGGCGAAGATGAAGCCAGCGCCCGAGGGCGCGAACACGCTCACCGACGCGGAGAAGACCGAGGGCTGGAAGCTCGCGTGGGACGGAAAGACGTTCGACGGATGGCTCGCGGTGAAGAGCGGCGTGAAGGAGCCGCCGGCGAAGGGATGGTACATCAAGGACGGAACGCTCACGATGCGCCCCGTCAACGGAATCGCGAACGGACAGTGGTTCCCGCTTCCCCCTGAGGACCAGAAGCTTGGCGGCGGCGGAGATATCGTCACCGCGAAGAAGTACCGCGACTTCGCGTTTAAGTTCGACTTCCGCCTCACCGAGAACGCCAACTCGGGCGTGAAGTATTTCTACGACGAGTCTCTCAACAACGGAACGTGCGAGGAGTACCAGATCCTCGAGAACGGACATCCAGACTCCGACAAGGGCAAGGACGGCAACCGTAAGTCCGCCTCGCTCTACGACATCATCCCCGCGCACGCGGACCGCATCCTCAAGGGGGCGGGCGAGTGGAACAGCGGCATGATCGTCTCGAAGGGCTCGCACGTCGAGCACTGGCTAAACGGCGAGAAGGTCCTGGAGTACGACCGCGGCACGCCCGAGTTCAAGGCGCTTGTGAAGGCGTCGAAGTACGCGACGTGGGGCGTTGGGGTGGACGGAAAGCCGCAGGACTGGGGCGAGATTCCCGAGGGGCGCATCCTCCTTCAGGACCACAGCGACTCCACGGTCTCCTTCTGCAACCTCAAGATCAAGGAACTTTGATGCGCGTAACCGACAGTTGCACGCGCAATGTTTTGGTTTGACACGGTCAAGACGTGATTTCCTCAAGAAGCCGGCGCTGCCGCTCCCTGTAGGCGCTGCACGAAAATGTCTCGGCGCGCGCGGCATCAAAACTGAAGTCCGAAGTCCGAAGCCATCGATATCCGGCGGCGAACTTTACCGAGCCATTGATGACTTACGCGAGCATAATGGTTCTCGGCCTGCATAGAGTATTTGTTATCCTCAATCGTTTGTTTGCCATTGCGGACAGGAATATGATATAATACTCGCACAATTTACGTTGAAAAGGCTTGCTATATGGCACTCTGCTACAATCGGCTTTGGAAGCTGCTCATTGACCGGGGAATGACGCGTACGCAAATGCGTCTTGTCGCCGGTATATCTACCACTACCCTTGCGAAGCTTTCCAAGGGCGAGGACGTGAACACCTCCATCCTCGTCAGGATTTGCGACGCGCTCGGGTGTAGCATTCATGACATCGTGGATAGTGTCCCAGAGGTGCGCACATGAGCAAGACGTCGTTCAAGGCATTTTGCGTGGAATTCTATGCGAACCACACCGGCAAGACAGGTCCGGAGGTTTATGCCGAGTTTGAGAAGTCTGGATTGCTTAAAGAGCTGGATGATGACTATGAAGATCTTCACGGCATGGGCATGGAGGCCTTGATGCAGATGTTCGACGAATATCTCGGGAAGGTGGGTGCAAAATGATACTCTTCCACGGCGGCACACATGTCATTGAACATCCCGTTGTCATTACCGGCGATCAGGGACGAGATTTCGGATTTGCGTTCTATGCAACTGACATACGTGACCAGGCGGAACGGTGGGCGAGGCGCAGAGCACGGTATCGTAGCAGAATGGCCGGACACGAAATCACGGGCATTGTTTGCGAATATGAATTTGACGAGGATGCCTGCGGCAATCTGTCCGTCAAGCGGTTCCCTGAACCAACGCTTGAATGGATTGATTTTGTCGTGTCCAACCGAAGCGACATATCTTTCCGCCACGGATTCGATCTTGTTGTCGGCAAGATTGCCAACGACCGTGTTGGCGAAACCATTTCCTACGTTGTGCAGGGCGTGATGCGCCGCGAGGATGCTCTTGAACGGCTGCGCTTCCAGCACATCAACAATCAGTTCGCGTTCTGCACGGGCAATGCGATCACGAAACTTCGCTATATCAGAAGCTACGAGGTGTCCAATGTGTGAACATCATTTGATTCGCGCCACCATCGTCCCGGAAGTGGCAAGACTGATTGCCAAACGCTTCGGAATTACCGAAAGCGAGGCTTTGTCGCGTTTCTATAAATCGGCGACGGCGCAGAACCTTGCAGACGAGGAGAACGGTCTTTACGGGCAGTCGGCGCTTTTCATATTCGGGCAGTATCTTGAAGAGATGGAGATGCGGTCATGAGCACTGCTGCCGATAATCCCGTTCAACACATCCTCGCGCTCTCCGGCGGCAAGGATTCCTCCGCTCTCGCCGTCTTCATCGTCCGAAGGAAGATGCTGTTCAAATCCTTCTATTTGGCGGCAGAGGGGTATAAGGGGACATGTGGGAGCAAGCAAATGGAGCAAAACTGAAACCAGAACGTGACACGAATTGCGTGCGTCTCCCGATGCACCTGAACTGATAAATCAGCAGGCAACTGGTATCATATCATATTCCCCTTCCTGAAAACAATGGGCCTTCTGCGAAATTGCTCGAAGGAATGCAGCGCAAGGCGGCGGATGAGAAGAAAAACGCCGAGAAGAAATTTGATGAAAAGCGGATGTATTCCATCGCGCCAGACATGACGGGCGGGATATTCCCTGAAATATCGCGCATGAGCGACGATGAGCTCGTCACGGCGGCAGTCGTTGTAAGAATGGCGCTCGGCGAGACCGGCAAGTTCTCCGATCGTGCCGTCAAGGTCAATACGGTCAATAGGCTTATCCGCCGTCTGCATCCGGAATACAAGAGTACCGATGTCGGGCGTGAGTCGATGCACAGCGAGACTAAAGCGCGCATTTCGTACCGCTATCTCTGCGAGCCCAACCGCCGCGATTTCCTCAAGGTCGGCTTCAGAGTCGTTCTCGCTTTCCAGGTAAGGGCGATCTCAAATTCGACAAATGGTCGGAACGCAAAGAGGTAAACGGCGCCGTCACCAATTATATCGAGGAGTTTACCGTGCGCGGTCTGCAGCCTGAGTTTCTCGCGGGGCTTTCGCGCGAAGAACTTGATGCCGTGCAGTGCCGCGTTTTCGTGAAGTGGTCGTACGGCGCATACCCGGTAGCGTCGTATACGCCTTCAAACGGCATGATTTCGCTCTGCGGCAAGGTTCCTGTCGTAACTTGGAAGAAATGGAACGGCGACAAACACAATTACCTCTTTTTCGAAAACGTGGCGGCGGGATTCACCAATCCCGGACAGTGGTTTTACGATGTGAAAGCGGGGCGCGTCAAGTACCGCCCGCTCAAGGGCGAGAGCCTTAAGTCGTTGGAGGCGATCGCGCCGACGTCCGGTCTCGTTTCTCTCGTCGAGTTCAAGGGCGATCTCGACAAGGGCGATTTTGTTCATGACATCTCGTTCGAGAACATCGGCTTTACGGCTTCGCGCACGGACGGCGACGTGCAGCCCAACGGAGCCGTCAAGCAGTATCAGCTCCAGGCCGCGTACAAGACGGGCGCCGCCGTGTACGCCAAAGGGGCTCACCGCTTGCGTTTCGAGAGCTGCAAGGTTTTCAATACCGGGAACTACGGTTTCAAGTTCGATGACGGGTGCGTCTCGAACGCCGTGGTCTCGTGCGAAATCCGCGACGCGGGCGCCGGCGGAATCTGGATAGGGAGCAGCAAGAGCAATATTCTCAGAGACGCCAATCCCGAATGGGCCAAGATACGCGATCCGTGGAACAATCCGTTCCCGACGAAACCGATCGTCGACGTTTCGGCGAAGGCGGTGAGATTCAATGTCATCGACAACAACCTCATCACGCATTGCGGCCGCGTCAATCCCGAAGGTTGCGGTATCGTATTGACGCACGCCGCCGACACGAAGGTCACGCATAACGAAATTTCCGATCTTTACTACACGGGCATTTCGGTCGGCTGGACATGGGGCTATTACGGCTCGTACGCGCAACGCAACGTAATTTCGTTCAACCGCATAGAGAACATCGGACAGGGCAGAATGGCCGACATGGGCGGCGTCTATACCTTGGGCGCGTCGTTCGGCACGGTCGTGACTAACAACGTCATAACGGATGTGAAGTCGAGTTCATACGGCGGCTGGGGTATGTATAACGATGAAGGCTCCGAGGGGATCCGTTGGGAGAACAATCTCGTTGTCAACACTTCCGCCGATTCGTATCATCTTCATTTCGGGCGCAATAACGAAGTCGTGAACTGCGTGATGATCAACGGCGGCACGAGCAAGCTTTGCGTTTCCCGGGTGGAGAAGCATAATCAGGTGTCTTTCGTTCGCAATATCGTGTATTGGCCGTCGGGTCCCGTTTTCGTCAGAGCGCCGCAATGGAATAAAATCCGGGACGGTCTCGCCAAGGTCAGGTGGAACAACAATCTTTTCTGGTGCGCGAGCGGGGTAACGGAACTTAACGGTCCCGTGGCGGGTACGGTAGCCGATCCCGGTTTCGTTGATCCGAAAAACGCAGACTGGCGTCTTAAACCGGATTCTCCCGCGCTTAAACTCGGCTTCAAACCGTGGGATTATTCGCTTTCCGGCCGTAGGAAATAAGGTCGAGATGGCTTAAGTTAGATGCTTCAGAACAGAAAGCGAGCAATCACATGAACGTAATCATCGGTGCAATTCTTTCGTCGGCAATCTCTCGGCCCTTGCAGGGAAGCCGGTGTGCTTCCGCTTCTTCATTCACTGCGGGACGCTGTATTCCTTCTGGGTGTCGCCGTCTGAGCGCGGCGAATCATGCGGGTATGTCGCCGGCGGAGGCCCGGCATACAAAGGGCTGTGTGATTTATGATGGCAATAAGACTTTTTATTTCTCAAAAAATTTATGCTTGCATTGAAGCCATAAATAAGGTATATTTCAACACGTTTTGTGTTTCACACTTCATTTTTTTGCTCGGGTGGTGAAATTGGCAGACACGCAAGCTTGAGGTGCTTGTGGAGAGATCCTTGCGGGTTCGAGTCCCGCCCCGAGCACCATTTAAGTTTCCGCAGTCCCGATCGGGATTTGCGGTTTTTTTATCGGTGGAGTCATGGACGATTCGCTGCTTATCGCTAATGCGCAATTGAACGGTACTCTGGTTGATGTTTTTGTGGAATGCGGCGTCTTTTCCAAAATCGCCCCTGCACGTGAAACCAGTTTTTCTCCATCTCAGACAATTGACGCCGACGGCGCTTTAATAACTCCTGCCTTTTACAACACCCACACCCATGCGGCAATGTCCTTTTTGCGCGGATACGCCGACGACCTCGAGCTCTTCGATTGGCTGCAGAATCATATTTGGCCCGCGGAAGCGAAATTGACTAGGCGTCAAATCAACCTTGCCGCAAAAATCGCCATTCTGGAAATGATCCGCTCGGGAACGGTCTTTTTCAACGATATGTACTTTGATCCGGTCGAAACCTTCAAGGCCGCCGAGGAACTCGGAGTTCGCGCCGTCATCGGAAGAATGTTCATGGACAACGGGGCACCCGGTGCGTGGGAGCGGTCGCTCAGGGCCACCGCCGAACTGGAAGAGTATTGTGCGTCCTCTCCCGCACAACAGCGTCTTGCGCTCTCATGGGCGCCGCATGCCGTCTATACCATGTCGGAAAGTGCGCTGCGCTGGATCGCAGGGGAACGCAAACGCACCGGAGGAGTTTTGCACATCCACCTCTCCGAGACCCGGCGGGAAAACGAAGAGTGCGCAAGGGCGCACGGTATGTCGCCTGCGGCTTGGCTCGACCGCTGCGGGCTGCTCGGCCCCGATACGGTTCTTGCGCACTGCGTTCACTTGAGCGAAGATGATATCTCCC
>JAZQGX010000196.1:0-2489 GCA_045540275.1 Kiritimatiellia bacterium | reverse complement strand
CCATGTCATAAGCTCTGAAGCAGGATGCATTCTTATCTATCCTGCAGATGGGGATGCGGATTCTGACGAAGCGGCATTCAATCTTGAGAAAGCCAGGGAAATGATTGCTCGTGAGGAGCCCAAAGCAGAGGTTGTTATGGCTATCCTGCTGTCCCCGGGTGTCGTTGTCGACAAGGTATCGTATGAGAAGCGCAATATCCGTTGCTTTGGCGAACGCCAACTGACAAGGTTTGCGAAGAACTACTTTTCCCAGTCAAATGAGCAGTTGCGGCTTGGCAAGGCAGCCTTTCGGCTTGGAGTCTACGATTACGCGTTTGAGATGCTTACGGGTGTCAATGTGGACAATGATGCGGATGCTCAGTTCATGATCGGGCAGATGTATGCGAAGGGGAAAGGAGTCAAGAAGGACGAGAAGAAGGCGGAGGAGTGGTACTGGAAGGCGGCTAACCAAGGTCTTGCCGCCGCCGCACTTGAACTTGAAAAGATCATTGACAGGGAAACGGCCAGGTTGAAGCGCAAGCAGCAGGAACTCATCGACGAAATCGAGGAGTTTGCGAGAAAGCTCCTTGAAGAGGACTAGGCTGAAGCGCAATGCCTGAATCAAAGCCGAGCAGGCGCTGGAGAAGGGGGAGAATGACGAAGAGACTGTCAAGACACAGGAAAAAATGAAAGGGACACGATACCATGGCGAAAGACACGAATGCCGACCGGGCAGATAATTGCGAACCGCAGTTGTTCATTGGGAGACATGACAGCAAGGTTTATCATGGGGGTAAAATATGCATACCCGCCGAGTGGAGGTCTAGACTTGATGGTGACAGAGTGGTTGCCATGCGCGATATCGCGGAACCAAATGCCATTTGCCTTATGCCGGAAAGCTTGTACGAAATGGAGCTGACGACCATGCAGGACGAAGATTATTCTGTAGGGCAGCGGAATGCGTTGCTGATCGCAAAGCAACTTCGTCTAGATGTGCGTGGCCGTATCAAGCTCCCGAAAGAACTGTTGGAGATGTTTGGGGGAAACACTCGCGTCACGCTTGTTGGATGTGTCAGGACAATTCGGATTTATCCATACCAAGAGCAGCCTGGCGTTGATGAAGAAACCCTTTTGACTGAGTTGAAAAATGCGCTTGACAAGCGAAGCGCGATGCCGAGCACGGCAATTCCGAGAAGTCATCCCCGGCATTGCTAGTACAAAACCAAATAGACAAAACCCAAAAGGAAGAAAGGTGTGCATATGAAACGAGCAGATATTACCCTGTCCAGCATTAATGACGATGTCCACGATCAGCTTACAGGTGAACGTCTTGGTTTTTGCAAGATACTTGCATGGGCGTTCAAGGAGAAGTTGTCGGTGGTCGCTAAATACGATCCTCCTGAGGACCCTGTTGCGCTTTCCGGCGGCGTGGAAGATTATTACTATGGAGTGTCGCCAGTCCTGGATGCGGGAAAGGTGTCGAAACTTGTTTCGTCTCTTGTGTTGCAGAAGGAGGCTGATTTATCCAGGTATATACATGAGAACGGCAGCTGGTTTTCGATACATGGTGACCAAAAGAAATTCCTTGAGCCTCTTGCTGCTTACATTGTGGTTTGCATGTCAAGTCATTTTGGAGTAAGGATTGAGATTGGAGATGCAGAATACAAACAATTGAGGTGCCAGCTACGGGAGGCAGGCTATTCAGATCCTGGCATTGATGTGCTGATGGAACGCGACACCGGTTTAATGGGACATCCATATGTCAAACTCAGGGGATGTCCGCCGTATGCCCTTCTAAAATACCTTGGTAGGTATAAGTACCTTAAAGTTGAAGTAACGCCGGAGGTGCCCGAATTCGATTTGGGCAATGGGGCGACATTGTGGAAAATGACTAGCTCGAATGAGGGGGCCTCCATTGAAGAGGTGTACAAACATGTCGAATTGGTCGAGGGGAAAGTGTTTTATTCAGGGGTGCTTCTGAGGCCTACTAAACTGGAATTCATGGAAGATCCGCATGAGAATGACAAGGTTTTTTCGCTTTGTATACATTTTGAGCGTTCAACCTTCGGGACTGTTTGTGCGATGGATAAGAACCTTACGGAACACCCGATTTTTTCGCCTCGCCTAAGAATGGCTATAGTTGAGATGCTGCGATATGATGACCGTCAGAAAAACGCATTGCGTGGACAACTTGAACATGAGGTGGAGTTACGCAGGGCGAAGGGGACCGAAAGCAGTCCGGAACTCGGCGACAAAGAATCTTCAAAGCGCATGATTGCAATAGTAAATGATTATTTGAAAAACAGTCTTAACGTAAATCAAATTGGAGTGTCGGCAAATATCATTACAAGTGAAGACGTCCTTCTCCTGGGGCATAGAAGCAGTTTGAACATTGACGCCGACAAGTTATACCCTGGCGTAAACGGGAATGCAGAAGTGGCAGATGGGAAAGTGTCGTTTTACAGGCAATCTGTTTATGAGGACTATCCCTCTATTCGCCTTGGCGACGA
>JAZQGX010000195.1:0-8948 GCA_045540275.1 Kiritimatiellia bacterium | reverse complement strand
GAAGGGATATGATGACCGGCTCCAGGATATCCAGTACCGGATTGCACGAGAATGCCTTGACATCTACTTTGACCGATGATCGGTCAAATAGACGGCCGGATATATGATGAAATTTAGTTGCTTTGCACGAAGATGAAACTGCACAACGCACATATCGTTGATTCCTACAAGGAGGAGATCGACAGCGTGAAGTACAACCGCTCCCTGCAAGGGGTTGACCGCGTCGAAAAGGATCTTATAGTCCGTTGCGAGAATCTCTGGAACAACCTTGACTATATGCGAAGGGCGAGGGCGAGAGTCCTCCGTTTCGCATACGGCGACCACTATGATGACAAGATCCTCATCAAGGGGAAATGGATGCGCCAGCGAGACTACCTCTCGGCGGTCGGTGGACTTGCAATCCAGATCAACCAGGTCAAGAAGGTCATCAATTCCATCGCGGGCCTTTGGGTCGGAGAGAAGAACGGCCCGTCCGTGACCGCCCTTGATACGAACATGGAGGGTTACGGCGAGGGTATGACCGAGGTCCTCAAGGCCATCTACCGCCTCAATGCGATGGGCGTCCTCGGCGGCGAGTGGCTGAACGAGTCCAACATCGGCGGCCTCGCCATCGCGAAGGTAGAGCATAGCAAATATCTTGGGGGGAAGAAGAAGGAGGTCGTCATCAAGAACACCAACCCGAACTACTTCTTCTTCGAGAGCGGAATGCAGGACAGCCGTTTCCGCGACCTCACCCTTGTCGGACAGCTTCACGATGTCGCGTTCAACGACCTGTGCGCCTCCTTCGCGGAGAAGCCGGAGGACTTCAACCAGCTCCGCGAATGGTATGCGTCAGATTCCTATCACGGACTCCAGCCGGACCCCGTGGACTACTCCGACGCGAACAAGTGGGAGGACATCTCGTTCAACCGCCCCCGCCAGCACGGCTTCTGCCGCGTCATCGAGGTGTGGACGAGGGAGCGTCGTCCAAGATACCATATCCTTGACACGAACTCCCCGGAGCAGCCTTACGACATCAATGCCGATGACAAGGAGATGCTTCGGCAGATCGAGCAGACCAACAAGGAACGCAAGGCGGAAGGCCGTCGTCTCGGATGGAAGGACGAGGACATTCCGCTGATTGAGAAATACTGGTTCATAGACACCTATTGGTACTGCCGATACCTCACCCCGGACGGCCACGTCATCTGGGAAGGAGAATCCACCCTGCCCGACCGCGGCCAGCCCTACACCATCATGGCCGTTCCGTTCACGAACGGACGCATCGTCGGACACGCGAGCGACGCGGTGGACCTCAACATCGCGATGGACCGCGCCCTTGTCGTGGACGATATGGTAAAGCGTGCCGGAGCGAAGGGTGTCATGTTCGTTCCGGAGGACATCGTTCCGGATTGGATGGGATGGGACGAGTTCGCCGAGCAGGCGACCTCCATCAACGGCATCGTGTACTACAAGCCGAAGCCTCACGGCAATATCCCCGAGATGGTGTACAGCCATTCCTCGGCCGTGGACTCCACGAATATGATCAGCCTATTCGCCAAGCTACTGGAAGACGGAGTGTCCGTCTCCAGCGCCTTGCAGGGCAAGGCCCCGACCGCGGGTACGGCCGCATCCCTCTACGCGCAGCAGAGGCAGAACTCCGTCACTCCGCTCTCTCCGCTCCTTGAGCGGTTCGGCGTGTTTATGGATGACGTCGCGATGACCGCGCTGAACTATGTTCAGGAATACTACACCATCCAGGACTATGCCGACGTCGTTTCCTCCAACGAGATCCTGCAGGCGATGAACCTCAACCTCGCGCTGATGGGAGACCTCCGCTACAAGGTCGCCATCGGGCCGGGCAAGGACACTCCGCAGTACCGCGACAGCCTCCAGGAGGATGTCATGCTCGGCATGCAGGCCGGAGCCCTCACATACGCAGACTACATCGACCTTCTCAACCGTCCTTACCGCGCGGAAATCAAGCGGAGGATGGAACTCCGCCAGGCGGAACTGGCGCAGGCGCAAGCCGCGCAGGAACTCGCCGGCGAAGGACAGACACAAACGGATCAGGGTTAAGCAGTCCGTGTTTTTCATGTGGCAGAAAGGGCCTCGCTGTGAAGCGAGACCCTTTCGTTGGTTATCGGAGAAGTTTTTTTCGTGCACGATTTTCTTCGCGCATCATTCGGCGGAGTATCTTGTCAAGTCTCCTAAAATTGTCGGTCGATAAGTACAGTTTTATTTCCTGTGCCCTGATTTCCTCTTCTTGAATTTGGGCAAGTATTCCTTCTTTCATACCCCCACTTTATTCATCGAGCAACTTGGCCCTGCGGAGCCCTTCGCGGAGGAACGCGAGACGGCGGATCTCCTTTTCCTCTGGAGTGATTCCGTTCTTCTCGGCACGGTCTGCGGTGAAGTACCACGCGCCCTCGCGAAGGTGGGCCATGTTGTAGTCCTTGGACCAATACTTCATGTCCACGCCAAAGTAAAACTCACGCGCCCACGAACGAAGGTTACGAAACCCGCGCCGGTTGAGCGGCTGGAGCACGCGCTTTCCGTGCTTGTCCGGCCAGTCAATGAGGTAGTAGGCCCATTTCTTCTCCGCGTGGAGCTTGTCGCACGCCTGTACGCCTTTCTCGTACATCCTTCGATAGTACCAAGTGACCAACTTGGCAGCGATGTTTCTGAAATATTTCTTCATAATACTGCGAATGAATTTGGATCTCTTCTTGCCGCCCTTCTGTCTCCCTTCGCGACGATGAAGTGCGGCGTCTCCATCTCGCGGAAGCAAATCCACAACCCGATAGCCGTAGCCATCAGGACGTCATCGTGGTTCCCTTCGCCCGGAGGAGCGCTGAACTGACCCTTCTCGTTCTTCTCGTAGAGGGCCATCTCCTCAATGCAGATAGGATCGTGCTCTATCCACAGGTGGTCGCGGACGCAGGTGACAAGGTTCCCGATGATGGACGCCTTGTTTCCTACGTTCGTCTGGAAACCCCATCTTCGCGGCTTCCCCTGGCGGATTGATTCAGCGGAGCCGGCACGGGCATAGAGGTTTTCGTACAATCCGCCGATGACGTCAAGGATATAGGCGGCCATGTTTCCGTCCGTGTCACGTTCCGGGTCCTTCGTCTCAAGGGTGTTGGACTCGATGACGAGCAGCGCATTGCAGTACCAGGCCGCAAGGCGCATGGCATCGTAGGATAGGAGGTCGTAGTCGGTATGGTAGCGCATCTGCGCGACCAGCTCCGGCTTCCCGCCGAACATCATGGCCGCCCGGTCGAATACGCGGATGACGGACCAGTCGGAGGTCTGGTTGCGTCCGCCGACGTCAACCACCGCAAGGTAGCGGTCCGCAATGTCTGATCCGGTTTCTGGCTTCCGCCATATCTTCAAGTCCCCGTTGTCGGACGGGATGAATCGGATTCCTTTCAGCACGCCGGCTCCCTTTGCTCCGTTGGAGATGAGCATCCCACGGAACTCCGGCTCTTTCACATCGGCACGGACGTGGTCGAGGTGGTACACGTCAAACACCTTGGAGCCGGAGAAGGTGAAGGCCTCTATGTCGTCGGACGGAGCCTCGGAGGCCATGTCCGCGTGGTCGGCGAACTCCTTGTGCTTGATACGATACCAGTTTATACCCTCAAGGGTGGCGCCGAGCTCCCACAGCCTCCAGAAGTATTTGCCGGATACGGTGTTCCCTTCGTACCCCTCCTCGTCCTTGTGCTTCCACAGCCAATAGGCGAACTCCCGCTCGGTCATGTGCGCGATAGGCAGGGTGTCGTGGGGGATATAGTACCACGGGATGAACACGGGGGAGAAGCTCGAGACACCTGCCTTCGCGTCAAGCCAACAACGGTGGAAATAGTTTCCGGCGCCTTTCGGGGTGGACTCAAAGACCTGCACGGTATAGGGGCGGGGAAGGATACCACCCGTCAAGGATTTCACAAGGTCCTCCGCTCTCGCCTTCGGAGAGTCGGGCCAGACGGCCACCTCGGAGAAATGTACCCCGGAACCCGGGAGACCACGGAGGTTGTCCGGCTCCTGGGCCGAGCCGATGCGGATTCGGTTGTTCCGCACCTGCGAACCCTGCCCGCCGTCCGTGTCGCGGAGGACGTACTCGCTCGTCTTCGGGATGAGAGACATCTTCAACTTCCCCTTGACTCCGAGATTCTTCGCGTTGTAGTGCTGGAAGGCGGTATTGAGCATACGGGTAATCGAGACCGCAGTACCGTTGACCTGGGCGCACACGGAGAAGGAATGCGACGGCTTCCACTTGAGGGCGATCCAGCATTGGTAGAAGATGGAGAAGGTGGAGCCGCCCCACTGACGGGCCTTACAGATGATGATGTTGATTGGCTTGTCCGCCTTTCTCAGTCTCTCGCACTCTCCGAGAACGACGATCTGCGCGTAGTTGAGCTTAAACGGGATTAGGCCGGTAAGCAGCTTGTCATCAATCCGAATCTGCGTGTACGCCCAATATTGGAAATCATATTTCTCCCGGAGGTCCACGATAAGGTCTCCAACCTCCGCAACCGACGGAGCTTTCTTCTTCCAAGGGTGTGTGTTGATGAACTTCTCGATGGAGCCAGCCTTCTTTAATTCAGCGATGAGGGCGTTCTCCATCATCTCCTCGGGGACATACTGCACGGGAATGGGGAAATCGGCCAGTTTCAGCTTGACACGTTTTCCGACTGCGCCCTCTCCGGTTATGGGGTCGTACTCGGCACGCAGCTGCTTGAGCCTCCGTTTGTTCTCGTTTACTATCTTATCTATTGCCCTTTGCTCGTCTCGTGTCATAGTCAAGTCTCCTTTTGAAACGGACGCAGGCGGACACGCCTACGCCGATTGCGAATGAAATGAGGTGGGCCGAAGCCGCGAACATCGGAAGAAGGAACATCAGGAGCATCGTCCCGATGTAGACCCGGCAGTTCCACGACCGCCACCAGGGGGATCGGAAGGACGGGGTGCGAATTCCGGCGATGGCGAAAAGGACGCAGGAGAAGCCGATCAGCACATAGTCTGTCAGCAGGTAGGTGGTGGCGGCTATGATGTAACCTATCGGGAGATACCACCACTCCGGCTTCGTCTTCGGGTCGAAAACCGTCCATACGGCGAGGCCGTTGAGGAGAAGGTGGAATATGTTCGCGTGGAAGAACGGATAGATTAGCATGGCTGGGTAGTCTCCCGTATACAACTCCTCCGGAATTGGAACTGCGAAGAATACCGCCAGTACGACCAATAAATAATACCTCATCTCGCCCATTTTCTTGCAACCTCCTCCTGTCTTTTTTTTCTTTCTTTGAGAATCATCTGCTTCGCGGTGTTGTGGCAGATAAAATACTCCGGAGCCGGATGCTCCACGATCTCGCGGCACACGTTGTAAAGGCCCGGCCATTCTTTATGCTCCTCTCGGTATGCCTCCGCCTCGCAGTATAGGGCCTCGAACTTTCGTATCTTGTCCTTGTCCTTGAGGCCCGTAGGCTCTCCGGCGTACATTTTCGAGAGGATATAGTTGCAGTTTCGTGCGGACGTGAAGTAACTCGGAGCCGTACTCCATCGCGCCTTATCAACCGCCTCGGACTGCGTCCGGCATTCGCCGGAACTCAAAATGGCGACATAGGAATCGTACAGGGCACGGCTCATCTCAACCCGGAATTCGTGTGCTATGCGACCCATAAATCTTTCTTTCGATTTATTCAAATTTAGTCATTTCAAAGGGCGGGTCAAATAGCGGATACGCAAGCGGAGAATCCTTGCTATTTTCGCAAAGGTGTTAATTCTCAACATTTAATGTAAATGGCTGATACTGAGGCTAAAAAGAGTAACAAGAGCAGACTTGTGGGTCGTTACGGTTCCCGCCAGCCCGACCGCGATTGGGACGACGAAACGGGATTTGAAGACCTCGCTGGATTTGCTGCTGACGAACTGGAGAAGTTCGAGGCCGACAACAACAAACTCAAGGAACTCTACGCGAAGGACCCCCGATTCGCCGGATTGATGAATCACGCGGTCAACGGTGGTGAAATCCTGGACTATCTCCTTGACGCATACGGCTCCGATTTCGCGGATGCTTTGAACGGTGACGAAGGCCGCAAGAAGCTCTCCGACCGGAAGAAGAAGGAGGCCGAGGATGCGGAGAGGCGCAAGAAGGACGATGACGAGTACAACGCCAACACCGCCCAGTCCGAGAAGGACTTCGAGGCGATCAAGGAAAAGTACGGTCTTTCCGACGAGGAGCTTGCTGACATCTATCATGGGATGCGTCAAGCCGCCCGTGACATCGCGTTCAACAAGTTCAGCCCCGAAGCGCTTGAGCGCTACATCAAGGGCGGCAAGTATGACAAGGACGTGGCTGGCGCCCGTGAGGAAGGCCAGATCGCGGGAAAGAACGAACGTGCCCGCCGCGAACTGCGGCAGAGCGGAAAGAAGCCTGGCGAGATGCCGAGCCTTGAGGGGTCCGGCGGCATCGCGAGAGAGAACAAGGCGAAGGTGAAGAAGTCCACGGGCATGTTCGGCATCGAGATAACCTCCAATTCCGCGGGGTCGGATGGCGGCTCCGCCGGCGGAGGAGAGTAGCAAACAACTAAACCCTTCTAATATGAAGAAAATCTTTTCTGTTTTCGGTCAGACGGGTGTCGGGGTTGTCTCCGTCATCCTTGCTGCCCTCGCCTGTCTGCTGGGAGCAGACGGCGCTTTCGCTATGGCCGCCGACCTTGTCGGCGCCAACGACACCACCGGTTCCAGCGGGATCGTCCACAAGGCCGGCGACGTACCTCCTTCCGACCCGGATGACCGGGGTCTTATCACCCGTGGCGATGGTGTTGGTCCGTCCGAGACCTCCGCTACCGAAACCGAGTTTACCGCCGAGGAAATCGACCGGGCCATCGCCGAGTTCCGCCCGTTCACCAATCCGCTTGAGCACGATATCGTGATGATGGCGAAGCAGGTGCACGTCACGAACCGCGAGATCACCCACTACCGTAGTGGCACCAAGATTTTCACCGTAACCACCACCAAGGCAGTCACTTCCGCGTCCGACGGCGAATACGAGGTCATCGAGCTTGAGTACGGCAGCAACAAGGAGCTCGCCACCAAGGCGGACCTCAAGCTGTTCAATGAGGACCGCTCCGTCCACGCTCCCCTGCTCGACGGCGGCCGTTCCTTCTATGTCGTGAAGAACGATGGCTCCAAGGCCCAGATGATCGTCGTGTTCAACCCGGGTGTCACCCCCGAGCACGTCACCATCCCCGCCGGAACCAAGCTCGTCCTCGGCACCAACGTCGGCCACGAGTCCCAGATGCACACCTCCCCGGACAACATGCAGCCGGTCGGCAAGACCGTCTACACCGAGAAGCGTCTCTGCAACATCGTGTTCACGGATGCGTGGAACAAGGCCAAGAAGAAGATCGAGTTCGACGAGAACGACCTCCGTCGCGACGCCCTCTACAACTTCCAGGTTGGCAACGAGATCAACGACCTCGTGGGCCACATGTCGAAGTTCAAGGTGGAGGCCGGCAAGCACATGAGCGACGAGTATGTCTACACCGCCGAGGGTATCATCCCGCAGATCTCCATGCAGTATGCCTACGACGAGACCCAGGGCATCACCCCGGCCGACCTCAACGCCATTGCCAAGTTCCAGTTCACCACCTTCTCCGTGTCCGACTACGCCCGTGCTTACTGCGGCCAGGACTTCCTGGAGATGCTGATGAATATGGACCTGACCGTCCACAAGGACATCAAGTTCGAGCGCGTGACCGAGGCTGGTCTCTCCATCAACGGCTGGCGCAACAACTTCGGCAAGATCGACTTCGTCTACAACCCTGTGTTCGACCTGCTCGGCCTTGAGGCCTTCGCTGCCGTCATCGACATCAAGAATGCCGTCCACTACGTGAACAACGGCCAGCGGACCTTTAAGATCGACATGAAGAAGGGTGCGGGCGACAACTACGAGGCCGAGCGCGACGTCTACACCAAGACCGAGTGCATCTGCCTGAAGGGTCGCAACTCCATCCTCGTCGGCCCGTCCGAGGCCCTGCTCTCCATCTCCGACATGCTTCTGAACGTTGAGGCGTACGCCCAGGCGTGGGACGGCACCGCCGCCAACGCCCCGACCGGCGGTTGGGCCGCAGGCGACTTCGCATACCTCACTGCCGACACCTCCAGCGCGGACGACGGAATCGGCGACTTCGCCAAGGGTTCCATCATCCAGTACGACGGCACCTCCTGGAGCCTGTACGAACGCAAGATGGTCGGTTAATCCGAGTGTACAACCTAATCTTTGGCGGGAGTTGGCAGACGCCAATTCCCGCCTTTTCACATTAAAACACACTGTTTATGGCAATCAAGACTTACGGGATCGACGGGTTCACTGCCAAGTGTTTCCCGATCTGGAATCCCACGAAGGACGTGAAGGTGGTCCTCACTTTCCGCAACGGCAATCTTGACAAGTTGCAGAAGCGACCCGCCACCTGCATTGTCAGCAGCCCTGTCGAACAACTCATCATCGAGAACCACCCCCTCTTCAAGCGCGGCGTCATCCGCCTCATTTCCGTCGGCAGCTCCGCCGAGGTCGCAAAGACCGCCGAGATCAACAAGGAAGTGAAGAAGGTCGCCGAGCGCAAGAGCCGTTCGAAAGCCCGCACCGTCGTTTCCAGCGGAATCACCGACGAGGCGACCGGCCTCACGACTTATCCCGAGGTGAAGACCATCGGGGACGTGACGAACGTCCTGCTCTCCCTGGGCGCGAACATGACCGACCTCCGTGACGAGAACGAGATCCTCCGCGTCGCCACCGAGGAGTACAAGCTCACCTTCCCCAACTACGAAGGCTGATGAGACCCTACCTGTCAGATGCGATTGAGTTCGGCCGCGCGAGGATGGATGAGTTGTCGTACCACAACGATGACATGATCGTCCCCGCTGACGATGACCGCAACTTTGACACGACCGTTGAGAAGCTTCTG
>JAZQGX010000194.1:0-3498 GCA_045540275.1 Kiritimatiellia bacterium | reverse complement strand
ATCGACCCGAACGGAGTGGCACCGCGCGTCGTGGTGGTGCCGATCGCCATTACGGAAAATCCGCGCAACGAACAGTTCATGCGTCGCGCAGCCATGATCGTGGGGGTGTGAAGATGAAGAAGCGCGAAACGATAACGATCTGCCGCAGGCCCCGCATGGCGGGGCTCTCCGCCGCCGCCGCGCGGCTCGGCGTCAGCCGCACGCAGCTGCGCGAGGTAGTGCTTGGCAACCGCCAGTCCAAGCGGCTCATGGCGCGCATCCGCGCCGCCGGCATCAAGGTCGAGGAGGGGAAGTGATGAAAAGGTGGAAGAACGAGGATTTGTTGTTTATCGCCGTAGACAAGAGGACGGGCGCAGTCGTCAGACCGTCACGGCTATCTGGCGACGAAGTGAAGAAACGCTGCAAGATAACTCATGACATACTGTTCGGAAAGGCAAAAGGCGTCGAGATTGAAGTCGAGCATGGAACAACGATTATTCGGATTCATGATCGTCCCGTATCGCCAAAGTGGGCCGACGCACTGTTTCGTTATTATAGAATCCATGCTACGGCTCGCCAAGCATATCTTGCGATGATGTCAGACTTCAGGCAGGGTCGCGCCATTCCAGATGTTGGCACTTGGAAGGATTTATGGATTGCTGAGAAACCTGGGCAGCCGGTACCACCGTTTTGTCCGCCTGGATGGACCCCGCACGGTGCTTCATATCCTGCGATAATGGCAGAGTTTCGCAAGTTGCCGAGGGTACAACTCCACCGCGCCATGGAAGCTCGCAAAAACAAGGAGGATCGCTGATGGCATGCGCAAAGGTTGTGAAGACGACGAGGATCGTCGGGGTGGTCGCTCTCGCCCGCCTCGGCATCACCGCGACCGTCGACGGCAAAGAGCTGTGAGATTTCCCCAATCAACCACCAACAAGGAGAAATACAAAATGAGAACAAGACAAACAAGAGAAATCTTTCTTAAGGTTCGAAGCGTTGCCGCGCAGTTCGCTGAACGCTGTGACTTCATTACGGCGAGTAGGATAAAGAGCGCTCAAGCAAGCTGCACGTCGGCCGATGCGTTCGTCTACGTCGAATACCGCGACGGAGTTGAAAGAGCGCAAATTATCGCGTCAATTGTCTATGGCGCAGAATTGCATTCGCTGAATTTTTCTTGCGTCAGGGAGGAAGACATCACGGTCGACATCAAGACGAAGATGGTCACGATTGTGCTGAGCATGCCGGAGGGGAAGTAAGATGAGCGAAGATCAGAAGAAGGAGATGCGCGATCAGCTGACGAAGGCCACGGTGGCGCGGAAGCGTCTCGTCGAAGTGGCTGCCTGGCTTGCTCACCACGACGAGATTAAGGGAAGTGATCCATATTGGTCGCCGCGTTTGCTGGCGGAACTCCTCCACAGATCGCTTGAAGAGTTGGACTTCGCGCTCGACCAGTGCGAGAGCTTTATGAAGGATGGATGTGAGATTAGCGAAAAGGCGACAGTATTGTTGGCCGAGTTCCGCCAGAATGATGCCAACTACCTCAACGAGCGCATTGGCGAGCTACACTATCACGCGAAGCAGCATGAGGGCGAGCTTTGCGCCAAACTCAACCGCGCCCGCATCGGCGGCATGATCGAAGTATTGAGCCGGATGGGATTGGAAGTCGTTTGCGACTGGGATCGCTGCACCAAGAAAGTCACAATCTTCAGCAAGGGCGATTTCGAGTTTCTCCAGAAAGTCAAGAAGGAGGGCAAGTAAGATGGATTTGGAGCGCATAAAAGAACGCCTTAGAAAAATGAAGGCACTCGCCGACTTTGGCTGTGGTGGCGAACGCGACGCTGCTGAGCGGCTAATAAGCGAGATGTGCGAGAAGCACGGAATCTCGATTGACGAGATCGAAAGCGAAGTGGAGCGCGAGCACACCGTCATCCTTAAGGCAGCTTGGGAGCGGAAGATATTTATTCAGATCCTCGGGCTGATGCGCATTGAAGAATACGGCGACCGCGATGCCGACAAACTTGTGCTGAAGGTGGAGGTTACGCCATTCAGAGGGAAAAACAAGAAAGGCAGACTGACCTTGCGGCGTCGCTATTTTACGAAGTGCACAGATCTTCAGTGGCTGGAGATGATCTCAAAGTTTGACCTTTTGTGCGCTTCTTACAAAAAGCAGCTGGCGCAGTTTACGCTGGCGTTTCTCATGAGCAATGACCTTCTCATGCCATACAATCCGAAGTCGCCTGAAATGACGGCGAAGGAAAAGGAAGAGTATGAGACGGCAATGCGCCTGTCTGCCGGAATCGTAAAGACGCGCTTGAACAAGCAGCTTGAATACACGGAGGGCAAGTAAATGAAGAACAATGCAGACAATGGATTTGATGTTGCGCGTGTGATGTTCGTCGCCGCCGGCGTCGTCACCGTCGCTTGGGCCGCCATCGGCACAACCGTCCATCTCCTCATGGAGGTGATGTGATGGATCCCCGCACATGCCCAGCCTGCGGCGCGGCGTTTGTGCCGCGTGCCAAATACCAGAAGTACTGCACGGCGGCGTGCGCCGCCAAGATCATGCCGGACGAGACCATCAAGGCGATCCGCGCCAAGCGGCGCGCGGAGGAGAAGCGCGAACGTGCGGCACGCGAGGCGCGGCTGAAGCGCCGCGATGCGGCTTACGCGGCGAATGCGCCGCGCACGAAGGTCGTCACGCGCGGCAAAATAAAAGTCGAATTGCGCGGCACCGTGCCGGCCGCACCCTGGCAGCCGAAGAACGAGTTGCGCGTCCAGCGCCCCGGCGGATTCGGCTGGACGCATTTCTAAGTCAGAAGTCACAAGTCAAATAATCAGAAAGGCAAGAGATGAAAAACAACAACAAGAAGAAAGCAAGCGAGCCGGCCGCCGTGGCGGTGGTCGAAACCGGCGACGCCGCCACCGCGCGGCAGCTCGTCAACCAGTATCAGGTCGTCATCGCAGCCGAGAAGTCGTGTTTTCGCGAGCGCGTCAAATTCGGCGCGATGCTCCTGGAGTGGGAACGCTACCTCGGCGAAGCGCGCGGCGGCGAAGGCGGCGGAGCGAACGACGGTCTCAAGGGGTGGCTCGAAACGCACTGCCCGGAGATCGGCTACAATGCCGCCATGGAATACAAGGGCTATGCGCAGAAGGCGCTCGCGATGCTGGGCAACTCGGCAAGCGCGGTGGCGGCGCTCCTGGGGCGCGAGCAGGTCGTCCAGCCGGACGGCGAGACGGTGGACGTGGACGCAGCGGTCGTGGAGAAGTGCGACGATCTGTTCGAGAACGTGACGAGCCGCCGCAAGCTGGAGCAGGCGTGGTTCGCGTTCGCGAAGGAACGCGGCGCGGCGGGCGCGGGGAACGGGGAACGGGCGAAGCTCCCGATGCGCTCGGCGCTCGAGAACGCCAAGACGATCTGGGCGCGCACGCTCACGGCCTTCAGCGCGAAGACGCTGACGGCGGCGATCGCGCTCCTGCCGGAGAAGGAGACGGAGGTCTGCTGGGGCGTGGTCAAGGACC
>JAZQGX010000193.1:0-12593 GCA_045540275.1 Kiritimatiellia bacterium | reverse complement strand
ATAAGCGCGTTGGCGATACCGTGAGGAATGTGGTGGAACGCACCGAGCTTGTGAGCCATCGAGTGCATTACGCCGAGGAACGCATTGGCGAAAGCCATAAAGCACTTGCGAGGGTTGTCAACGCTATGGTACAATTTCTGTTACAAAAGGGAAAACAATGAGCAATTCAAGATGCAAAAGTGCAAAAAAAGCATTTTCACGCCCCCTTGGCCAGGAGCTGAAAACCATCGCACACATCCTTCTACATCAGCCTACAAAGGTGAAAACGGGATTGTGCGCTGGGTTTCGCAACCCTTTTGTCACCTTTGAATTCTGCCAGAATCACAGTTACTGGGCTATCGTTGAATCTTCTCCCGCCAATGTCAAAAGCATGACTGGCATTCTCGACGAATCCACCGTCTTTTCTCTGCTTTCCGATGGTACATTCCCCTTCGAAGATCGCCAATTTGACTGCGCCATCCTCTCCAGCGATTTCCTTCATATCGATGCCGATACGACAAAAATGATTCGTGAGTGCCATCGCATCATTAAAACGGGCGGCCTTTTGATTTTTACGGTTGAACGCAAAAACAGATCGCTCCGCGCAAGCCCTGATCAAAGGATTCCTAAAATCACCTCCGAAAAAGATGTTTTTCGCTGGCTGAAAAACGGCTTTGATGTACTGGGTATTCACTATTCGTGCCGCTTCTGGACCAATCTGGTCCGGAGCCTTCCTTCCAAACGGATCCGCCGCAATGGAGAGGTCGGCACATTCAAGAGCGGGCTCTATGCCATTGCCGCCGTCCTTGATTCGTTATTGTTCTTCTCCCGCGGCAGACGCATGACGGTTCACGCCAGACGCAAAAGTTGGCGCGAACAGAACAATCGCATCATTGGACATGCCACCGGCGTTTCCAACGCCATTCTTTTCAACACTAAAAACGGTCCGGAGCCATTTGTCTCCAGGCGCATCAATTGACAAAAGGATTCTTATGGGTGACTTCCTCTTTCTTCTTATGTATCTTACGCTTATGGCGCTGGTGGTCTTCGTTCCGCGCCTTCTGAGCCGCTTCCATGTTCCCGCCGTGGTGGCCATCATGATTACCGGCATAATTATCGGCCCCAATGCGTTTGATCTTCTTGGCATTCTTTCCCACATCATCGATGGCGTCTACTCGGGCGGCGAACTGATGACGGTCATCCGCGCGCTCGGTTTGCTGGGACTGGTATTCTTGATGGCGCTAGCCGGAATGGAAGTCGATTTGCGAATGCTCTCGCTTGAAAAAAAGGCCGTCACCCTGCTCAGCATCCTCACCTTCCTCATCCCCAGCATCGCCGGGTACTACGTCTACTCCTATTTCCGTCCGGATGACATGGTCGGCAAATGGGTGTACGCCTCGCTTTTTGCCTCACATTCGGTCGGCATCGTATTTCCGGTAATCCGCGAACTCGGCGTTACCCGCACTCGATTCGGCGTATCGGTGCTGAGCGCCACCGTAATCACCGACATTCTCAGCCTGGTAATGCTCGCTGCCGCCATCCAATATAAAAAATTCAGCTCCGAAACCTCACTCGGACCAAAATCTTTTTCGATTTTCGACAATATTGATTTTACCGGTTTCAACAACTGGTTCACCCCCATCTACCTTGCCATAATCTTTCTGTTCATCGCCATCTGCATTTGGTTAATTCCCCTCCTGTGGAAAACCATATCCGAACAAATCAGCGACGGCGACGATACGCAAGTTACATTTTTCCTGCTTGCGGTTCTGGTTGTCGTCGTCTGCGGCGAATTTCTGGGTGTCAACCTGATCGTGGGCGCATTCATTGCCGGTCTTGCCGTCGTCAGATCCAAGGGCTTTGCCAACCGCGGGCGAATTCTCCAGCACAAACTAGAGGGCATCGGCTTTGGTCTGATGATTCCTTTCCTGTTTCTCATGATCGGCATGGACTGCAAACCAGGTGTCTTGGTGCAGACCTGGGACAATGTTTTAATCGCCATATTTACCGTAGTGGGATTGATTGGCAGCAAGGTGCTTTCCGGCTGGTTGGCCATGCGTTTGTCTGGATTTTCACACCTCAAGGGACTTTGCGCGGGATTGATGACCGTGCCGCAGCTCTCCGCCACTCTCGCCGCCGCCGCAGTGGCGCTTCAACTGAAAATCCTCGATGAGAACTTCTTCAACGCAATCGTTGTCCTCTCCATGGTTACCACTATCCCCGTTCCGACCATGGTGCGGTTTCTGATCTCGCACTACAAAATACAATTCGACCATGTCGATATTCCCGGATGTGCATCAGATCAGGTATCTCTTCCCCGTCCCATCGACAATCCTTAATCATTCCAGACAATGGCCTCGCGAATTATTCGTTCCGCATCGATTGTAAGTTCAATCACCGCGCTCAGCCGGGTCCTCGGGCTTGCGCGTGAAATTGCCATGGGGTATTTTTTCGGCACCTCTGCGCTAAAATCTGCCTTTGATGTCGCATTTGTAATTCCCAACCTTTTCAGAAGGCTTTTCGGCGAAGGAGCGCTTACTTCCGCATTCGTGCCGGTGTTCAGCGAGCGTCTTGAACGGGACGGCCGTTCAGTCGCCTTCTCTTTCGCTTGGAAAACGATCACCTTGCTGTTTACCGCTCTGGGCATCATCACCGCGATTGGAATTCTATTCACCCTTCCCGCGGAAGCATGTCTGTCTCCTGACAGCAAATGGGCATGGCCGATGCCGATGATACGCATCATGCTGCCCTATGCACCGCTGATATGCACGGCTGCGCTGATATCGGGAATATTGAACACCGTTGACAAATTCGCCGTTCCCGCCTTTGCTCCGGTATTGTTGAATGCCGTATGGCTGATTGTCATGTTCGTATTTTTCCCATTCTGCAGCAGCGAGGAAACTAAAATCACGATCCTCTGCTGGTCTGTGCTTTTTGCCGGACTCATCCAGCTGGCATTTCTCCTTCCTTCGTTGAAAAAAGTTGGCGGAGCGATTCGTCCGACACTTAAGGGAGCGCTCAGCGATCCCGGTATCCGCAAAGTGCTGCGCAACATGGCCCCCGCCGCCATCGGAGGCGGGGTGGTGCAAATCAATGTCTGTTTGGACAAGACCATCGCCTTCTGCGCTGACGCCTCGGGACCCGCCGCTCTTGAATATGCCGAACGAATCGTATACCTTCCGATGGGAATGTTCGCCACCGCCTTCGTCACCGTTCTGCTTCCCGCGCTTTCGCGGCAGTCGGCAGCCGGCAGCACCGATGAAATGCGAAATACCATTGAGCGTTCAATGCGTCAGCTTGCGCTGATAATGGTTCCATGTTCAATTGCGATGGCCACACTTGCCGTTCCCATCATACGCCTCATCTACGGCTACGAGGGGGGACGTTTCGGCGAAGAATCGGTATTGCTTTCCTCTCGTGCGCTGATGGGATATGCTCCGGGATTGATTTTCTTCAGCTTCTACAAAATTTTAGCGCCTGCCTTCTACGCGATGCAAGACATGAAAACGCCGGTGCGGGTCGGCATGTGGGGCGTTGCAATCAACATCTGTTGCGACTTGATCTGCGTCATGCTGCTGCCGGTCGGCTGGAAACACGTAGGTATTGCGATATCGACGGTAATTGGAAGCTGCTTTACGGGTACGATACTCGCCGTGATTCTATACCGCCGCAAAATTGCACCGCGTCCGATGGTCGTACTCCTGCCGGTTGCAAAAATGTTCCTAAGCACGATGGCAATGGCTGCGACTGTGGCAATGATTCATCCCCCCTTGCTGAACCGACTTTCCGGATGGATATCGCCTGGAAAACTTTCGCAAATACTTGCAATGCTCGGGGTCGTTGCCGTCGGCGGCTCCGTCTACTTCGCGCTCTGTCTCATTTTCAACCGCAGCGATATGCGTTCGGTAATCACCGACTTCAAACGGCGCAGATAAAACGGGTGAAGCGGCACTACTTCTTGTCGGGGATGAACAGCACTTGGCCTACGCGGATTGCCGACGGATTTTTCAGGTTGTTCGCCTTGATAATCGATTGCATGCTCACGCCGTAACCGCGTGCGATTTCTGCCAACGTCTGGCCGCGTTCGACCTTATGCTCCCACCCCGATCCGCGCGAAGCGGCGCTGCTCTGAGATCTGCCGCTCTGCCGCGACGCAGTATTGTGCGATGCGGCAAGCTTGTCGATTCGCGAAGCCAAATCGTTTACAATCTGCTGGCGCATCGAGGCGTTTTCCACCTTCAACTGGCGAATCTCGCCACGAAGCGCATCGATTTCGGAGTCCCAAGAGCGCTGTTTGCGACCTGAAAGTTCAGCCACCTGGCGCTCCAGTTCCTGCACACGCCGCTGAAGGCGCTCGTTGCATTGCACAATCTCGGCATAACGACCGTCGACCCGCTGCAGGTCGGCAACCAGCTCATCTTGGGCATTCTGAACCCGTAGAACTTCGAGATTGGGTTTGGGCTTGCGGTAAAGCGGAGTGCCCTCAAAAATCTGATGCGCACAACCGCTTGCAAAAAAAATCATCGCCAGTCCGCTGAAAACAAACCATTTACTACTCATATACACCCTCATGCGCAAGGAACCAAAAAGTAGAACACACACCAGATCAATCCGGCAAAAACAAGGATAAAAACAAATCTACGATTTCGATATGCCACAATATCATCGACCGTGGTTCTGCGGGTCTGCCGCATACCGCCAGCGAACAAATACCGGAACAAGCGTCGATGCATGCGCAAAGCGGGATCTGCCCCCACCATGTCATTGGCGAACGGAAACTCGCCCTGCTGAAAACGGCCGCCCAGAGGAGGCGGCTCCGTTTTCTTCAATATACCGGAAAGAATCTTCATGGAATCCACAATGTCTGACCAGCTCGCAGACGGCCATCGGGATTGATTGTTGCACGGTTGGCATCGCGAATGCGCTTCCACTGAGTCTTCGTGCCGTAAAATCTCTCGGAAAGCATGTACAGCGTTTCACCGGGGCGAACCACATGCTTGCGTTTTGCCTTCTTCTCGCTGCGTTCGCCGTTGCGCAACAGGGCGGAGAGCGAGAATTCTTCACTTTGCGTCTCATCCGCGTTTTTAAGCGCCGCCTTGCGTTCTTCGTCCGCCCGTTCCGCAGAGGCGTCCGGTGCATTTTTAACGGCCGTTCCCTCGGCGGAGAGACGATTGGCCTCCTCGCGCAATTTGCGCAAATCGCCAAAGTCTTTTTTGTTTATGGTACTGCGCTCTCCCGGTCGGCGCAACATTTCGCCGCCGGCCTCACGCACCGCATCACGAGCGGAAACCGTTCCCTCAACCGAAGCGTTGGCCGCATCCAGCTTGAGGGAATCAACGATTTTCCGCAGCCTTCGGTTCTCGCCTTCAAGCTGCTTGTTGCGCTTTTCCATCTCGCTCTTCTGCTCGACAAGCGACGCCTTGTCGCCTACCAGTTCGGCCACGCGCTTGTTGAGCTTTTCAACATCCTTGAGCAGAGAGGCCTGAACCGCCGCATCACCAGCACCGCCGACCCTCTTCATAATCTGCGGGGCGAGCAGTTGTTCGGCAACTCGAATGCGCTCCTTTGCCAAATTGCTTTTCTCTGAATCCGGCCGATGTTTTAGGTATTGGCGATAATGGAAAATCGCCCCCATGTAGTCGTGGGCATGATCTTGAAGCAGCGTCGCCAGCTGGAAGTGAACCGAAAACGCTTTCGGCTGTTCCAGAAGCGAACGCTCAAGCAGTTTAATCGCTTCGCCGGGATTACCGGACTGCTCTGCCGCCGATGCCTGTCTGATGAGTGCGTTCTCGCGCTCCTGAAGCTCGACAACGGCCACTTCATTGTCACCGCTGCACCCGATCAATGCCGCCAGCATGCAAAACATCGAAGCGATTCTTATCATTTTCCCTCTCCGAAAAATCCCCGGCGCTTAGGCCTGGGGATAATCCAATGCTTCAGGAATCATGATGGCGGTAAGGTCACGGGCGACGCGATCCTTCGCCATGCGGAATCCGGCCAATGCGGCAGAGGCTTTGTTGACGAGTGCCACGTATACATCGACGCTGGCGCTTTCGGTATATCCGTACACCAGCTCGTTGCAGACGCGAATCGTCTCGCCGACCGCGCGACCAATCTGAACATGAGCCAAATCGGTGAAGGTGTTGACATACCCCTCGATTTCAGCGCCGACTACCGGATGCTCCGGACCTTTAGTCTCGAGTTCTTCGACATCCTTGACGAAGCAGTATGCCGCACAGAGCCAAGCCAGTGAATCGGCCAAGCCGAACACCACACCGTGACGCTGACCGTTGGCAAGAAGCTTGCCCTCAGCATCCTTGGTCTTTTTGGTATAGTCGTATGCCCACTGCCAAACTTCAAAGCCGTCAGCCAATCCGGCGAATCCGCGACCGGGCTTCTGGACATCCTTATTCTTAAGCTCGGCAATCCAAAGGCGGATTTCCTCCTGGAAGACGGGATTGTTCATGCACACGCTGATCTGGCGGCGCTGAACCACTTCAGGCCCCTCGTAGGTAGCTTCCAGCTGTCCGTCAACCCATTTGTTGAACAACCAGCCCGGGCAATCTTCGGTAATGCCGTAACCGCCCATCATGCTGACCGCTTCGCGCATCATTGAGGTGCCGACTCCCGTATCCCAGAGCTTGCACGCAGGGCAGAGAATGTTGTTGACCGCTCCGTAGCGGACATACTTGACCAGCGTATCAGACGAGCAGCGATCGACCAAAGCCGCATCGCGTTCCGCCTCGGGCTTTTGCAGCTCTTTAATCCAGGCGATGGCATCAGTCTGCGGCTGCTTGAGCGCTTTGAGCATGGCGCGGCCGCCATCGGCGCCCTGAGCCTTGAGAATTGCATGTGCCTCATCGTCCACGGGCATCGCTTCGTCGTAGGAGCGGGCGATTGCAAAGCCCAAGGAGGCTGCGGCCTCGCCGCATGCCCAGACATCGGCAAGGCGCTGAACGGCGTCTTCCTTCATCTGGATGCCGAGCTCATTGCGGGGCGAACCCTCTTCGACACCGGCGGCGCCGCGGAAGCGGCCGCGCTGATAGCGGATGACCGGCTCGATGGAGGAAAGCATCTTGGCGGCGGTCATGATGCCCACGGTAACACGGGTGCGGGCGAAAACCGCTTCGATGATTTCGCTGTGGGTGAGATTGGGGACGATTACGCCGTCCTGAATGGTGTATCCGCCGATAATCCGGCTTGCCGGCACCGTCAACGAGAATATGGGGTCGTGCGTATTGGAAAGCTGATGCACCTGCTTGAGGGTTGGTGCGCCGCGATCGAAGACCCCGGGATCGGTCTCTTCAAGAATCACCATGCAGGAGGTCTTGATTTTAGGATCGGCCGAATCAACGGCAGCGGTGACGAAGTTGGCAACCGCCATGTTGGTAATGAAGCGGCCGCGCTTTTCGACCTTGAGCATCGGCTCTTCGCCGTCTTTCCATTCCGCGACCGACACGCGTCCGCACATAACGCCGGTTTCCACACCGACATAGGGCAGCGGTTCGGTGAGCGCGAAAGAGCCGCGCCAGATTTTACCCGAAGGATTTCCCGGGGCGCAAAGCGTCATATAGCGTTCGCGCTGTTCGGGGGTGCCCTTTTCAACAATCGGACCGAGCGCGAGGTTGTTTACGAGACTGGTGGTGGCGGCACCGCCGTCAACCCATGCCAGTTCAAACGCGAGCAGCGCCAAAGCAAAGTTACGCGGACCTTCAATGATGCCGCCGTACTCGGGATCCAATCCGGCGGCGGTGATGCCGCAGTCGTCGAAAGCCTGATACATTTCGTTTTTGGCTTCCGTCCACTCGTGGGTGTTGCGCGCACCATCGGCGACCAATTTTGCAATCAGACCGCGAGCGACCGAGCGTGCACCCTGAACCGCCATCTGAATGTCGTAACGGTCCGTGTAGCGCCACATGATTTGGCGCACTTCGTCGCCGGGAAGCATTTTCATTGATTGTCTGGTGTTGTCCATCTCTTACCTCTTATAGGGTTTGAATAAAAAATACCTTTGCATTTTAGCAAAAAATACCTCAAATACCTAGACAAAAGTTGCTTTTATGAAAAAAATAGGGAAAGTAAAAAAGCGGCATATCGAGCGATATGCCGCACGGGGGTTTGTATGCGAAGGAGCCCCAAATCCCAAACCTGAAGCTATCCGTGAAGTAGTTTCAGTCTTATATTGCAAAATTGTTTAGTCTTGGTCGAATTCCGCCTCCACATCGGAAAATACCAGACGGCTTCCCGGCGATATTTCCCAAACGAAACGGACAGATTTTGCATTGGCAGGTACGGCGATATGCTCGCGTTTAAATTCACACCCTCCAAGACAATACCATGGTTTGGACAGAGCATATTCCGCAACCGGGGGTATTACGCCGCCCTCGGCATTGAGAAATTCAACCCTGGCCTTCCCCTGTCCCGTTCCCTTGTAGTCGAAATTCCACTCCAGAAAACGACCTGTTACCGGATGCGGTGTACTTGCAAGAACAACAGCTTCTTTTTCTGCAGTTGCCTGCAAAGCATATTCATCGCGGTCGTTGGTAGCAAGAACGGAAATAGCACCGTCTCCCGCCGTTTTGTTCCAACCCGGCACCGTCGCCGCCCCAACCGTGCTGCCGCGAAAATCTCCGTTCAATGGCACATCGCTTCCAGCGAATGCAACTGATGCGGCTGCTAATGCAATAAAATAGAGACATTTCATAATTGCACCTCCATTGTTCTTTTTTTGTACGCAGAGACAAACCCAATTGGCCAGTCTCAACGATCGTTAATTTAACAAACCTGAAGATTTGCTGCAATCAAAAACACAATAGGATCAGAAGAGGAAAATTGTATCACGGTATGCCGATTCAGTCTGGCTCTGGCGGAGGTTCGTCGTGCGCCAGAGCCTTGTTTCGTCAAAATGAGGCGGTAAGCGTAATGCCGCCAATGAAGTTCCAGCTTTCGTCCCAATTTTCGCAATATCCCCTGCTGGCATCGCGAAGTGTGGAATCGAAAAGGTAGTCGTAGTAAGCGACATAAGGACTTACGCTCAACCAGGAAACGGGTTTGTAATCGAATGACAGAGACAGTGAAGTATCCATCAAGCCCCATTTGTCTTCGTCGAGATATGCCTGATTGCGATCTGCGCTTCCTAAGCCTTGAGCGAGTTGCATGCGCATTGTAAGCATTGCGTCTTCGCCCTCACCTACCAACTCGAAGGTGTGCCCGATATTCAAATTGGCGTAGAAGCCGTGATCGCGGTCGATATCCCACTCCAGATTTAAGGCTGGCTCAATCCAAAGGTCAGGCAATGCGACATCCAACGTTACGAACTGTGTATCGGGATTACCGTTGACACCGCCAGATTTCGCCTTTGAAAATCGCGGGTGGTATTCATACATATAGCCGGCACCCAATTCCACTGTAGTCGGCAGCAAGCTGACTTCCTCGGGGGTAAACCCATGAGAAATTCCAGCTCCAATATCTAATTCCTGGTATTGCCAACGACGATCCCGGTATCCTCCTTTGCGCCCCCAGTGCGTGGTATCAAATATCCACGCGATGTCGAACGAGATCGTATCGAAAAATGATATCGATGCACTGGGCGTCATTATCGGGTCGGGATTGTCGACCAAACCGTAGGAGAGGAATTTCGAGCAGAAATCGACTGAGAATTTCGCTGAAACATTCGACACGCCATCGGTAGGTTCGTTTTGCATGATTGTTGTTGCGTTGTTTTCATCTGCCAAAGCCCCAAGCACGAGACTGGCTGCGCAAAATAACGCGGTTTTGCACTTTGAATGCTTGTTCATTTTTTTTCCTTTCTTTCTTAATTTTACGACAGTGTGATTTTGTGTTTTTTGCCGTAAAGCCAAAATCCGCCGAACATGGCCGCCATTGTAAGCGATGCCATTGTGCCCCAGAAGATGCTACCGGAGACCATTACCGCATGGTGAAGCGTTGCCACGGACCAGCCCAATACGGTCAGGTATCCGACGAAAATTGAACCGTAGAATGCGCCGATTTCTCGGAAGACGACGCCGGTTGCGGCAAGGCATGGCACATAAAGAAGGACGAACAGCAGAAATGATATCGCTTGGTTGGCGCCTTTAGGGAAGTGTTTTTTGAGGGAGTTTATGGTAGATGCGTTTTCGTTGGCGCCAGCCTCCTCTTTTGCATCCTGCAATCCTACGGGATCGACGATTGAGGCCCAGATGCCAGCAAGGTTTTCCGGCACAGTAGCGCAGGCTTCTTTGATTCCTCCCCAGAATGAGTATCCCTCATCATCGGCGGCTTCGTCGCTGGCGTCACTTTGTCCATAAAGTCCTTTCAAGGTGCCGATGACCGCTTCTTTGGCGAAAAGTCCGGTAAAGATTGAGACGGATGCCTGCCAATTGTCTTTTTCAATACCGATGGGCTCAAAGACGGGGGTGATTGTTTTTCCGACGACGGAGAGTACTGATTTTTCGTTGTCTTCATTTCCGATGGTGCCGTCGGTACCGATTGTGTTGAGCATTCCGAGGACAAGCACCATAGGTACGATTAGTTTACCGGCGCGGCCGATGAAGATGCGGACGCGTTCAACGGTGTGAAGCAGGATGTGCTTCGGACGCGGCATGTGGTATGGGGGCAATTCCATAATGAAGTGGGTGGGATCGCCTTGGAATAACGTGTGCTTCATAATCAGACCGGTGATGATGCCAAGAACGATGCCGGTGATGTAGATGCCGAAGACGAACCGGGCGGGGTTTTCCGGGAAAAAGGCGGCGGAAAAGAGAGCCCACACGGGGAGTTTTGCGCTACAGCTCATGAATGGAATCATGAACACGGTAAGGAAGCGGTCGCGTTTCGAATCTAGTGTGCGTGTTGCCATAATGGCGGGCACGGAGCAACCGAATCCGACCAGCATAGGGACGAAAGATTTCCCAGGAAGACCGATCCAGCGCATGAAGCGATCCATGACGAATGCGGCGCGCGACATATATCCGGAGTCTTCGAGAATGGAGAGGCAGAGGAACATGAAAGCGACTGGCGGGAGGAAGGTGCCGACGGTTTGGATGGCTGATCCCAAACCATTGGCAATCATGGCCACGACCCAGTTCGGGGCATTGATTTTTTCCAGCAGAAATGCGCTGCCGTCGACGAAAATTGTGCCTCCGGCGATATCGAAGAAGTCGATGAAAGCACTTCCTACCGACTGAACGGCCCAAAAGACCATATACATGACAACCAGGAAGAATGGAATACCGAGGAATCGGTTGAGCACGAATTTGTCGATTTTTTCTGAGATGCTGACTTTATCCTGTGTGATGCGGACCACATCTTTGGTCAAGCCGGAGATAATACCGTAGCGGCAATCGGCGAGGACGATGTCTGGTGCTTCCTTGAGCACGTCGGTACATCTTGCGATTGAGCCTTGCAGAACTTCGGGGGCCATATCGTGGTAGTCGTCAAGGGCTTTGCAAATCAGCGGGTCGGATTCAAGTGCTTTGATTGCAATCCAACGGCGTTCGACATTGAAGGCCTCTGCGGTTTTTACGCAGGCGGAAGCGATGGTATCGATTTCGTGCTCGAGTTCGTTGGGGTATTCGATTTTGACATTTGGAATGCGTGGTGATGAAGCGGTTTGGGCAATAGTATCGATTAGAAGCTTCATGTCGCGTCGGTCGTTGGCGTTGATGCCGATGACGGGTACGCCGAGGTGTTGAGAAAGGTGTTTAAGATCGATATCGATCCGGCGGTGGCGAGCGATATCCATCATGGTTACGACGACGATCATAGGAACGCGGCGTTCGCAGAGGAGCAGAGTCAGATACAAGTTACGTTCCAAGGCGGTGGCGTCGAGGACATTGATAAAGAAGTCCGCTTTATTTTCCAATACGAAATTGAGCGCGGCCTTTTCGTCTTCGCTGACGGCGGTAAGGGAGTAGATACCCGGGAGGTCTACGATGGTGGCGGTACCAGCATTGGGGACATTGAACTGCCCTTCTTTTTTCTCGACGGTTACCCCTGGCCAGTTACCAATATGCTGTTTTGCGCCTGTGAGAGCGTTGAAGATGGTAGACTTTCCGGCATTGGGGTTACCGACAAGACCGATGGTGATGTTCTTTGAATTATTCATAGGTTGTTAAATTCCTCAATTATTGCTTAGGGTCTACTGGTTTAACCTTAATCACATTAGCTTCATCCCGTCTAAGAGAGAGATGGTATCCGCGAACTGCCAGTTCGACGGGATCTCCCAGCGGTGCGACATTGATAATTTTGATTTTAACTCCGCGCGTAAGTCCCAGAGCAAGTAATTTCGCGCGATAGGAGGAGCATCCCATCGTATAACCTGTTATTTCCGCTACGGTCCCTTTGACAAGTTCTGCCATTGTCATACTAAGCAATCCTTTCTTAACATGCGGAAAAGTTTACCATATCTAACATTGTTAGTGCAAGCTTATTTTTATTATTAATCCTGAGACACTATGGACACACACTCGGCAACGTTTGTAAGCATGTTAAGTCTGGGACTATTTACATTAATGATAAAATGTGTTAATATTTATTCGTGAACAACATTGGAGGTGTCCATGAGCAAAAAACGTATTAAGCCGAGCGGATCAAGCGTATACCACATTACAAGT
>JAZQGX010000192.1:0-3861 GCA_045540275.1 Kiritimatiellia bacterium | reverse complement strand
GTTCACCGCCACGCAACGGCCCTTCTCGAACTTCAGCACGATCTTCTCTACCTTGTTCGGCGCGTCCTCGGGCCACACGCCCATCGTGGGCTTCACGATGCGCATGGAGGTCTCCATGGACTCGAGGTCCTCAGCCTCGTGGGAGAGGCCGGCGAGGTTGGCGTCCGTCGAATACTTCTTCTTCGTGCCGACGAAGGCGACGATGCCGCGCTTGGCGAGGAACTCTACCATCTGGGTGCGGCCGGGGAACTTCTTGAGGAGGTCCGCGTCGCGCCAGGGGGCGTAGACGCCGAACTTCGGGTCGAGGACGTTCGTGTAGCGCTCGAAGCGCATCTGGTCGTTGCCGCGGCCAGTCGCGCCGTGGACGAGCGCGACGCACCCGGCCTTCTTCATGGCGGGGAGGAGCTTCTGGACGGTCACGGCGCGGGCGATGCCCGTGGAGTTCCAGTAGCCGCCGTCGTACATGGCCTGGCACTTGACCGTCTCAAAGCAGATGTCGGCCATTTCCTTCGTGACGTCGATGATCGTGGTCTCGACGCCTGTCGGGGCCATCTTCTTCTTGATGTCGTTGATGTCCTTCTCGTCTGGCTGCCCGACGTTCGCGGAGAACGCCTTCACCTTCACGCCGGCGTCCTTGAGGACGCAGCAAATCGTCTTCGAGTCGAGTCCGCCGGAGACGCACACTCCGACCGTCTTGCCTTTGAGTTCTTCGAGTTTCATTTGTTTTCCTTCCTTTCGAAATTTGAGGCAATATTATACCACAACGAGACATTGCTGTAAAGGCATCCGTTTATCTCGCATCTTCGTCTTAGGCCGTGCGCGTTCACGGTGAATGCAGGCGCAAGAGAACTGGATGCAAGCGAAGCGCATTTCGGTCAGTCCTCCTTGTTCTTCTCCCAATATTCCTTGGGGTCAAGCACTTTTACTGCATCACCCTCAACAACTCGCCATTCCAAACCTTCTCCTTGCCATTTGGTACCTCTGTTTCCGTCACCCCAGAGAAACCTTGGATTAGTTCTACTGTTGGGGATGTAGTCTATGCAAAATACTTCGCGGAATCTTTTTCTGAAGTACTTCTTCAATTCAGGAGACAACTTTGGATACTCACGTTGGAAAAACATCCAATCTATTCTAGCTGGGCATTTCGAAAAACAATCTTTTGTGAAATTCTTGCGCATCCTCTGCCTCCAGCGAACGCCACACCCCCCAATTCGTCTGTCCCTCTCGTCTGGTTCTACCTTGGGTTCGTCTAGTGTTGCGATACACTCATTTTTGTAGTGTTGAAGGGCATCAAAGATAAACTCCCATCTCTCCTTGTCATCCAGCACTTCACCACTTATGGCATTCAACATACCGCACAAGAGATTTTCATAATCGCATGTAAACTTCTCCCAAGACTCTATGTCCTCGCCAGAAAACTCAAAAGAACAGAATTCATGCATTAGATGTCGCGCTATAACCTGCCGACGCAACCGGTTCGTCTCAGAACCAATAATGCTTCCAGTCCGGACAATACAATCATTATAGTATCGCCATCTTTGCGCGTTGCTGCTGAACGCTTTTGATATTTTATTCGTAATCGCGACAAGCTCCTCGTCGACTTGCTCAATTGGCAATGCGACGGTTGTTTTTCCCGGCGACCACAAAACCACCATCGCAACGGCGGCAATCACCATGACAACCATTGTGATACCTGTTATGGAGAAGCCTCCCGTACTCTCAGATTTCAGTCCTCGTATTGTATCCATATGTTCACTCCTTGACAGGCGGCCCGCCGGGATGGATGATCATTCGAAGGAGATTGGTCTTGTCGGCCCAGAGGAACATCGTGAGAGACAGAAGCATCACCGCCGCGAATGAGAAACGCGACTTTCGCCAGAGGCTGGAGAACGCGACTCGAATCTTCTTGAGAATCTTTGCCGCCGCCGCCACGCCGACTATCGCAAGCAATGGGGAAAGACAGACTTGCGCAAACAAGCCCTGGTATGTACTGAATGTAGCCGCACACAACACAAACATCATCTGCCTTGGAATTTCCATATTGCCGAGACGTCAATCTCAGCAGTCTCCGCCACATTGGAAACGACAGTAGATCGTATTGACTCTTCAAGAGAAGGCAATATCGCACGCGGGAAACCATTTGTTACAACCTCTTCAATTAATGGTATAGCCTTGTCAATTCCAATTCGCAAATTGCTCATGGCAAAAGCCGTATCCACCCGCTCGTCTATAATGGCATTCCATTCCGACGAGGCGTAACCCGTTAGATTTGTCAGCGAGAGTGCGCCCTGCACATTGAAAGTCAACGACCGCCTCGTGTGTCTCATTCTAGCCAGACATCCAGCCGCAGACATCCAGGCATTAGTTGAGTGTGCTATCACATTGTTTCTTGAGAACTTGTGCAACATTCTACCTTTCTCAAATGCCCAGTCTCCACTCCTCGACTGCCCAGGGGATTCATCGTAGAATGTCAAACGGCTATACCATTCGACCAAAGCCTCGTGGCTTCCAGCACCCAACGGAATGGTGTCGACTACCGCAGCCACAGATCCCTCGTATGATGAAATGGCAGTGCCCCAGACGTTGGATGTCGCGAAAAGGCTCTCCTGAAAATCAGAAGGCGAAAGGCCGTACGTCGCCATACACAATGACGAAGCTGCGACAAGCAAAAGGTTTGGTCCAAGATGTTGTTTCACGGGTCTCTCCTTTCTACTCTGAACTCACTGTTTGTTGTACGTTCTGCACAATAGCCAAACTTAAAGATACGTGTCGTTCCATCGGCATCAAGTTCAAAACGCTGGTCCGCATAGGTGAAGACATTTGTCACACCATAGTCGCCAATGCATCTCCAAGCAACTGGTATCGGCCATGTGAACGAACCACCATCCGACCATGGCTTTTTGCATAATCTATGCGCAACCCTATCCGGAGATTCGTTTCCATATCCAACTGCACTCCAACGCCCGCCACCATGCTTTGAATGATCCAGTTCGTCGCGCATTGATTCTTGCAAGTAATAACCAACGGCATTGGTTGCGACCATAGGGACTTCTAATATCTCAGTCCCATAAAACGACACATTGGTTGGAGCGATGTGAATGGCAAACTCCACGATGAACATACCCGCCTCGTTGGGTATATTCGCATATGAATAAGTAATACCGTCAACAACAAGTTTCGTGGGTTCAACCACATGGAAATCAAGTGCGTATTGACTTTCACCGGCACATATCGAGACTAGTGCATCGCAGTTTGTGTGAGGGCCGCTAAACAACGAGAAATCACATTCCGGCAGAAGTGGGTCTGTTACAGGCTCGGTCACACTCCCCGAAACACAATTCACCGTACTAATGGAACACACTGGTTTGAACCTTATCAGGACTTCTTCGCCTACCCCAATTACAGCGCGTTTCCTATTGGGTGGAACCTTTGAAATCGTCTCACGCTCCACCTCAATGACTGTTACCAAACCTGTGCTTGCAACAACCTCGCCAGTTACATCTTCTGTGAATGTTGCAATAACAGATATGTCATTAGTAACTGAACTGTGTTCATTCGCCTCGTAGACAATGCTGTAAGACACGGAACTCTCCGCCGGAACGGGAACCGACATCGCGGGAAGCATCGGCCCCGAAAGTTTGTTCAGCTTCGAGATGTTCGCCGTGTCAATAGTCAACGTCCCACCATTCGGGCCGCCTGTCGCCCCGACATTCAGCCGCGTACGCGTGGAACGTTTCGGAATCCATTCTCCCGGCTTGTTCTCGTAGGTCTCCTCGTAGATCACCGCCGATGTCGTGAATGCCGCGGAGACCCCGGAAGCGACGGGGCCAGAGGTCGCCTCCCAATTCGGTTCGTCTCCAA
>JAZQGX010000191.1:0-5180 GCA_045540275.1 Kiritimatiellia bacterium | reverse complement strand
GCATGATTCCGGCCTTGACCTTCTGCCGGTCCGAAGACGGAAGACGCTTCAAATCGGCGGCCGACATGCCTGCGTCGGGCGATTTGGACGAATTGCCTTGGACGAACGAAGATGCCGTCATCCCCTTCGCCTTCTCCATGTAGAAACCGAATACGCCCTTGTGGACGCCGGCGGAGTAATCCACGATGAGGTCGCCCATGCCCAGCGCTTTGGCGGCGTTCTTAGCGGCGATGTTGAGATTTACCGTCTCCTGCCCGAGGTCGTAGCTGTGCCCGCTTCCGACGGCGAGGTTCGCGAGACCCGTGCGACTTTCGGTTTCGCCCTTGAACACGACCTTGACGCCGTCGCTGCGCGTCAGTTCGTAAACCGAGCCCGCCCCGCCCTGGCCAAGCTTCCGCTCGCCCGTTATGTTGGCATCCTCGTTCGCGGGATCCACGTCGGAATCCTCGAGCCCCCTTGCGCGGGTCTCCACTATGGAGGAGACGGAAATGGTTCCGTTGAACACGCCCATCGCCTCCGCGCCGGTGAAAAACTCTTTGTCGCCTTTATAGACGTTGTTGACCGCTTTGAAGAAGCCGGCGACCGCGGACGACGCGCCGCGAAGGCGCGACACCATTGCGTTGTAGTTCTGCCTGCTGGGGGAAGGCGACAGTTCGACTGCTCTCGCCTTGCGCGTCAGGCTGATGGATTCCTTGATGATTCCGTTGATCTTGGCATCGAGCGCTTTCGGTCCAAGCGCGGCGGCGGACTTGTCGCCCGTCTTTTCATCAGGCGCGTCGGCCTTGTCCATGGCGTCGAGCACGAGTTTCGCGGCGCCCTTTATGTCGTCCATCACCTTGTCGCGCAGGACGAGCATATCCATCAGATTCTGATCATCCGAAACCTGAACCTGATGTATTTCCTCCGATTCGTCCATACAGAGGAGAGACTCCATGGTGGTCATGTAGTTGTCGAAGACCTTCTCCAGAACCGCGCGCTTCGCGCTCTTGAACATGTCCTCGACCTTGCCGACTTCCTCCTCGAGCGCCTTCACGATATCCTTGGCGACCATCATCCGCCCTTTGTCGACATCCTTGGCGACCATCGTCCGCTTGTCGTCGACTTTGATGCCGTTCGTGCGGATATCCTCGAGAGCCGCCTTCATCGTGGCGATCTCGCTCTGGAGCTCCTTGTACGCGTTCGAATCGAGCGATGCGGACGGATTGTTCCTGAAGGCGTCGATCTTCTCGGCGACCGGGCGGAGTTTCCCGGCGACCTCCTTGCTGACGGTGGACAGCGCGTCCGTCGTGCCGTGCATCGCGAGCGCCTGGCGCGGCAGAAGCTCGTTCACCTTGGCCTTGAGAATCGCGGCGATGCCGGGATCGGGAATGTTGCCCTCTTTCACCTGGTACAGCGCGAAATCCCTCATCTGGCGGGCGAGATGGTTGATCTCCGTCCCGCGGCGGTCGCACAGAAGCTGCATGTCGAACACGGCGTCGAGCAGTTTGGGGTCCACGCCCTTGAACCCCGGATTCGCCTCCTTCATCTCTGCTTCATGGCGCGACATCGCGCCGAGGCTCTTGCCCAGCTGGGAGAAAAGGTCCGAGAGATCTTGCTGGGCTTTGATCGCGGCGAGCAGGGCCTTGCCGGTCTTTGTGTTCGGGTCGATAATCCCGTCCTGGTTGAATGAGGCGGCGAGCTGGCTTCCCGTGAATTTGTCGAGCGCCTTGAGCGTCTTCGCCGCGGCGTTCGCCGTTTTTTCGAGCAGATTCAGCGAATTCTTGTCGAGCGCGCCGTCGTCCACCAGTTGCTTGAGCGTGGACTTGACCGTCTTGCCGTCCAGACTCTTCGTGGAAGCCTGCGCGGCCTTCATCAGCAGCACGTCGAGCTTGGCCGCCATCTCGCCGGCGGCCGCGAGCTCTTGCTGCGCGCCGGTCGCGCCGGCGTCGCCCTGCACCTGCGCCGGAGCGGCTTTCTGCTGCTTCACGGCGTCCACGCCTCGAAGGAAGTAGTCGAGCGAAACGTTGTTTATGTTCGTGTTTATGTTCTGCAGCGGCATGGTGGTTTTATGGATGGTTGTTGTTCGTTCTGTTCAACCTGAGTACACGCAATTCCCGGAAAGGTTACGGCCAGATTACGACCAGCTGCTCTTTTTCGCCGCCGAACGTCGTGTCCATGCGCGCGACAAGCGGCTCGAAACTGTCGCCGGAATCGATCTCTTCGCCGTTTTCGCCGGTCACCGAATAGCCGGGGCCGGACTGGTCGGCGAAGACGGAAATCGACTTCTCGCCTTCTTGAAGCAGCGTGCCGGCATCGGACGAAGACAACATGAGAATCGCGAGCTTGATCGCCGCGCCGACCCGGGCGGTGTCGAGCTGCTGCTCCTCCTCGTCGGACAGCACGCGCGCGAACGGAAGCCGGAAGTCGATCTCCAGATCGTCCGACCGCCATGAAAACGCGAAGAAGCGGCTCTGCACCCCGTGTCCCTCGACAAAGCTGACGAGCCCGTCTTCGGTCTCCATCTCGGCCATAGCCTCCTTAAGCCTTTCTATCGTTTCCCGACGCCTTTCTTTCATTCATCGATCCTTTCTTGCCAGCCAGTATCGGCGGATTTCATACATCTCTCCGCCAGCGCCCGTGGAGGCAATGTACGTGAGATCGTTTTTCTTTGCCATAGCGATATACCAGCGACATTACGGCGAATATTATACCATAATTTCAGCGGCAACACCTCGCAGCGGCCCTTTCCGCCAGCCCATCCTCGGCTGAAAATGATCGCGCGAAGATTTTTTCGCCTTTATATCCGCCACGAACCGCAATATTATCAATCTCGCGCGGATGAAGAGGGTCACCTCTACGAACTTCCTCGACGGTTTCGAAAAATGGGTAAACACTTTGCCCATGAAATGGGCGAGCTGGGCTTTCGCTTTCGACGCGATTTTGGTATCATTCACGGCGCGGCAACCTCCTTGTCTTGTTTGTATTGCAAGTCGGTATTCTACCGAAAAACGGCGGGCGGTTGCCGCGCTTTTTTCGCCCGCCAAACGAGCCGTGCCAAAAAATGGGTAAACTCCAGTCTCCTGCCTCGCTTGATTAGAGCGCGGCGGTTTTGGTATAATCTCCTTATCTCGTAACGCGGCGCAAGTCGCAATGCGGGGTTATAGTTCGGGCTCGGGCAAGTAGCGGCAACGCGGCAGTTGTTGCTTCTTTACGCAACTAAAGGAAGAATAATGTATGCTAGATAATACCAAGCGCACTATTCTCGTAATCGGCATAGGAACAACGCCGGTGTTGCCGACAAATTTTATTTTTTCTTGGAAAATGCGGACTGACAACACCTATCATGTTAGGAGGAACAATGCAAGATGAATCTCTAACACGACGCCTAAAGGCAATCAATGCACTCATGAGTTTCAGTTATGGGTCGCTTTGGATTGTGGGTGAGAACATTTGGAAAGCGAAGCTTGGCTCAAAAGGGTATGACCTTGCCAGCAACAGGATATCACATCCAGGCATTTGTATTCAAGGTGCAGTCGGAGGTGAGCGGCTACATTCGGTTGTCCCAATGCTTTATGGCACAAGCGGTAAGATGTCCCCGGCCTATCGAATAACCAACTTCTTTAATGATCAGAACGATGCTGAACACGTAACATATTTTGGCTCATATTTTGGGGCGGTACCCATAGAGGTGGATAAAGTAGGTGCACGGCGAGTGTTGGATTTAGATTTCCCAGAAGTAAAGAAAGCGCTTTCGAAACAGGAGTTATCAAGACAAAGCGCCATACAAGAGAAAAGAGATGAAGCTCTCAAGGAAATCATACGACCCAATGTCGCTCGGCGGCAGTTGAATGCATGGGAGACGGCAGAGTTAAAAAAATTCACACGGCGATATCTGTCTATTGCCTAGGAGAGTTTATGGATAAAAGCAATAATGATGTGTACGAGAGGTCGGGTGGCGATTCGGCATGGCAGGCTTGGTTGGACTTATGTTCTGTAGGACGGGTCAAGGAGTCCAATGTGAGTCATGCCGATGGTCTGTCTGCGTACATTAGTGCGGCTATGAAGTCGCAACTTGCACGAACGGGCTATGCGTCAGAGGAATTTGATGGAGATGATCCTGTGTCTTTCTTCGATTCCTTTTTCCTTCTAGGTAGTGTCCGCAGTGAGGCCAAGAACAAGAAGCCTTTGAAGCGGCTCCTTGCATCCAAAATGGCTGGGGGAGTTCCACTGAAGGAACTGGTGTGTGGGGTGTTGTTTAGTCCTCAGCGTGGACGCATACGAGACATAGTTCGTGACTGGATTGCTACGGTCAAAGGGTGGAAGTGGCATAGCATATTGCAGGAAGATGGTACGCGTAAGGTTGTGCGGGAAGGCGCGAGTGGTGCCGAAGATGCGCGTGAAGATTCGCGAGCCGTTTGCTATTCTTTTGGTGCTCGTCTTGATGCAGAGTCCTTCGCAGTAGTCGTGAAGAAAATGATGTCGGCGATGGAAGTTGCGATGAATCTGGAAAAGAAGAAGATTGCGCTCCTATTGTATGTGACGGCCAATGATGTATCTATCGACACTCCTGAGGTCCTGGAAGTGTTGGAGATGAAAAAATCTACGGCCTACACACAGAGGACAAAATGCATGAAAGTAGCTGCCGAGTATCTTGCAAGTAATGATGTGCGAACGGATGATGTTGCATTTGCCGTTAGACTAATGGCTTCTTGCAAGGATATCCTTGGCGAAGAGTTAACAGTGCGACTTGGAAGGTGAAGGAGAACCTGAAATGAACGAGCGACATACTATGAAAGATCAATTCCTCACTGCGTTTCTCAAGGAATGGGAAATATACAATGGTGACAGAAATGGAGAGACCTCCAATTCAGAGCCTCTTACCACTGGCGAATTCGATCTGCCGTTGAAAGCTGGAGAAATTCGCTTGTTTGGAGAAAGCGAGCGACCACTAGTTGGGCTCCTTTACAAGAAGGTTGAGTCTGGGTGGATCGTTTTGCCTACCTCATGTTTTTCCGTCCCGGCCACAGAGCAAGAAATCATTATTGGAAATCGTGTTTACCAGTTGTGGAATTTGTTTTCCGCTTCAGACAAATTCGCGGAGAAGAGCTGGCTGGTCGACACTGTTTCAGATGCGGACAGAAAGGACTTGTGTGAGGCGTTGCTGCATGTTATGGTTGGAGATCCTATACAAGTCGGAGGCC
>JAZQGX010000190.1:0-3147 GCA_045540275.1 Kiritimatiellia bacterium | reverse complement strand
CGCCGAGAGCCGGACGGAGTTGTTCAAAGTCCTCTCTGCCAATGGAATAAACGCGATAAGCATTGCAGAAACGACGGGAGCAAGCACTTCACATTCTGGATTGCCAGCAGCAAAGGTTTTCTCATGGGCTGGGGTTGTTGTCGGTGTTCTTGCGGCAGGAACAATAGCAATAATGACACTGACCTCAAAATCAAACAAGTCTGCAATAACCGGGAAAGCACCTCGAAAGATCAAGATTGCCAGCGTTAGACCCGTAAACGTCAAAACGAATGTACAGGAGGCGGTTGAAACGCCGCCGCTCGATCCGAGCATCATATCCGTTCGGAAAACCATCAATCCCTTTACCGGCGAAGAGATGATGTTCACTAACCGCCATAAGCAGGTCAAGGCCAATGCCGGTATCATAAGCCGCGAATCGCTTGCGAACAACAAGCACAAGCCAAAGCGCAAACTGTTCAAACACCATAGTGAGAACTATATCTGCGGACTCATGAGAACGCCGCTTGGGATGCCCATTGTCCGTGGACGGCTTCCGAAGAACTTTGACGAGGACTTTGTGAAGTCATACGCAGAGGAAATCAAGATCGAGCCGGAGGACACGGAAGAGGATATCGCCTTGAAACAGGCGATGATTGACTTCAAGGAGGAGATACGCGATCAGATAGCCAACGGTGAATCTGTTTCCAAGATGGTTCTTGAGTCGAGAGAAGAGCATAACAAACTTGCCGAGTACCGCAAGAACCTCATGCGCACCATTGCCGACCTCCGCAGAGATGGTGCTACGAAAGACGAACTGAATGAAGTCCGCAAGGCGGCGAATGTCATGCTTGACCAAAAAGGACTGAAAAGGATACCAGAAGCCGATTTGCCAAGAAAAGGAGAAGAAGAACCATGAAGAGACTAATACTTGCCATTGCGTCAATCGCGGTTTCAGTTGCCGCTCATGCCGTAGTAATAGACGGCTATGACTTCGACACGCCGGGAACGCTGGAGAAATTAAGCAAACTTTCAAGGGCGGAGGTCGACGCCTTGTCTCCGGCTGTCCGGCGGGAATACTTCAAACGAACGTCCGAACTGCATTCCGGCGGAATCGTCGAGAAGCCGGGCGCCGGCAAGGGGACGTTTCTTTTTGTCGATTCCACGGGGGAACTTACGGAGGGAATGTTCGCACGTGATTTCAATATGCTAGACAGGACGCTTAAGGTGTCGCCCAAAATCGTCAAGGGCAAACCCGTGACGATTGAGACGGCAGGCGCGGCCATTAAGGAACTGAACGCGAACGCTGCGGTGTTTGTGGTGAGCAATTCGGTTCTGCCGCGCCTCATAACGGCGTCCGAAGAAGGTTGGGCTATTGTAAACATTGGCAAGCTCAAAGATGGCGGACCGACAAAGGAGGTCTTTGAAAAGCGCGTAACCGTTGAAGTAATACGTGGCCTTGCACAGATTTTCGGAAGCGGGAACAGCGGAATGAGCATGAGTGCCGTGACCTCGCTGAAAGACATCGACGAGTTGGCGCACCCAGGATTCCCTCCAAACGCTATGAAGATATGCCAGACCCAGATGAGGAAACTCGGCTTTGAACCCAAGGTGACTGCAAGCTATCGTGTGGCTTGCAAGCAAGGCTGGGCACCGCAGCCGGCGAATGATGTTCAGCGGAAGATTTGGAACGAGATACACGCAATTCCCGACCGTCCAATCACCATCGAGTTCGACCCGAAGAAGGACAAATAAACACAGAAGCCGCCCTCAAACGAGAGCGGCTTCTTCCTTGCTGGCGGGAGGTTACTTGTCTTTATCTCGCTTGGGGTCAAACTCTATGGTCATAGGCTTGTCAGGTATTTGATGCACCTGATTCCACACGGCTCTTTCGACATCGTTTCGCGGTTGCGGTGCCCATCCCTCTTGACAGGCGATCCGATACGGAACGAGTTTCGCGGGGACAATACCGAGTTTCGTCATGTAAGGCTCCATTCTCATTATGACATCGAGTGGCAACCTGCCATCGGGGAAGACATCCAAATCCTCTGACTTAGTAACCGCTCCTACGAGAGAGATGCCATAGTTGGATGTCATGCCCCCGCAAAGCATAGCAAATGCACGGGATAACTCTTTCTTGACGCGCGCTTCAAAGAAGACTGGCTTTGCGCTCTTCAAAGGTGCTACATTCATCATACACCAGCGGTCTTCCGGGGCGGCAAGCACACGTGGCATGGCAACATCATCAATGACATAGAGTGAGACCCCACCAATAACCTTCGGAGAAGGGAATGCGAAGTCTCCATCCACAAAATCTATGGCAAAGTTTGTATCCTTCCGCAGATATTCTACAGCCGCTTGCAACCATGCTGCATCTGCTGTCTTTTGCGCATTCACGATTGTAATCTTGCCTTGTAATGTGCCAGGGCGGGGAATTCTGGGTCCGCCTCGTCTGATTTCGAGAGCCTTCTTCAACTCGGCCTTTTTCTCCGGCGTGAGCTTGGTCTTGGCAGGTTGGGCCGATTGGTTGGCATTCTCTTGGGCGCACAAGCCAATGGTCGCCGTGGCCAGAATTGACAGAACGGTAATGGCTATCTTTTTCATTTTCGTCTCCGTGCTACTTCTTCAGATTTCTAATTCTCGCGCGTGTCAGAGCTCCGAACTTCATGGGCGCAATCCCTTTTGCTTCCAGCATCTGGTTGGCGGCTGTTATAAGGTCGTCAAGCTCCTCGTCAGTCATGTTCTCTTCCTTGGATGCCGCGTTCACCTGCTCCCGCAAGGTATCCTTGTAGATGGCAAGTTTCTGAGCCTCTTCATATGAGTCCGCGATGATCTTCTTTATGTCTTCCCCTCGATCAAGAGCCTCCTTCATCTGAAGTCGGGTCTCAATTACTGCGCGTTTCAGAGCCTTGACTTCATCTGGATCGTCTTTGCTTACAATTATAGGCGTCTTGAGGGATTCGCGGAACGACTCTTCATAGTTCTTGCCATGACGCATCGGTCCGCCTATAAGTGATTCACCCGGCTGCAATGTGAGAATGACCGCAAACTCGTTATCTGTTGAATGATCGAAGATGGCGGCAGGGTGCGACCGATCAACTCCACCTGACTCAACAAGTCGGAGGCCAAGCGGTCTTTAGGAAGACAAACTGGTAAGACAACTCCTTGGCT
>JAZQGX010000189.1:0-3273 GCA_045540275.1 Kiritimatiellia bacterium | reverse complement strand
AAGTCCACATGTCCCGGGGTGTCGATCAACGAGAGGCGGTAATCGCCCCACATAACGCAGGTCGCTGCGGACTGGATGGTGATGCCGCGTTCCTGTTCCTGAACCATGAAGTCCATGGTCGCGGCACCGTCATGCACTTCGCCGAGCTTGTAGTTCTTGCCGGAATAGTAGAGGATGCGTTCAGACGTAGTGGTTTTGCCCGCATCGATGTGGGCCATAATTCCAAAGTTACGCACATGATCCAAGGGGAAGACTTTCGTAGCAGCCATTTTTTTCTCCTAACTTAATAAAACGAATGACCATTTTACTAAAATTAGCAAGGACGGACAAGGGCAAATTTTCCACACCTCGGGCTATCTTTGATTCTTCACCGCCATTGAACTTTTTGATAGAATATCGTCATGAGATACATTGCTTTATGGTTGATGCTGTTGCTGTTTGCCGCCGGTTGCGCCTCTTTTGATGTTACGCGACGCGCCAGCTATGTGAATATGGACAACGAGCGCCTGCGCGCCGAATATGGGGAAAAGATCCATACCGAGACTTTTCGCGGGATGGATTTCACCTTCAAAGGGATTGTCCGGGTGATTCTTCCCGACGGCGCATCAGTGGTCTGCCGGCAGACGGTTTCAACCGCCGGAGTTGAATACATATCGAAAGACAAACGCTACCTTTTTGTCGAACGCGGTCCGTTCTGTATCCTTTTCAAGGACGGCCAGCGGATATTTGAAGGGTTTTACTGCCGTGACTCCAATAAAAAGTAACATGGCTTCCGACGGGCCGAGAATCCTTGCGTGGGAGGTTACGCGGAGATGTCCGTTGGCTTGCAAGCATTGCCGTGCCGGAGCCGTCGACCGCGAATATGACGGCGAGTTCACTACTGAGGAGTGCGTCAAAGTGCTGGATTCGCTGGCGGCCTCGTCAGTTTCGATGATTATTTGGACCGGCGGCGAGCCGATGTCGCGAGATGACATTTCGATTCTCGTGCGCAAGGCGACCGAAAGAGGGATCCGCTCGGTTCTCGCCCCGTGCGGAATGCTGGTCAATCACCGCACGCTCGAAATAATGCAGAATGCGGGAGTCGACGCATGCAGTTTCTCTTTGGACGGTGCGAGCGCCGCCGCGCACGACGCGTTCCGCGGCGTCGAAGGAGCGTACGGGCATGTGACATCGGCGATGCGCGTGGCACGGGATATCGATATGCCTTTTCAGGTAAACTGCACCGTCTCCCGGCGGAATCTGAACGAGTTGCCCGCCATTTACGAAAAAGCCGTGGAGTTCGGCGCGCGGATGCTGGATCTGTTCTTTCTGGTTCCGGTCGGACGGGGGAAAGATATTGCGGATTTGGCGCTTTCTCCTGAAGAAGCGGAGTCGGTGTTGCGTTGGGCATTTGAAATAAACCGCACTAATCCCGAGGTGAAGATTCGTCAGACCTGTGCGCCGCAGGCAGTTCGGGTGTGGGAGTCGATGGGGCGGCCCGGTGCGCATCCCGCCGGATGCATGGGCGGAAAAAGTTTTGCCTTTCTGTCGCATACCGGCATTCTTCAGCCTTGCGGATTCCTTGATTTGCCGTGCGGCAATCTGCGTGAGGCGGATTACGATTTTGGATATCTTTGGAAGAACTCGGAGATTTTCCGCAAATTGCGCGACCCCAACGGATATGCCGGCGCATGCGGCCGCTGCCGTTTCAGGTTTGAATGCGGCGGATGCCGGGCGCGGGCCTATGCCGTCGAGGGAGACTTCCTGGCGCAGGATGTATCCTGTCCGGTTGCGGTGTCGGCCGAAAAATAGCATTTTGAATTGAACATCAGAAAAGGAAACACATGGACAAAACTTTAAATGCAATTCCCGCGAATGCGCTGCCTCGTCTGGTCGAGGAACTGAAAATCTCTGCCCGGCAGATCGCTGCGGTGGCGGAGTTGTTTGCCGAAGGCAACACGGTGCCGTTTATTGCGCGTTACCGCAAAGAAGCGCACGGAAATCTTGACGAGGTGCAGATTCTTAAGATTCAGGAGCGCCTGGCCTATTGGTGCGAGTTGGAGGAGCGGCGGGCGACGGTGCTCAAATCGATTGGGGATCAAGGGGCGCTTACGGATGAGCTGCGCGCAAAAATCGAATCATGCACCTCGAAATCCGCGCTTGAAGATTTGTACCTTCCGTACAAGCCAAAACGCCGCACGCGTGCGATGGTGGCGCGGGAGAAGGGGCTGGAGAAACTTGCGCTGCTTATCCTCGAGCAGCCTGATGCGGTAGAGCCCGGGGCGGTCGCTGCGTTTGTCGATGCGGAAAAGGGTGTGGACGACGAGGCTGCGGCAATGGCCGGTGCCCGTGACATCGTCGCGGAAATCGTGTCGGAAAACGCCGATGTTCGCGGATTGGTTCGCCAGGCATACGGCAAGAGCGGCATGGTGGTCTCTTCGGCGGTGAACCCGGATGCCGCCGAAGTGACGAAATTTGAACAATATTACGAGTTTTCAGAGCCGGTTTCCTCGATTCCGTCGCATCGTTTTCTTGCTATCAGGCGCGGGCAGAGCGAGGGGGTGCTGCGTGTGAAACTGGAGTGTGATTCCGCTCCTCTTACCGAGCGGATCCTTGATATCTACGGATATAAGGCATCTTCGGTTTTCGGCGAAGCGCTCAAGAGTGCGGTGGAAGACGGTTACAGCCGACTGATTGCGCCGAGCGTCGAGGTTGATGTCATGGTCGAGCTCAAAATGAAGGCGGACCGCGCCGCGGTGGAGGTTTTTGCCGAAAATCTCAGGAACCTGCTGTTGGCCGCTCCTCTGGGCGAACACAAAATCATCGGCATTGATCCGGGGATCCGCACCGGTTGCAAAGTGGTTGTTCTCGATGCGACCGGGAAGTTCCTTGAAAATACGGTGATTTATCTTCAGCGCGGTGCTGCGGAGGCGGTGGATGCAAAGGTTGCTCTTTGCCGACTGGTGGCGAAGCATCGTCCGTTTGCGGTAGCGGTCGGCAACGGCACCGGCGGGCGTGAGACCGAAGCGTTTGTCCGTTCAACGCTCAAGGAGGCGGGTACGAAGGAGATTGCGGTTATTTCCGTAAGCGAGGCCGGTGCATCGGTATACAGCGCGGGTGAAACCGCACGCGAGGAATTCCCCGATTTGGATTTGACGGTGCGCGGAGCGATCTCCATCGGACGCAGGTTGCAGGATCCGCTTGCTGAACTGGTTAAGATCGATCCCAAGGCGATAGGAGTTGGGCAGTATCAGCACGATGTTCATCAGCCGTTGCTGGCGGCGAAGCTTGACG
>JAZQGX010000188.1:0-3206 GCA_045540275.1 Kiritimatiellia bacterium | reverse complement strand
GGGGCGGCGTTGGCAAACTTCTTGGTGGTCAGTTCGATGGTGGAGTTCTTGGTGTTGATAGAGATATTCTTCATAGTGTTCTTCATGGTGTGCCTCTTCTTTCCGGGGTTTCTGTGCCCCTGTCGTGTTATTTTGTGAAGGTGTTGTTCCCTTCGTTGTGATTACATTATACATTGAGGCACGTATGAACCTGTCGTTTTAATGGTAATTTTCTCAATTTCTACTGAAAATATTGAGAAGAATTTTTTAGGCATTTTACCCCCTCGGCAGTCCAGAAGATGTATCAAAGATGTTAGAAGGTTGATTGCAGGTTGATGGAAAGATGCGGGCGGGATGTTTGAAAGATGTTGATGCGATGATATAAAGCGGGATGTATCTGTTATTGCTTGAAACGGGAATGTGAAATATGGTATTATTGTTGTAGTGGGTTTCTGTCTATGATTTGAGGTATATATCATGGCAGAAAAAGCAATTAAGCAAGTGAAGAAACCCTTTCTTCACAAAGGCGAACAACAGCGTAGCAACGGGACATTTGGATACCAATGGACGGACAGCAATGGAAAACGCCATACGGTCTATGCGAAAACCTTGCTGGAATTGAGGGAAAAAGAGAAAGAGATACTCAAAGACATCGTAGATGATATCAAGCCAGAGGCACGATGTAAAACCATCAACGATGTGTATGAAAGATGGAAAGACTTGAAGCGAGGGCTGAAAGACAACACTTTCCAGAATTATCAATACCTCTATACAATGTATGTATCCCCGAAGTTCGGCAAGAGGAAGATTTCGTCCCTTGTAAAATCAGACCTGAAACAGTTTTACAACAGCCTTGTGGATGAGCGTGGATTAGCGATTACAACCGTGGATGGCGTTCATACTGTTCTCCGTCAGGTGCTGGACTTGGCGTTGGATGATGCTTACATCCGTAGGAATCCTGCTGACAATGTTTTGAAAGAATTGAAGAAAGCACGCGGACTGGAAGCAGAAAAGCGATATGCTTTGACGCAAAGTGAAGAGGCGTTGTTTCTGGATTTTCTCAAACGAACCACCAAATATCAGCATTGGCATTCTATCTTTGCTGTTATGCTTGGCACAGGGATGCGAGTTGGTGAAACCGTTGGATTGAGATGGTGCGACATCGACCTTGAAGACGGCATCATCGACATCAACCACACGCTTGTATATTACAGGCATGAAGTCAATGGATGCTACTGTAATATACATTCGCCAAAGACCAAAGCAGGGAAGCGTAAAGTCCCAATGTTGGAAACTGTCAGGAAAGCATTTCTGGAAGAAAAGAAGAACCAACAGCAAGCCGGAATACGATGCGAAGCCAAAGTGGATGGCTATACAGACTTTATCTTCGTCAATCGTTTCGGGCAACCACAGCATCAAGGGACACTCAACAAAGCCTTGCGCCGCATCATCCGCGATTGTAATGATGAAGTGCTGAACAAAGTAAATAGGGAAGTTATCTTGCTCCCACCGTTCAGTTGCCACACGCTTCGGCATACCTTCGCAACACGGATGTGTGAAAAGGGTGTGAATATCAAAGTTATTCAGGATGTGTTGGGGCACGCGGATGTTTCCACGACGCTGAATATCTATGCCGATGCGACCAAGGATTTGAAGATGAAAGAGTTTGCAAACCTTGACATCCAACTCAAAAGTGGGTTATGACCACCTTACATCAATTTACATCAAAACTTACATCAAAATTGCCGTAAGATAGTGATGCCGCAAGGCTTCTGGGTTTACTTCACACCTGAAGAAAACCGCAGAATTGGTAGAAATCGCCCCTTCCGAGGGGCTGAAAGCCCCTCGTTGCCCCCAAGAGCGGGCGGCCTGGGCTTCGGCGTCGACCGTCTGGTGATGCTGCTGACCGACAGCGCATCCATAAGGGACGTGCTGCTGTTCCCCACGATGAAGAGCCAGAACTAAGGAACCGCTGGGGCGCAAGGGGTTTGGGGATTTGAAAAGGTGAATTTGTACGCCAAATACACCGATTGTACGCCAATTTTTGACAAGAATACAAGCCAAGAAGGCGTTGAAAGAGTCGAAACCTTCCAAGGACAGCATCCTCTTTTTGAGGGTGCTGTCCTTTTTTGTAGAAAAACAGACCAGCCGGAGCTGGTCTGCAAATCTGTTATTCGTATCTCTCGGCGATGTTTTGAAGAGCCTTTTTCATCTGCTCCTTCACACTTTCAGGAGCGACGATTCGCATGGCCTTCAACAGCGCAGAATCGCGCGGGCGTTATTCGACAACAATCTCCCAATCGTTCAGATCGCCCTTTACGCACTCAATTCTGCACTGGCCGTTTTCGACATATACCGTGGCCAGGCAGTCCGGAGTGAACAGCGGAACGACCATGTTTTCATGAATGGGATGCAGCACGATCTTCCTTTCGCTGCGATCGACTGCCAGCCCGAGCGATGCAATCAGCGTCGACCAGCTGGACAGGGGACGCGTGTAGTGATGGCCGCATTCCCAATGATCCCACAGCGCGCCAAAGCGCATCTGATTGTCATGGATCGACTTGACTTCCATATCCGCCGTATCCCGCATGCCGACATACAGGCATAGTGCAGCCGCGACATAGCCGATACCCGTCCAGACCGCTTCGCCCTGACAATTCTTGTAGGTGTAGAGAGAAGTCTTTTTGCCCGGGAGACAGGTGGCGTTGATCAGGCCGTGATCGGGGTCATAATTGTTGCGGAAGATGGTTTCCAGCACAGTGCGGACGCGGTCGTCGCTGAGATTGCCGCCGATGCCCGCGGCGCGCAGGAACCACTCGCCGTCCAGCTGATCGGTCATCAGGCATTCGTCAATCACGTCGCCGTTTCGCCAGAGATTGTAATATTCGCCGTTCCAGAGCAGGACTTCGAGGGCGTTGTTTCCCTTCTCCAGAAGCTTCCGCCACTTTTCCGCCCGGTTAGATTCGCCCATCTCTCCGGCGATGATGGCGGCGGCTTTCAGCGCGGCAAGCCACAATATGGAGATGTAGGCCGGCGTACCCGAGAACTTCCACGCATCGTAGGTGTTGCGGCCGGTATCGTGATCCGGCAAACCATCGCCGTTCAGATCGAGCGCTTCGATGGAGTCCATGGCGCGGACGATATGTTCCCACATATCCTTCAGGTAATCGCGGTCTCCGGTATACAGATAGTCGCGCAGGACCATCAGCACAAACTGATTGTTCATA
>JAZQGX010000187.1:0-5655 GCA_045540275.1 Kiritimatiellia bacterium | reverse complement strand
GTCTGCATTTTATAGGACGTCCTGAGGACGAAGACGCCATCAAGGCACTCGCGGCAGGCAATATGCCCATGTTTGGGTCGTTCCGTCTCTTTGCAGAAGCAGCTAATGCATTTTTCGCCAATCGAAATGGATTGGAGGGCTTGGATGCTAGAGAGAATTTCGTTCAATATGTCTATGAGAACTGTGCTTTTTTGATCGATGCGCTTCCTGACGGCTACGGGCCGTATGAGTTGAATCTGTACTTTGAGAATATGAACTCAACGGGTCGCCAGCTTGAGCCCATAGACATGGTCAAAGGCATATACTTCTCCAATTTCGCACAACGCTGGAATAAAGTTTTCAGAGCAGACGATAGAGAATTCTCAATGTTCAGCATTGCCGAAATCATATCTGATGCGGCAAATGATTGTTCCAGCAATCCGCAAACCAGTATAGCCGACAAGGATGATGCGGAATCGGAGATGAGGCGTCTTATTTCCGATGAGATGCTGCTATTGCATTCTCTTCGCATGGCAAGTGAAGATCAATCCGTTTTGCTCGACAATTCACGTCTCCTTGAGATGTTCGGAAAATACTTTAATGGCAATCCTGAAGAAGATAAAGAAAAGGCGCAACGTTTTATAGAAGTCTTGGAAGGTTATTCCCTGTGGATAAACAAGCATATTATCCGCATCGCGAAAGATGAAAAGTATGGCGCGACAAAGTATGTTTTTTTATCATACAACGATAAATGTTCGGACAATGAAGAATACCTCTCTAATTATGATGCTGGTTCTCTGAGGCCATTTCGTTCTCGCAAATTAAAGCAGTTCGAATCAATGCTTTATGTGTCTTCCGACGATTCTCAAGCGTGGATATTGAAAGCATATTCAAAGGCGGAGAAGAAAGACATAGATGACGAGAACCTGTTAGACGTGCTCAAGGCTATCGATTCCGACAACGCTAAAGTATCGCATCCATTCCCTGGACAGTCGACACCCGATACGCACGGGTGGTCCTATGGCCAAATTGACAGGTATTGGTTCTGGAAACTGGACTACCTACTTTGGGAACGCCATGAGGATTATCCGTCAGACGCATTGTTTTCGGAATGCAATGAAATTGATGACGCACGAGCAATTGCCAGCTACGTGTTCAGGCGGGATCGCTCCATAGAGCACCTCCACCCTCGAAATCCGCCAGACGGAAGTGAGCAACAGGATTGGGCTGATGACAAGGCTTCACATAACGATGAAATACGCAATGGATTCGGCAACCTCGCAATGATTTCTTCTCCTTTCAATTCAGCACAAAGCAACGATTCAATCTCCACGAAGATGGGGCGAATCGACGATCAAGTCCGCGAAAACCGGCTTCAGAGCATTAAACTTCTGCTCATGGTCAGATCGGTAAAGTCAAATCCGATGGGATGGTCTGTAGAAGCGGCTAAGAAGCACGGGAAAGCGATGCTAAAATTTCTCGATAAAGAGATGAGCAAGGCATCTTGACGATGTCTGTGAAAGTTGCACAATGACGCACTTCCTCTCCAATCGTGACATCTACACATCCGTCGTCTGCGGGATTGTGCCGCAGGCGAAGGAACGGTTGTGGATCGCCACCGCTGACATTAAGGACATGTATGTCGATGCGGGAGGGCGGGAAATGGTGCCGTTTCTGGAGGTTTTAGACGGGATGGTGAAGCGCGGGGTCGAGGTGCGGCTTATTCATGCGAAGGACCCTGGCCCGAACTGGCGGGACGACTTCGACCGCTATCCGACGCTCTGGACGGCGATGGAGAGAGTGCTGTGTCCGCGCGTGCATTTCAAGTGCATCATCGTCGATGGCGTGAAGGCGTACTTCGGCTCGGCCAACCTCACCGGTGCCGGGATGGGTGCGAAGTCGGAGAGGAAGCGCAACTTCGAGAATGGCGTCTTGACCGACGATCCGGCACTCGTCGCACCGCTTGTCGAGCAGTTCGATTCCGTCTGGCGAGGAGCGTTTTGCAAAGACTGCGGCCGCCGCGACTTCTGCGGCGATCCAGTGGCTTAGGTAGCGGCTGTTCATTTATTGAGCAGCTTGTGAAAGTTTGAGCGGTGGAAGGCACGGGAGGCGCCTTTTCGCCGCTTGGTTTTTTGTTGGCACGGATGTTGCTAAGTGATGTGTATGAAACCGAACACAATCGAACCATTGAAACCAAAGGCGAGCCATGATCAAGATAATCCAAGGCGACATAACGACGCTGGCGGTTGACGCCATCGTCAATGCTGCGAATGATTCCATCGCCTTCCCCTGTGTCTCCACAGGCGTGTACGGCTACCCGATTGAAGATGCCGCGAAGATTGCAGTGCGGGAGGTGAAGGAGTTTTTATCTCACGCAGAGAACGCAGAGGACGCAGAGATGGATGTGGTTTTCTGCTGCTTCTCGGAGCGGGACAAGTGGTTTTACGAACAGGTCTTGGAGGAATTGAAATGAGTAAAGAACACGAACTTGCGGTAAACAACATCCCCAACATTCTATTTTCCATTCCACACTACCAACGTGGGTATCGGTGGACGGAGAAGGAAGTTGAGGCGCTACTGAATGATCTCCTCGCATTCGCGAAAAGCGATACGCGAGAGGAATCCTACTGTCTTCAGCCGCTCGTGTTGCAAGAGATGGCAGACGGACAACTTCGCGTCGTGGACGGACAACAACGACTAACCACTCTTGCCATCATCCTTCAGTCTCTGGGCGTGGAGACGCCCTGGGATATCAGGTACACGACAGAAGGTGGTCGCCAGCTAAAAGACCTTTTGAAGAATCCAGGAAAGACAATCAACGACGACTTCAGAATCAAGGCAAGGGACAAGGTTTGGAAGTGGCTGGCCGAGGACTCTTCGCGCACCGAATCCCTACGCAGTGTGCTACAAGGAAAAGGTGGGAAGCGCGTCATGTTCCTTAGGTACGACCTTCCCAAGATCGAAGACCCGGAGATTGATAAAGACGAAGGCCATGGAGCCTTTCAGCGTTTGAACGCCGGGAAAACGGTGCTGACTTCTTCCGAATTGATTCGTGCACTCTACATGGAAGCCGGAAATGGGCTGGATGACGGCGAAAAAGCCGACATCGCAAAGGAATGGGATTTGATCGAGTCGGCAATGGCAGATGAATCGTTCTGGTCTATTTGGAACAACAGCCAATTTCGAGACATACCCACGCGAATGGACTTTTTGTTTTCGGTAGTTTTGAACGTTGATTCCGAAAAAGCTAGACAGGATCCGCTCCGGGTTTACCGAGAGTTTGAAAAAGTTGAACTACGTAAGAGCAGGGAAGAAATGCTTAGGTGCTGGTGGTGGATGCAATCATGCTACGCCGACGTAAATATCCGGCATCTTATAGGCTGGCTGTCAATTTTCGCGGCTCATGAAACGCGCGTCCTATACTCGGAACAGTGGAAAAATTCCGCCGGATGCCGGATCGATCCGTTCAAGAGGCGTCTTCGGAAAATCGTCGCGGAGAGCATTGGGGACGAGGACATTGATTCGATTCGCTACGACACCTGTGATTCCTCAACGCTTCGAAAGGTATTTGTCCTCCTCAATATGCTGGAGGCAGAGCGCCGTGGCACCTGTTTCCGGTTCGACATATACAGAAATGACTCTTGGGATGTTGAACACATCGCCTCGCAGACGGACAATCCGCTTGTAAAGAAAGAGGATCGTGAAGAGTGGCTGCGCCTGGCCGAGAGCGAAATGTCAGAAGCGGAGAAAGAGGGTCTGGTGAAATTCACTACTTTTGAAGAAAAGTGGCAAGAAGTCTGGAAGCTTTTTGAGGAAGCGGGCGACACCATTTCCGATAAGAATGCGATGGGAAATCTCGCGTTACTTGATTCCGCCACCAACCGGAGCTACAAGAATGCCATCTTTCCGGCAAAGCGGCGACGGATTCTGCTTGAATTGCCAGAAGAAGTGCGACAAGGACGGAAATATGTACCACCAGCAACCGAAGCGGCGTTTGCCAAGACCTTCTCGCCGTCCGCCGCGCAGATGCGGTATTGGGGCGAGTCGGATGCGAAAATGTATCGTCAGGCGATGAAAGACTTGTTCGACGGATTCATGAACAGCGTGATGGAGAATTGAGATGAGCAAGGCATACACATTGGAAAGACTCTTTTGCGAGTACACCGGTGGCATTTGCGTTCCGCGCATCCAGCGCGGATACGTTCAGGGCCGCGACGATGAAAAGGGCAAAGAAATCCGTGCGAATTTCGTGCCGGCGCTCGTCGATGCGGTGTTTGAGGAAAAGGACCTCTCGTTGGACTTCATCTATGGAGTCGCAGGGGATGATGGCGCGGGCAGGCGGAGCCTGCTGCCTTTGGTCGGGCAGCAAAGACTTTCAACGGTGTTTTTGCTGGCCTGGCTATGCGGGAAATGGAATCGTGAATGGCGTTTTACCTACGAATCAAGGCGGATTCCACAACTGTTTGTCGAAGGCCTGTGCGAACATCCGTTCGATGGATCGGCCAATCCATCCCTCCTAATAAGGGATTCGGCGTGGTTTCTCGCCGTATGGGAAAACGATCCGACCGTCGCCGGAATGATTCGGATGCTGGACGCATTGTATAGGACGATCGGAAGACGAAATCTCAGTGAAGCCGATTTCGGACATGTCAGATTCCTTCTACACGGGATCGATGGGAATTCCGAAACATTCGACCACATTTTCAGGAAGATGAATGCCCGCGGAAAGGAACTCTCGCCTTGGGAGAATCTGAAGGCGATGCTCGACAAATATGTACCTGACGCTTATGCTAAAGACTGGCGCGACAAAATTGATGGTGACTGGGCCGAGACAATCTGGAATCATGTCAATCGCGGCGTTGACAAGCTGGACAATGCGATGGAGAAAGTGGTCCGGATGGCGTATGCGCGTTGTGCAGGGAGCGAGGCGCAGAAAGACAGCCTCTGGGACATGGAAATGAACATTTGCGGAAAAGCGGATGACGGGGAAAGAAATGCCAAGGTGTCTTCCCCTAAAAAGGTTGAGGAGTTCTTTCGGATTGCGGCAAGGTATTTTGGGGAATTGGAACAGACGGCGTCTTGGTGGACGGATGATCGGGCGAAGAATGCGCTTTGGGGTGTAGTGTCGGATGATGGCAAGTTCAAGTTCTGGAATTGGCTTGCCGAAGGGGATGGCGCCTCGGTAAAGGACCTGTTGAGAATGTCTTTTCTCGCTGAACCGGCGGACATTTCAGATGCCGAGCGCCGTCGCCGTGTGCTGCTCAATCTGTTGGACGCATCCGCTGGTATCAACCGGGAGAACTTCGGACTGGCGTTGTCAACCGGGTTGGATTATCTCACGGGAAAACTGGCTGTCGATGGCATCTGCGAGCGGAAAGCCGGTTATTCCACCGAGCAGTTGGCAGATGAGGAACGCAAGTGGAAGTTGGATGCCGTTCGTGTCATGGAAGTCGAGAAAGACGAACTGGTCTATCATGGGAGCCTAAGGTTCATCGGTTGGGCCGATTTTAAGAACGAGGATGATGTCTGCAGGCGATTGGAAAGTATCCGTTCTGGCATACGCAACGATTGGATTGGTTTCTACTGCAATCTCGCGGCGCGTATTTCAGAAGATGCCATCGGTGAAAGAGAGTATGTCCATACTCCTGTTCGCCAAGATGACATTGCCACATGGCG
>JAZQGX010000186.1:0-4551 GCA_045540275.1 Kiritimatiellia bacterium | reverse complement strand
TCCTTGCCGATCTCGTTCAAACTCTGCAAGGAAGCCTCCATCCGCTTATATGTCCGCTGGTCAATGTCATTGTCCAGCATGGTCTTCGACAACAAGATGGTAAGGTCTTTCATCGGTCAAGGTATTTTGGCGGTCGTTTCTGTCGAAGCATGGACTCCAGTTCCGCAACCCCGGTCGCGGCAAGGGACGAATGCTGTTTTGAGAGGTCTGCCTGCGAGACTGATGCGTAGAACTTGTAAAGGGTGAGATCCACGGCAATCTCATGGAGTTTCTGCGCGAGGGCTTTCTCCTTCCCGTACAACCGGCGGGAGCCACCGAGGACGACAAGGGTAATCTCCTCCGCGTCGGTCAGTGAGTTGTCCGCATCGTCAACCCCGGGCGCGTCAAGGAACCGATAGCACTCCTGGATAAGTGTAGAGATGGCGGCGGCGAGGTCTCTCTTGACTTCGCCGAGCTTCTCCGACCCCGCCTCAATCCGATAGCGGGCGGTAGGGTCCTGCACGGACGCGACCTCAAAGTGTGACTTTGTGCGAACGTCCGAGATAAGCTTTCCTATGTTCAACTTGATGTCCATTACTCGATAGGAAATTTACGGGAACGGAGAAATTCAATGACGCGGAAAAGCGAAGCCTCCGCTTCGGTGGAAATAATCTTCGCGTATTCCGCGAAGGTGCGGTAGACAAGCCAGCTCGCCGTCGTGGAAAGGACAACGTAGCGAAGAATCTCTTCATGGGCGGCTCTGTAAAGGTCGTTGTCAAAGTCCGGGAGGTATAAACCGATGCTATGCTCCCCGTCCTCGATTTCGTATTTCCCCTCTCCGCTGAAACGGGCAAGGACCGAACGGAATGCATCCGCGATGAATCCCTCTATAATCGGTTTGTCGTTGGTATGGACGAGTAAGGCGTCATACGCGGAAGAACCGTCCTGGTAACGGAGGAACGAAGCATGACGGGAGGTCTCCCCCGCCACCTTGTCCAAAACACCGGCGACGCCGTAGTCAAATGAAATGTTCGTAACCATACGAAACAAAGATAATCAAGCGATAAGGGTCTCAATGTCTCTATTTGACCCTATCTTTTCAGCACGACCTCCATGATGGCTATGCCCTTGAACGCCAGCATCATCTTCTTCTTGAGGCGGTAGTCCGCGAGTTTCCGGGTGTACGCGCTCTTGGTATCCACCACCACCTCGTTCCCGTCCCCGTCAACATACACGAAGTCCGCATAGTAGTGCGTGGCCTTCTGTATCAGGTAACGTTCAATCTTGTCCTTTGTCTTTAGATGTCTGACCCTTTCTCCCCAGACTTCGGGGATGAGTTCGTAAGAAACTTGTCTGCGTAGGTTGCTTATCGTCCCGGCCTCCTCCTCTCTCTTGAGGTGAATCCAGTAGTCGCGCTCGTACTCGGAGTCGAACTTCATTCCGTCATAGAAGCAGACCTTGTTCTTGTACTTGCTCATAGGAATTTCTTGAGTAGTCCGACAATGGGTTTGCGGAATGTCCAGCCGGCGAATCCGGCAACCGCAAGGACGAGCCACCAGAAGGAGTTTATCTTCGCCTTCTGCCCGGCGGTCAGTTCCTTTTCCACCTTCTTCTCTACCGTAGTGGTGTCGTGCACCTCCTTGATACAGATGCTGTCGCGCCAGCGGTCTCGGTAGACAAAGCGGTCCTTGTATTTCTCAATGTAGATGGTGTCACCCTTGACGTATTCACGAATGTAGACCGAATCCTTTGTGATAAGTGTGTCGCGATGGTACACGTTCTGGTACACATATTCGGTCCTTATCTTCTCAACGACCCTCGGAGAACAGGACACCGCCAGCAGGGCGGCGGCTATTACAGCGATGTGGTAGTGATGGTCCATCCTTCAAATCCAAGGTTCGTTGTAGCAAATTCGTAAGCGGTTGCGTAGTCCTCATACGGGCCGAACGCCCTTTCGTCTTTCGTGATTACCCAATAGTTCATGCGGAAAACTCATAGACCTTCGCCGTGATCCCGTACTGCGGGAGGACGTCGAAGTGGAGCCAGCTGACGCCGGCCTCCATCCTGATCGGGCACGGGAGGAGCGCTGCATTCGCCTTGATCTTCTGCCGCGCTTGCTCGGCGGTCATGCCGGTCACGTCGAAGTCTCCGGCCTTCCCGAGACAATGGCCGGAAAGATAGACGCCGGACTTGCCCCGGACGATGGAGCACCGGTTGCACCGGAGGCCGCGTTCGGTCTTCCCCTTCCCGTTGCACCACATGGGGCTCCGGAGAATGTCCCGCCGGATAATCAGCAGGCAGTGCAGATAATCGGTGTCCAGGAACTGCCACGAGGCCTCCCCCCACTTGGCCAGCGCGTGGGGACAGACGAGCTCGTCCACGTCGAAAAAAGGACGGATAGCGGAAAGGATCTCCTGCCTCGTCATACCTCGTCCTCCATCGGCGCTTCTTCGTGTTCGTACTCCTTCTCCCTCTCGATCCTGTCAATATATTGCTTCGTATCGTGTCGGAACTTTGCCATTTCGTGAGAGAAATACATGCTCACGCCAAATACCGACGCGGCATAGACCATTGCCTCGCCCAAAACGGCCAGCACGGAACCGGATACCTCGCCCGTAGGCGGGACGCAGAACCCGGCAATAGTAAGGCCCCAGCCTGCGGCAAACGCTATGATTGCCGTGATGAAAGCGGCCCTCTGCTTCGTATCCATTTTTCCAGGCATAATTCTATCTTTGCTTCTTCGTAAGCAAAGATAGCATTCACGCAAGCGCCGCAAGGGTGCTATTTGACCCCACGGCAATGTTCGCAACCAAGTTCGCATACCACCTCAGCAAGCGCCATAGCCGCATCCCCGGAGACATAGGCCGGGAACTCACCGTCCAGCTCGTAGCCGATGGACCTGGCAATCGCGTCGGCGACGTGTCGTGTCTCGTGAACAAACGAATTTATAAACTCCTCGCCAGAGCTGGTCGGTCCGACAACGCAGACGGCCCGCTTGAGGTCGGGGTTGGAGAAGGTGAACCCGCAGTCGGGGTCTCCCCTCTCCATTATCTCCCCGGCCCTCCGCATCACTTCCAGCGGAGCATTCACATCGTAGAGACAGGCAAGAACCCCCTCCTGGTCGTAACGGTCAACCGCGAAAAGGAAGTCGATTACCCATCGGCCTATGTTGAGGACACGGCTTATCATAGTCAAATCATATCTTCCCAGGGAATGTCTATCCCCTTCGCCACACACTTGATATAGAACTCGTCGAACGCCCGCGTTTCGTATCCGTCGGGGTCATCGAGGTAATCCTTCACGCCCCTTGCCATATGCAGGTCGTCAGCCAGCGAAGAGCCGAAACAATCCGCTCGAAGCATACACCAAACATAGATTGGGTCATAGTAACTTTTATTTCTTTCAAGGGTAACCCCGTGACTCACAAGGATGTTGTCAAGTTGCTTCTTGTCGGGAATCACGACCGCCTTTCCGTTCCGGTCCCTCATCATACTGACAGCCCATTCAAGCATCGGCTTGGATAGATGATGGCCGTGAGCAGAGAGATACGCGTCCATCCCCTTCGGTGTAATATCGTAGTAATCCAGTCTGTCCATAGTCTTGATTGAAAAATGGGGCAGGTTTCCCCGCCCCTCGGTTGATGATTAGATCCAGCGACCGCGGGAATCACGGCTCCGCTCGTCCATCTGGTCGCGGTCGTACTCGTCCCGGCGGTACATACGGCGCTCGCCGTAACTGCCACCGCGCTGTGAATAGCCACCGCGCTCGGAGAACTGAGCCTTCATGTCCTCCCAGATTTCGCAGGCCTCCATAAGGCCGGACTTCGCCATCTTCATGGCCTCGTCGAAACGGCGAGCATCGTCGCTCCGCTCGGAAAAGATATGTAACATACCCATAGTTATTCCTCCTTTTGTTTCGTTCCGAGAATCTCGGAGAGCATCCGCTGCATCTCGTTCAGTTGTCCGCGCATTTCGGACAACTCCTTCTCCCGTTGCGCTTCCGGGTTGTTCTTGACCCGAAGACTCTTGTACCCCTCCAGCAGTTTCTGCTTGGACGGGACGGTCGCGAGGTCCTGCTCGAAGGCGTTGATTGCGGAATCAAGTTCACGGTAGGCCGCAGAGCTATCTACGGAAAGGTACATTCCCTTGCTCGGGAAGTCTGCTACAACCCCGTTTGCGGGGAGCCCGGCAAACGGAATGGTCTCGTTTCCAATCTGCACTGTGATGTCTGTTACGAGGCCGTTGAACATGGCCATCGGCTGACTCGGGTTGTAACCCGGCATATGTGTGTTTATGGAAACCACCTTCGCGGTCTCGATTCTTGGCGGCTCGTTACGGAAGAAGATGGTAACGGACGCTCCCTGAGTGAGATTCTGGAACATTGTTGTTTAAGTTTAGGTGATTGACAGCCTATGCAATAGGCGAAGTGAGTTGAAGGATACCGTTGTACCAATCGTAGAAGATGGTGACGATTCCGGTTCCGGTGATGTCAGCGGCAGTCACGGCCGTCCCGCCAAAGCTGGTGAGCGCCCTTGTCTGCCCGTTGAGGGTGAGCCGTACCGGGAGGGTCCCG
>JAZQGX010000185.1:0-4215 GCA_045540275.1 Kiritimatiellia bacterium | reverse complement strand
GCTCCTCGTCGGAACATTCCCTGTAGGTGATGCCACGGCTCAAGACCTGGCTTGTCCGCGACACAACCCGATACGGCTTGAGCACTCCGTCCTTGAACCCCTGCTCCATCGAGTACTCAAAGTCGGGAACATCGCTCTCGCACTGGAAAATGGAATACGTGTTCTTGTTCACCTCTCCGCGCGGCGTCGCCGTAAGCCCGACTAGAAGCGCGTCGAAGTACTTGAAGATCGCCCCGTACTTGTTGAATACGGATCGGTGCGCTTCGTCAACCACAATCAGGTCGAACCGCCCGGCGGTGAACTCCTTTTCCACGCCGTCGATCTTGTTTATCATCGTCTGGTAGGTCGAGAAGGATATACGCGCGTTTGCGCTCCCCCTGAGCGCGGCATCTGATATGACGGAGCGCGGGTAGTCCGGCAGGAGATCCTTGAAGGCGTCGTGTGCCTGCTTTACAAGCGGAGTCCTGTCGGCGAGGAAGAGGACGTTCGTCACCCAGTTGTGCCGCTCCAGCACATCTACGAGGGAAATGACCGTCCGCGTCTTGCCTGTTCCGGTTGCCATGACGAGGAGTCCCGCCCGCTTCCTGTCGCTCAGCTTCTCGCATATCTTCGTGACGGCTGTGATCTGGTAGTCGCGCCCGGCGATGTCGCGATTGATCTGAAGGTCGATGTCTCGGAGAGATTTCCTGTCCCGCCTTTGGATAAGGCGCTCCAGCTCTTCGAGCGTGTGGAACGCCCGAACCTGCCGGGACGGATAGAACCCGTCGATGCACCATATCTGATATCCGTTGGTGTAGTAGAGGATGGGCGTGTAGCCGTATTTCCTTTCAAGGCACTCGCCGTACAGCTTTACCTGCTGGCGCCCCTTCTCCGGCCCGACCGAGGTCTTCTTCGCCTCGACGACGGCGAGCGGCTTCAGGTCGCGTCCGTAAAGCACATAGTCGCAGAACCCCTCGCCCGTGTTGTTGGGCATCCCCTCGACCTTGATTTCAACGCACGCCTTCCCGGGGAGCATCGCCCCCTCTGTTTCGAGGACCTCCCATCCTGCCTCTTCAAGATAGACGTCGATGTAGGCACGGCGCGTTTCCGCCTCGGTGATGTTACGGGGGTGTTGCGCCGCAGCACGTCCATCGAGTTTCGCGTCAACCGCCTCAAGGAACGATGTGCAGGTCTCGGCGGCAAGTTGCGCGTGGGTGCGTTTCACCTTGCGATTGTGTTCGGCGTTTATGCCGAGGATGCGCACAAATTCCAGATCGCGCAAGCGGTCGTCGTCTCCTATAAACTCGCGAAGCTGCGTGTCGGAAAGGAGTTCAAGCAGCGATGCCTTGGGCGGAATTTCCGCTCCCCTGCTCTTATAGATCGCGCCAACGCCGTCACGGACAGCGCTGCGACACGCCACAGCCGTCGCCGCCGGGTCTTTACCCCCTGCTGCTTCGGCGACCTTCCGTATGATGTCCTTTATAGTCACGTTGGCACTCCTTGCTTGAGTTTCTATGCTATAAATCGTTTATGCGAGTTCTTGACGTTGCTCTGGTTTACAAGCGCATACTGCATGGTCGTGTCGATTTTCGAGTGCCCAAGCAGGCGCTGAACCTGCTCGACTGGCATCCCCTTGTCTATCGCCCGTGTCGCCATTGTCCTTCGGAACTTGTGCGGATGCACCCTGTTGATGCCGAGCCGCCGCCCAAGGCGCCGCAACCGTATTTCCACGCCGCTTATCCTCAGCCGCGCGTGCGGCGCGGCGAGGGACACAAACAAGGCGGGATTATCGTCGCTGCGCGTCCCCAGATAGTTCTTCAAGTGTATCTTGGTTCGCGCATCAAAGTAGGCCGGACGCTCCTTGCCGCCTTTGCCGAACACAACGCATTCGCGGTTCTCGAAATCAATGTCGGCGCGGTTCAACCCCACCAGCTCGCCGACGCGCATTCCCGTCGAAGAAAGAAGATCGATGATGGCAAGGTCGCGAATGCTGCCGCAGTTGTCGCGCATCTGCTCCAGTGCCTCGTCCGTGTACGCCTCCTTGACGGGACACTCCATGCGGATTTTGTGGATGCGCCGGACGGGGCTTTTCAGGATGTAATTTTCATCCTCCAGCCAAGCAAAGAAGCTGGAGAGAATGCGCCTGATGTTGTCCATGTTCAGCTTGCTGCACTTGCGTTCCTCCTGATAGTCGGAAAGATAGGTGCGCAGATGCTCCGTCGTCATGTGGACAAGCGGCATGGCGAGAGTGGCGAGCATCTTGCTGATGGTCAGCCGGTAGTAGCGGATCGTCCGTTCGCTGCACCCTTCCAGACGCTTCGCCTCGTAGAACCGTTCGGCCACGGTGACGTTCGGAACCTCTGGTTCTGGGCGAACGGAAACGTCCCTGACAACGGTCGTGCCGAAGAGCGCGTGCTCCAACACCCGATGCAGTTGCGCCCGTTGCGCGTTATCAAGAACCTCTAGCATTCCTTGTTCAACCTCTCGTATGATCGCTTCTTTCATCTTTGGCTTTCCGTGTCGCCGTATCGAACGCACCGCGTTCCCGGCGGCGGAGGATTCGCCGTGCTTTTGACTATCCGAAAAACTCCTGTATCTTTGCCCTGTACAATTGCCTCGCAACATCCCGCCTCCGACGCGCGGCAAACGCCAATTTGTCGACCTTCTCCACAAACGCCGCGAACTCCAGCTGGAGGGCGAGGGGTGGGCGCATTATCTGCATGCCATTCAACTGGGCTTGATTTAATTTTGGCTGCGTCGATCCAGTTAGCATACCCGAGACGTCAGACAACTCAATATGATATTCCACAAATTTTTGAGTCGCCATGTCTATAAAGCGGAGAACGTGTGCATGATTGTTAACCCAGCACTTTCCAGAAACAGAAAAGGCTATGGGGCGTGATCTCATCCTCAAATTTGCGCCGTCTTCTGAAACCAGCAATATATCCTCATCAAAGATATAATCTTTCACGTAATCAACAACCCCAGAAGCACCATAATACGGAATATTACCATGAATTCTGTCCGATGATGTTATGGGGATTCGTTTTCCATCAAGATTTTCACAAAGTGCATCCAGCCTTGACTGATTCCAGCCATTAGGATTGGTCATCGGATCCCCGAACATCTCCACAAACCGCGATTTGACAATTTCGCCCAAACGATTGATTTGTTGCTCACATTCGCTTATAACAATCTTGATCTTTTCAAGTGTCACGCATATCTTCCTCTGCTCTGTAATTGAGACCTCCGGAAGCTCCATGCATAGGAAGTCTTCGCGCGGTATTGTCCTTCTTCGAGCTGTTGACCCGCGTAATTTCGATTTGTAATACTGAATACTTCTGGGCGATCTAAGAAACATGCCAAGATATCTGGGATATACCATATTGGCGTGAATATCCCAAATCGCATACGCTGGGCTAACGATTCCTGCATCAACCAGATCCTGAATGTAAAGGACACCTTCGTCTATTGGGAAGCTAACAACCAATTGGTTTCGCCGGACTACCTTGTAACTGCTTAAATCTTTTGACGCTATTGCCTTCTTAAATCGATCCGCCTGAAGAACGATACCGTCATGCATTGTCATAGAAAGAACAGGGAGAGTCCGCTCTCCGCATCTTTCCATATCAGCTGTCGAGATAACGTCTTTCAACTTCATGCGAACGCCTCCGAAAGCTGTTGACGATACAGTTTTTCAGCCGATTCAAGGCTCTTCCTAACGGCAAACGCCAATTTGTCGACCTTCTCCACAAACGCCGCGAACTCACGCTGGAGGGCGAGTGGAGGATTGGAAATTCGCATTTTTCTAACAACTTCTTGCGATATGTTGAGCTGGGCCCCACCCGCCGCTTGCTGTAGCATCCAATCTGTCTTGCTCGCTACAGCATAATAAACAAATTCTGGCATCATGCCTTGTGCAGGCAAGATTGAGCATACAGCTTGATTTGTCGTTGCCTTTATCTTCAAAAGACCGACCTTCCCAGCTGTCGCACCATACATAGCAACAAGAACAGAATCTATTGGGGTCCACTTGGCTGATGAATTATCTAATCCAGCCTGAGTTATACAGCGATCAACTTTTCTAATAACCCCTTGACCGACCTCTCCACTTGTAAGCCAGGGTATAGTACCGTTTTCATAAAATTTGTTTTCTGAACTCTTTGGTGTTCCACCTGACTGAGTCTTGAAACGCTCCCCTATAGCAACAGAAGATTTCACATTTCCAAACATCTC
>JAZQGX010000184.1:0-5613 GCA_045540275.1 Kiritimatiellia bacterium | reverse complement strand
TCTGTGAGCCAAGGAGTTGTCTTACCAGTTTGTCTTCCTAAGACCGCTTGGCCTCCGACTTCACCATCAGCGGTGACCTGGCCATGACCAATAATGCTGACGATAACGACGTGACCGCCATCGGCGGCTCTATCGGTGGCGGCATCACAGAAGTCGGATCGTAGCCATGTCGTTCTGTGGGCGAAGGAGGTGTCTTACCAGTTTGTCTTCCTAAGACCGCTTGGCCTCCGACTTCTGTGCGACATGCCTATAGACGCCGTCGAGTACCCCCCGTGGAGGTTGCGCGCCGGACGCGAGACTGACTTCCCGCTGAATCTTGGCGACTTCGTTTTTCCATACGGTACGAACACCATCAATCGCTTTCGTGTCCTTTCCGGAGGCACAATTGAGACGTTACCAAAGCTGAATGCGCCAGTGTCGATCTGCGCGGCACGGAAGTTTGCCTCGCTTAGCCCGGGCGTCAGCCGCTTCTGGAGCGCGGACGCCAACGGCGGCGCGGAGAAGGTCCTCCGCTGGGACAGCGTCTTCGCCAACAACGACCGCACTGGCGAGTACTCAGCGGAGATTCGCCTCTCCGCCAATGGCGATTTTTCCACAAGAAGCAACGCGCTTGAGACCGTCTACCGTCGCGTCAACCCGCACGACTGGGACGGCGACGGCCTCGCGAACGAGATCGACGCGAACCCCTACGAGTCAGACGGCGACTTCTTCGGAACGGGCGTCGACTGGCTCAACGTGAACTGCGCGGGAGTGCTTTCCGCCGCGACGAACGGACAGGGAGAAGTGGAGATATCCTGGCACACCAACGCCAACCCGAATGCGTACTACTGGCTTGACCTGACCGCGACGGGCGCGCTTGGCGTCGCGAAGATAACGGCGACCTGCGACGGCGAGAGCAACCTCGGCGACCTCGCGGTAGTCGCGCGGACGAACGAGGTCTGCCGCGTCCCGCTTCTCGTCGGCGCGACGTACACCGTTGAGAGTGACCTGCCGATCTCATACTCCGCCGTGTCGAGCGAACACGCCAGCATCTTCACGAACTCGATGAACAGCCTTGTCGTGTCCTTCCCGCTTGAGTTTTCGCTGGAACGGGTTCAGACGAGGAGCGGTGGCGGTCCCGTAAACTACGCCGTGTCATCTTCGCCAATCAATGTGTTTCCCAATGTCGCGGCAGTGGACGGGGGATGCTGCACAATAACATGCTGCGAGACGTGTTTTTCTTGGGAGTGCCTGCCAAGCTGCCGATGTGTTGGCGCGGATCATTCGATTTCTGTATGTGTTGGATGGGGAGGGTACTCGCGATGGATTCCATTTACGGCTGGATGTAACTGCTCCCATGAGGCGGATCACAACATAAACGGTGCAGCAGTGAGAATCGCCTTCGCTGAAGGTGCAATCGTGTTTGAGAACGCATACACAAACGCACCGGACGACGTTATGACTCGTCGATCTACCTCTACAACTCTTTCGTGCCGAGTGTCTGGCGGTCAGTTTGGGGGAAATGTTTCAGTTGAGCTTGTGGACGGTGGGAGGCTCTTGCGGACAAGTGGCTTTGCCGTCCCATGTTCAGAGTCGGTTTCAGCAGGGGAGGTGGTGTTGTTGACATCAGAGTACGAGGCTATCTCTGAGAGCGCAGCAGCCGATGATATTGTTGCGACGGCAGTGTTTACCGAAAACATGACAGGTAGGCAGCTCACCAACACGACAACGCTGACATCAGTGAGGGTGAATGTCTCCGCAGCAGCGGATTTCCCGACAAACAAGATTCGGCATGTCTTTGGTCCTCAAGAGGTGGCCAGCTTCGCTGCAACGCCAGTGATTGATGGCGCATTTTGGACGGCTGGAGAAACTAATGTTTTCGGTTCGCCATACAATTATTCGGCGCCTATCGTGCCAACAAACGATGTTGTGAAGTTTTCCATTGGCAGCGTGAACTTTAACATGAATGTGAACGTAATCCCGCCAACAAGGTTGAAAGCCGTAGAATGTAGAATCGCATCGACAAATGAATGGTTCACAAGAACAGGAGACTATCCGCACCCTGGCGACATGGCTGTTGGAATGATAACAGAACTTAAACTTTTGCCGGATTATGTTTCATTCCGCCATTTATTCCTGCAAGAAGGCGAATGCCAAGCAACGAGCATATGGGGTTTGTTCGCACCATATGCAAGTGGTCTTTTACCCCATGACGAAATAGCTGGAGCATGGGAAGAGGTGGCGGTTTCTGCAACAAATAATAATGCTGGTGTTGACTTTGTGGCTACTAATTTTGGCGAGGTGCCAAGTACAATTACCATTGCGCCAGGTGGCTTTGAATACGTAATAACAAATTACTGGTATGTCAAAAACAATGGTGAAGTTACGGGTCAGAAGCATCCATTCGCAACAAACCCCGTTATTTTCTCAACTTCAGTGAATGGTTCTATGACTGTGAATAGATTCAATTGCACAGTGACCAGAGGAACAAATGATGTATCAACAATAATAAGGAGCCCATGACATGAAACACAGGATATTATCAATCGTGACAACGTTTTTGCCCATATGCTTGATAACGGGATGTGGTGGTGATTCGCCACAGGATGAACTTTTGACGGCGCAGCCCGGAAATAGTGTGGAACGTGGACATGTTGCATTTTGCACGAACAACATTCAGGGCGCTCCATCGTGCCCAGTGGCAATTATCGCTGCTGATGAAGCAAAGGGAAGGGAGGATGCTATATTAAACACGTTGAAGTCCATTAAAGTACACGTGTCGACAAACAACATTGATGACAGTGTGGGGCTTGATATGATAAGTCAAGATTGGGTATCAAATATCAATCTCCAATTTCCATTTTCGACATTCCAGACAAATGCGATTGCATGCTTGTCATTGGCAAGGTATCTGGGGGATGTTAGGTGTGTGGATTTCCCGACTAATCTCGTGTATGAGGCTATGCCTGGAATTATGATGAGATCGTTAAACGGGAATTGTGTATCCGCTGAGCAAGCCAGGCGGTTTAAACAAGAAGAAGAACGTAGAAAGGAAAGGCGTAGGCAGCTAAGCGCCGAATATGGGCTCCAGTTCCGCGTGTTTCGTGGAAATGCTTTGGTCGAAGGTTATCGCAGGAATTTATTCTCTTTGTGTGGCAAATCTGTTGCCGGCTGCCGAAAGATAATGTCCAACGAGGAATTCACAGTGTTTACAAACGAACTTGTTACCGTGAGTCATGCAACTGAAGATGAACAAAGAGGACTGTTTTGGGAACTCACACAATCTTCGCGTTAAATTTTAGAGTTTGCCGATGCACGGGACGGCAATGCGCTTCGCTTGCATCCATTTTTCTTGCGACCACGTTCGCCGTGAATGCTATGCCCGAGGCAACGCATGACGACACCGAGGCGGAGATAAAGGACTGGTTCAGGACAATCAATATCGCGGGTAAGCCGCTCAACGACCAGGAACTCCTGAACGCGACGTATTCCGGGCCGTTCGTCACGGCGGCCAAGGCTGTGTTCAGCAACTCGTCGAACGCGAACATGCAGAAGTGGAAAGCCTTTGTGGCGGGGGACGAGAAGCGTCAAGCGATACTTGCAAAGGCGCTAGAGTGGGTGTCGAAGGGGAACGTGAGGAGCTATCTGAAAGACCATCGCTACAGTTCCGACATCACTGAACTCACGCGGTATTTCGAGAGCGTCATAGCTTGGATAGACGGCGTGTTCAAGGAGACGAGAAGTGAGATGTGCGGGCTTGAATGGGGGCGGCTCTACGAAACGTACCATGTGCAACCGTATGATCCCGACAAGATCTGGGAGCGCGTCGAATCTTTGTTTGCCGACGCGGACGACGGCAAGGTACAGAACCGGCGCAACATCTTCGAATACGTCCTTGGCGGAGAATTCGACAAGAAGCTGCTAAAGGTGAGGATGTTCAGCGTTGAGATTGCGCGGAAAGTGTACAGGCGGCAGACAGAAGAGGCAAATGCACGAGGCGTCTCGAACTGCCCGGACTGCGCAAGCGGACACGAAGCCAACGCAAGTCGTATCTACGCCTTCAGCGAAATGGAGGCGGATCACGTCTCCGCATGGTCGAGGGGCGGCGACACGACGGAGGCGAATTGCCAGATGCTCTGCAAGCATCACAATCGCGTCAAGGGGAACTGCTGACGGTATCTTATCACACTTTCATCCTTCACCCTTCTTTGACATTGTGATATAATGTTCAAAGTGGAAGTCACTATGAAAACAAGCATGAGGCATAAAGTTAGGAGCTTCCTGTTTCTGGCGCTCTTACTCGCGCTGGCTTCTCCTGCTATTGCGAGAGAGGTGGTGTCCGTTTTGCTCCCAGATCCGATGTTCAACAACTGTGAATCAACAGCGAACGCTATGCTGCCGATTCTTGAGGCTGGCACGTCAGAACGCCTGGTGGTGTCGATCAACTGTCCGAACACTGCCACAAACGAATTCGAGGTCTGGTTCTGCACCGACGAGGATGCAAGTCGAGAGGCCCGCGATCTGGTAATCAGTCTGGACGATGGAAGTCTCTTTGTGTCCGGGCGAGACGTTAAAAGCCAGTTGCCGGATTGGTCGAGCATGCCTTTGGGCCTATGCACTCTTGACATAGAGCTTCGCAATCGTATTTACAACCAGGAATCTCTGCTTGTGAAATCTGTAGTCAATGGGATGCAAATCCCCTTCCTGGAGATGGGGGTTGGAATGGCGAGCCCCCGTGAATGGCGTTCTGTCAAGGTGGTGTCACGCGGGATGTTGGACGCATCCGACATAACGGCAACTGTCTCGAAAGGCGAAGTCGGATTTTCCTTGATACTGCGGTGAACAGACAACAGGAGGATAAACAATGCAAAGTGAAGCACTATTCACCATGGGGCAGGCGCGGGTGATGATGGCGGTCGCGGGGATGATGTTCGCCGCGCTGGCGCTGCGTCTGGCCTGGCGCATGGTGGCGGGCGAGGCGCGCAGGCATGGTGCGGCGAAGGTCGCGATGCTGCTCTTGTTGTCCGCGCCGTTGGCGTTCTGGGCTGGCGGCAAGGGCGGGCTGAATTGTGGAATTATGGAATTGTGTAATTATGGGAATGCAGTATTGAACATTTCCACGAACATCCCCGGCACAATTCCACAATCTCCCGCTCCCACAGTTTCGTTATCCTCCGTTTCGCCGAACGGACGCGAAGCCGCGCCGGGGTTGCACCGCTACTTCGCGCCCAGCAACTTTGTCGCGGATTTAAGCATATTCACGCGTCCGACCAACGCCGTGACGCCGAGCCTTTGGCTGAGGCACAGCGTATGCGACGACTTCCAGGTGGCGCTCCCCGACTACATTGCCGGGCCATGCGGCGTGGTAACGACCCAGCCGTGGGGCATCGACACTCCGCAGAGAATCAAGGACTGCTACGAGACGTACGCGCCGTTCTACGCGACCAACTCCCTGATCCGAGGCGTGGGCGATTTCTGGGCTGTCACCAACGAGAATTCCAAGACGTTTGTGTGGAAGAATCTTGAGTACAACAACAGCCCGTCGAACCTCGTCTCATTCGCGGCGACCATATACGACTGGGGCGACTTCGAGTTCACGTACGGCAACATCCCCGACGGCGGCTTCTCGTCGTT
>JAZQGX010000183.1:0-3205 GCA_045540275.1 Kiritimatiellia bacterium | reverse complement strand
CCTCCGACTTGGTAGGGGATTGTTCGTGGAGGTGGGTGACGGTTTCCACCCAGAGATTGGAGGCAAGTGCATAGTCGTAGAGATCGAGAGTGCCATCCTCGTGACGGATGGAGGAAACGAGACCATCGGACGGTTGCGACAAGCGTGACCCTCCCGCTACAGGTTCCCCATTCCCCCGTTACCCATTCCCCATCAACAGGATAGAATGTCGTCACCGTGCGGAGTGCGTTGGTGCCACCGTATGGCGCGCCTTGGGTACCGACGCACTCGACGATGTTGGTGAGCGGCGAGTAACCACGCGCTTTAATGGAAGACACAAAGTCCTTGTCCAGCATCTCTGCGAATGTCTTGGGCAAAAACCTTTTAAGATAGTTCTGCCGAGTTTTGCTCGGCGTACTTGACCCTCTTGTCCAATCTTCAATCAATAGTCAAGCATTAACTGTGAATGCAAAATGTCCCGACCATTTCATTCATTGGCCGCTCACTTCTCATTTGGCGGAAACTCAACCGGTACATATGTCCACTTGCCAGTATTAAGATCCAGCGTGCAAATCTTCATGTCACACGGAAAATAATGCGACTGCGTGAAGAAGCCTGCAGTTTCCCATTGCCGACCGTCGATTCTTAGTATCACCAGGCGATTCTCGTCACTATAAACCGCCTCCCCCAAATTGAAGAAAGTCCCGTACGGCAACATGTGTTCCTTGCCCGAAACAGCTACCGTTTTGTCGCTTATCACCTTGTTGCAATCACCAGTTATCACCCGAACTTCACTTACCTTGCAACCTTCTTCACTATTATATGTGAATTTGCGCTCAAAGGCGACTGACCAACCTCCTCTTTCGTCTGATGAAAGGCCATTTCTTATTGGCTCCCACACATGAGAATCGACATTTGCGAGTTCTCTAGCGTCCAAACCAAGAAAATCAGAAATCATCACCGAATACCGCCAGAGACCAGATTCGCCTTCCTTCGCTTTTCGTTGAGCCAAATACACTAAGTTGCTCTTGGTTGAATCCAAGTAATGCGGCGGCTTAAATCTTAAGCGACCTTTCATTGGACATTGCTTCGACTTCATCTTGAGATAGGGAGACAGATGTTCAAGGTCTATTGTCGTTCCCACAAGAATTTCTCCGTCTTTATGACCGATCCACTCGCAGTGAGGAAGAACTAAACAAGGATTGTCGTCATTTGTATTAATGTCTATGAAATCACTATGAAAATGCGTAGGGCCTCTGCAGGGGAACGCCAACACAAAGGATCTATCCTTCTCCCTTTGTACGCGCACAGTGTCATTAGTCGGAACAACAGGAAGATTCCACCAATCATACTTCTCATCCTGATACCGATTATGCAGATGCGCATCAAAGACCGTAATTTTATCAAGAAGCCCCATGTTGACTTCCTTCCAGCAATTAGCCAATATCTTAAACTCATTTCCCACGACGACGACACGAAAATCTTCGCGGATTGTCCGGTGCGCCGCACAACCTGCTGAGGAAATGAGAATGAGGGCCGATAAAAGCACATACGAGTAAGATTTCATCGGAGCTTCCCCCCTGATTGTTGAAAGCAATTAGTTATCGACTTCAACAACTCTTCTACAGACGCGTCGCGATTCTCTTTCAATATATTTTCTTCAATTTGCTCTTCAGACGTCCATTCTGCTTTACTTCTCTTCATAATTTCTGTTCTATAGTCATCTAGATCATACTGGAACTGCCACTCGCCACTTGGCATGGAAAGAGCAACGATAGGATTTATGAACCAGATTTGCCAAGGGCGTTCTCGCCAAACCATCTCGCCTTTGTAAATGTCTGACAACAGTCCATCTACTATTTCCTTGGTAGCGGTATCTGCCTTAAAGAGGTCATTTAACGTGTTAACAAAACCTCTAAATCGATCTTCTCCTACCTTACTCCGCCTTATGTCATCAGGGGCAGTCCCAGCCCACAAATGTCCCCAGAATGAACCGTAGCTTTCTCCACTTATCGTCTGGTGCGCAAAAGTATCGGCTATTATATGAAGCAAAACTCCTTTCTGAAATGGATCTAATGGTTCATTGGTCCTGTCAAACAAGCGTTTAAGGCAATCTCTATAGCACTTTATACCATTTTTATCCAAACTCCCCAGATTATGAAGCAGCTTGCTGTACCGTTCTCTTTCTAAATTATACACAGTTTTTTTGTCAAATATCTTTGTTGCAGCCCATTTCCCATAATCAACATATATGGAACCAATCGCAAGCAGCTTTTTGTCTTCAGCACTTAATTTGAAATGGCTGAGATACCATGTTAAAAAATAATAATGGACTATCTCGTCATAAGTGCCCCTGTAATCTACTCGACCTGTATTAGAACATAGTGCATACGGGTTAACTGCGGGAATGTCTACCAAGTCGCGAGACAGCCAGCGCCCTTGTAACGAATTGTAACTTCTATACGCATAGTGAATCACACCAAGCAACTCATCTCGATATTCACTCGAGAAAACAAACGGATTTGACAAAACACCATCCGTTTCATCCGTTATAGTCCTAACGCCACCAAAAGGATGACTATCGTAAGACGCAATCGTATACCCGCTAGAATCAACTATCGCAGATACATTCTTCACTCCGTCACTCACGTAATAATATACATTTGTACCCCTACAAAGCACAAGTGGGACAGACCTAACCGTTTCAAAAGGCAGCCACACATAGGTCTGACGCCATTCACAAACTTCTCCATCAGTGCTTCTGGTCGATTTTTCACCAATCATGTCATATCCATCATACGCAAAGCTGTTAGACGACGTCATTGCCCCGCCAACTGTTACGTCTGCCTTGATACGACGCCCATCCCCATCAAATGTCATAACAATGTTAGTATTGCCCGAAGTCCATTGCCAAGGCCTATTTTCAGCATCATATTGTATAGACCACAAACCAGTAGATGTAAGGGCGAGAGTCTGGTTCCCATCCAAATCGTATTCCTGAGCAATCTCTACACCATTACTAGTTATAACTTGTGTCGGCTGGCAAAGGGAATTTGATGAATACCGAAACTCATGATCATGCTCATTTGACGAAAGGCGATTTCCAATATCATCATAAAAATATTCGGTCTTTCTCACTCCAGATAGAGCATCTGTTATTGCTGTAATTTCACGTTTCTCATTACGCGAAATCGATAGCGGTGCACTCTCGTTTACACGACCAAAC
>JAZQGX010000182.1:0-31036 GCA_045540275.1 Kiritimatiellia bacterium | reverse complement strand
TGTGAGCAATTCTACTTGTAATGTGGTATACGCTTGATCCGCTCGGCTTAATACGTTTTTTGCTCATGGATACCTCCAATGTTGTTCACGAATAAATATTAACACATTTTATCATTAATGTAAATAGTCCCAGACTTAACACGCTCTTGGGAGGGAGCGGGCGGTGATTTAGAATGTGCTTGAATTGCGATACCGTATCATGTATTACTTTGACATTGGTAGTCTGCCATTTAACAAAGGAGAATGCATGAAAAACTTAATTGTCCAATTTTTGATTCTTATAGGATTCTCGTCAACTCTTAACGCCGCATGGACTTATGACGAATCCGCCAAGACCATTTCCGATGGCAAATGGGTTCTGAATGTTGAGGTGGTTAATGGCAGCTTGCAGCTGGGTAAGTTTAATAGCGTTTCCTCAAATGCAGCCGTCGCTTCGCGCGATGCATCGTATACCGACTTGGATTTCACCAGCTTTTACGACGATACCAATTGGCGGATAACAGCGATTAAACAAAATGGCTTTCGCGGCAATACATACATTACTTCATTCGTCGCGCCCGATGTCGTCACCGTCAATTCATACAGTTTGGCGGGACTGTCATCTCTCACCAATATGGTTTTGTCTCAAAATGTCAAAACCTTGGCAGCTTACGCCTTTGAAAAAAATTCGCTGATGACGAATTTTTATCCACAGACAATGAACAATATCACCATCATCAAATCCGCAGTTTTTGATAGTTGTACCGGATTGTCAGAGACACTCTCGTTCCCCGAAGCTACAGCTGTCGAGAAATTCGCTTTCAGAAATTGCAGCAACCTCAAAGGAGTTTCCGTCCCTAACGTTACCTCTATCGAACCTCAATCGTTCCGCAGTTGCTCAGGAATAGTAGGTGATGTCGAATTTCCCGAGGTGAAGTTTGTCGGTGAGCAGTCATTTCAGTATTGCAACAAGATTACAAAGTTTTCTTTCCCCAATGCAACAACTGTGGGGAATAATGCTTTTTCCTCATGCGCTGCTGTTACCAATTTTTACTTGCCCAAGTCTGTATCTTTGGGCAACAACTCATTTCAAGATTGCAAAAAACTAGGCGATATCACTCTTAGTGCCGATATATCGTCTATTGGATCTTCGGCATTCTCCACCTGCAGTTCATTGTCCAATATTTTCCCCAGAGTGTTTGATTCGTTGTCCACAGTCAGCCAGCAATGTTTTTATAACTGTCGGTCATTGAAAGGAACACTGTCATTCCCAAATGTCACAGTGATTGGTACGTCTGCGTTTCATTCTGCCGCCGTAGAAGAATTGATTCTAAATGACAAGATTACTTCGTTCGGACAAGAAGCATTCAGAAATTGCGCATTTACCAATATTGTGCCTCAAAAATTCCCTAAGTTGTCCTCGTCAGGTGCTAACGCATTTTACAATGCCAGCAAATTGGTTGCGAACTTTGAGTTCCCCCTGGTAGAAATATTGCGTGGTTTCAGGGGAGCGGAGAAGCTGCAGAGCTTAAAAGCGCCAAATGCGCTTTCCATCGCCTCTGAGGCGTTTATGGACTGCGCGTCCCTTAAGCTGGTCGAGTTTTCCGCCTCATTGACCAATATCAGCGGGAATGCATTTACCGACTGCACTAAACTTGAAAGTATTACCTCTTATATCCCCGATACGGTATACGGTTTCGGCGCATCGTTCTACAATTGCACCTCTTTGAAGATGCCGCTGCGCATAGCCAACCCCAGTATTACAACAATCGGTTATGAATGCTTCCGTTATACCGCAGCGGCGTTCGTCGGGCCGGTGCAAATTTTCTCGCCGATAAAAACCATCAGCACGCGCGCATTCCAAAATAACAAGACGGGGCAGGTTTACGAATTCTACTCCAAGACAGCCCCCACTAGCGTCGATTTCTCGGCATTCAGCGTCGGCCCCGGCAACGGCTTGGGTAAAGCGGGCGCACAACTGCATATCATGAAACAAAGTGCGCTTGAAGGATGGTTGAATCTCTGCCCGACCAAGTATTCTCACGAGCAAATGGCAAAAATGCCGGGATACCCCGGCGAAAAGGCAATCGGTGTCGTGCAGAACAACGGATACTACCAGTGGATTGTCAATTGCGCCCCGGGAGCGGGAACACTAATTTCAATTCTTTAACGATTTGTTCGTACAAGCTACGCTTTTAAACCCGCCGCTACCCAACGGCGGGTTTAAAACTTTCAACTTTTACATTTCCGCCAAAATATAGTACAATTGCAACCATAAATTTTTGTGTTCTAAAGAGGAGTTGCCGAATGAAAGTAATCGAAGGAAATCTCAATGCCCAGGGAATGCGCTTTACAGTGGTAGTGGCGCGGTTCAACAGCTTTTTCACCGAGCAACTGCTCAAAGGGGCAGAAGATTGTTTCGTCCGTCACGGCGGATCCTCCGACGACCTCGTCGTGATCCGGGTTCCCGGTGCAAACGATATCCCGTCGGCGGTTGCAAAAATCGCCGCCTCGGGAAAGACCGATGCAATTCTTGCGCTCGGTGTCGTCATCCAAGGCGCGACTCCCCACGCCGATCTTATCGAGAATACCGTCGCCCGCGCATTGAGCGAGGTGTCGCTCAAAAACAGCGTCCCGGTCATCAACGCCATCGTCGCCGCCCAGAATCTGGAGCAGGCGGTGGAACGGGCCGGAAGTAAAATGGGCAACAAAGGATGGGACGGCGTGCAGGCCGCCATCGAACTCGTTTCGGTTCTTAAACAACTTTAATTTTCAGAGAGGCTTGAGATGGCTGGGAATGTGACAAGACGGCAGGGGCGTGAATGGGCGTTGCAGATGCTGGTTCAGGCGGATATGAACCCCGATACCGACATTGATAGCGCGATTTCCAACTTCTGGAAAATGCAGTACACTTGCGTCCACGAGACCGATGCCCGTCCTTTGCCCGGCGAAAAGCCGCAACCAATTGACGATGCCGCCATCGCCGATGATGTCGCGCCGAGGAAAATGCGTGAGTTCAGCGAGAGCAGAGTGCGCGGGGTGGTTGCACATCTGGACGAGATAGACGGAAACATCTCGGGAATTTCCAAGAATTGGCATCTGTTCCGGCTCGGCACGATTGAGCGCAATGTGCTTCGTCTTGCCTGCTATGAATTGATGTTTTGCCCGGATGTTCCTCCTCCGGTAGTAATGAACGAGGCGATTGACCTCGCAAAATACTTCAGTAACGCCGAGGCGGGGCGGTTCGTCAACGGCGTTTTGGACAAAATGCGTGAAAACATCGAAAAAACAAAAGCATGACAAAAACGATAGATTTCGCCGGAAAACACCAGCCGAAATCGTAACAGCCCCTATCCGGATGCTTCGCAACGGAGCGGGGTCGATAGTCAAGCCTGAAACCGGCCAGACCATTTACATAGAGCCTGGCGATTTAGGCACCGCCCTTAATGGCGATATCGTCAGCGTTTCGTTCTATAAGCGGGACGGAGAAGTAAAAGGGCGGGTAAAAAAAGTAGAAAAACGTTCATCCCGCGATATTGTCGGAACCTTTCATCCGGCCGGAAAGCATGGCTACGTAGTTCCGTTAAATCCGATTTACAAACACGAGTTTTTCGTGCCGTCCGCCAACGGCGCCAAAGCCGGAGATCGGGTGGTGATGCGCCTGGTGAACTGGCGCAATCCGGCCGCGACCCCCGAGGGTGCTGTTGTCGACGTGATCGGTCCCTCAGATCTGCCGTCATTGGACACATTGACGATAATGCGCCAGTTCAATCTGCCGGAGACCTTCCCCGACGAGGTGCTTGCTGAAGCGGAGACCGTTGCGGCGAAACTGGAGAATCCCGGCGATCGTCTTGATTTACGGAACAAATTCATCTTTACCATCGATCCGGAGACGGCACGCGACTTTGATGACGCCATTTCGCTCGAGCATGACAAAGATGGGAACCGGGTGCTCGGTGTGCATATCGCCGACGTGTCATTTTTCGTCGAGCCGGATTCGGCGCTTGATCGCGAGGCCCGCGGGCGAGGCACCAGTGTCTATCTGGTTGATAAAGTCATTCCGATGCTTCCCGAGCAACTGTCGAACGGTATCTGTTCGCTGCGCCCCGGCGAGGATCGTTTGACCTTTTCCGTATTCATGACCTTCGATGCCGAGGGACGCATGATTGCACGCTCGTTCGCCCGTTCGGTTATCCGCTCGCGCCTGCGTCTGACATACGAAGAGGCCATGTCGATAATAAAGCGGCTCCCGCTTCCTCCGCGCGTCGGACGCCTGCCCGGCGGCACCACTTCGCTGCTTCAGTCCTGTGCAGAACTTGCGGCGCTTTTGAGAAAACGCCGATTTGCAGGCGGAGCCCTCGATCTTGAGGTTCCTGAGGTCGAAATCGTACTGGATGGCGAAAGCCGCATGACGGGGTTGACCACCCGCATCTATGACGAATCGCATCAGATGATCGAGGAGTTCATGGTCAGCGCGAACGAGGCTGTCGCCACCGAATTGCAAAGCAGGGGGATCGATATTCTTTCCCGCCTGCACGAGCCGCCGGCCCCGGATCGGCTCGAAGAGTGCACGATGCAGCTGGTCAAACTGGGTTTCCGTCCCGGCAATCTTTCAGAACGCCGGAACATGGCCGCTTTTCTTCGCTCGACGGCCGTGCATCCGCTGCGCTCCCACGTGCATATGTTGCTCCTGCGCAGCATGAAGCGCGCACTCTACTCCGCGCAGGATTCCGGTCACTTCGGATTGGCCAAGGCGCATTATGCACACTTTACCTCGCCCATACGCCGCTACCCCGATCTGGTGCTTCATCGCCAGCTGGCGAAGTATCTGTTGCGCCCAAACGCGGCAAAGTTGCCGGCGGCCTATCTGCAGGAGACTGCGGACATGGTCAATGAGAGCGAATTTAACGCCGATGACGCATCTCGTCAGCTGGTTGAAATAAAGAAGTTCCGGTTTCTGCAACAGCAGCTGGACTCGCGCAATCCGCTTTGCTACGATGCGGTGGTGGTCAAATGCACGTCCTTCGGGGCGTTCATCGATATTCCGGCGTTGGCAATGGGCGGCATGATTCATGTTTCGCAGTTGTGCAACGCTTATCTGCGCTTCGACGCGAAGAGGGGTACGCTTGGCGCAGGCCGGAAAATCTTCGGCCCCGGAACGAAGTTGAAGGTGTTTGTTTCAGAAGTTGATTTCAATCAGCGGCGTGCTGATTTTATCCCATTGAAACGCTGATGTTGGACGGTTGAACTATGGATGCTAGAAAAAAACTACTGCTGGTGGATGACGATCCGGCGTTGCTCGAAACGCTGCGGGACTTCCTTGATTTCGAAGGTTATGCGGTGACCTGCGCCTCGAGCGGCGAGGAAGCGCTGGTGGCGATGCGCCACGACGATTTTGATCTGGTCATTCTCGACATGAGCATGCCGGGCATGGGCGGAACCGGTTTTCTGGAGCGGATTACCGATGCCGACGGAAATATTTCGCTGCCGGTGCTCGTGCTCACCGCCCGTTCAATGATGGCCGAATTTTTTGCCGATAAGAGCATTGCCGGGTTCCTTGCCAAACCGAGTGCACCTGAAGATCTGCTGGCGGAAATCAATCGAATCCTCTTTGAAAACTCCGGTGACGCATCCCGCACCCAATGTGCAAGGCGTTCGGCTGTGGTGGCGGACGACGATACCGTTTTCCTCCAGCAGTTGCAGGACGAGCTGAATCGCGCCGGTATTGATGCCATTCCGGTTTCAGGCGGAGGACAGGCAATTGAAAGCTGCATCATCAATCATCCCGATATTCTGGTGATGCGGATGCGCCAGTCGGGGATGTGTGCGGACGAGGTGATTTCGATGTTGCGCCGTCTGCCGGCTGGAAATCGTCTGGTCATTGTCGTCTACGACGTAAACGAACAGTCTGCGGGACTCGACAATATCGCGCGGTTGGAACTGCCCGAAACCCATGTGGTGGGCAGTTGCGATTTGAACCGCATCGTAGACCGTGTCCTTTCACTGGCAGGGGGGAACAGATAATGGATATTTCTCAATGGGGAATCTTGCTGGGAGCGCTTCTGCTGGCCAGCGGTTCGTTGATGGTTGCAGCACCGGCGCGCAGCGCCGATTTTCTGAAGCGGTTTTCACGCAGCGTTTGGCTGGGGAGAATACTAAGTGCGGTCGCATGGGGCGGAGCGGCGGTCGCCTCGATGGGAATGGGTTGGGACTTTCTCGAGCCGTACAAAAAATTCGTTCCTGCCGTCGCGGCAATATGCATTCCGTTGACATGGTGGGCGCTAGACAATCTGCTTGCCTGCCGCGCATGGGGAGGCATTCTCTGCCTGTTTCCGGTTTGGATGCTTGCCGCCTCGCGCATGAACTATTCGCCGTGGCGTCTGGTTCTGGTGTGTTTTGCCTACGTCTGCATTGTAAAAGGGATGTTGCTTATCCTGTATCCCTGGTATTTGCGACGCGAACTGGAATGGACGGTCGGCTCTGCCAGACGAATGGTGGTTATCGGTGCTCTTCGCGCAATCCTTGGTTCGCTTTTTCTTGTATTGGCCATTACTGCTTTGAAATAAAAAGGCTATAGTTATAGGGAAAAAAGATCAGATGGGGAATGGCGTATCCCAATACTCCGCGTAAAGGCTGGGAAGAATTCTATCGCGTTTAAATGGGATATATCGGAGAAAAACGTAAAAAAAGTAAAAAAAACGTCTAAAGTGATGCGTTTTTACTTTTTTTCGTTTTTTCTCATTGACGAATGAACATAAAAGCGATATATTAATCGCGTTTTGACATGCTTGTAAGCGTGTCGGGGTTCAGGTGTGGCGCAGCGGTAGCGCAGTTGGCTGTTACCCATTTGGTGCCTGGTTCGCATCCAGCCACCTGAGCCATTTTTTTTCTTCGCCGATAACATTCGGCTCGGTGGCGAGATTAGCACAGTTGGTTAGTGCGCCAGATTGTGGATCTGGATGTCACGGGTTCAAGTCCCGTATCTCGCCCCAATTTTTTTTATCCTTAAATCCGTTTTTTCGATTACGCGCAGGAACAATTCTCCTGCTTTTTCTATTGTCGGCATATCCGGTGACGTCAAGAATTGATAAAAAACCGTTTTTTCCGCCGGTATTTCAATAAAAACAAATTTTTAACAAAAGTACTTGATTCATAAACGGTTTTTTGGTAGTATTTAACTTGTTTTCGCGATACATGCATGCCCCCATCGTCTATCGGTTAGGACATCAGGTTTTCATCCTGGGAAGAGGAGTTCGACTCTCCTTGGGGGTGCCAATTTTCGCGCTATGAAAGCATCGGCCAAGCGATGCTTTTTTTGTTTTACGGAAGTCTATGCGATGACGGGAGAGCCACATGCGCTCGATTGTTCTACTAGGCAGCACAGGTTCTATCGGGGAAAGTACGCTTCGGGTCGTTTCCGAGTTCCCAGAACAAATTCGAGTTGTCGGTCTTGCCGCATTCAGCAATTTTCATAAACTTATCGATCAGGCCAAACGATTCAATGTAAAGACCGTTGCGATCGTCGATAAAGCCTCCGCCGCAAAAGCGGAGTCGTTGGCTTCTCCTCTGGGAATCACAGTATTGTCGGGCGAGCAATCGCTGGAAGAAATCTGCACGCATCCCGAAGCTGATACCGTGTTGTGTTCGGTGGTGGGGCTGGCCGGTTTGAAGCCGGTGCTCAGCGCGATGGCCGCGGGCAAGGATGTGGCGCTTGCAACCAAGGAGGTGCTGGTTTCCGGGGGCGAGCTGGTGATGAAAGCGCGAGCCAAGGCTGGGTGCGCGATCTTGCCGGTCGACAGTGAACACAATGCGCTGTTTCAATGTCTGCAGTCCGCCTCGTGGGATGTTGCGTGCGTGCGACCGGTCGACACTCCCGTTGAGCGTTTCGCCGAGTCGAGAGTTTCGCGGCTTCTGCTTACCGCTTCGGGCGGACCGTTCGCTTTTCATCCTGAGGTCGATTTTTCACTCGTTACCCCGGAGCAGGCGTTGAATCACCCCAGGTGGAATATGGGCCGGAAAGTCACGGTCGATTCGGCTACGATGATGAACAAGGGGTTGGAGATATTGGAGGCCGCAGCACTTTTTGCCATTCCGGTTCCGCAAATAGGGGTTTTGGTCCATCCGCAAAGCTATGTCCATTCTCTGGTGGAATTCAAAGACGGTTCTTTGATGGCGCAGCTTTCCCAGCCGGATATGCGTTTCCCGATACAGTTTGCGCTTCTGGGACCGGATCGTTTTCAGGCGAAGATGCCGATGTTGGATTTGGCCAAAGTGTCGCACCTTGAATTTTCCGAACCCGACGAAAAACGTTTCCCCTGTCTGCGTCTGGCGCGCGAGGCGGTGGCGGCGGGAGGAACAATGTCGGCGGCGATGAATGCCGCCGATGAAATCGCAGTTAACGCATTTTTGGACGGAAAGATTGCATTTTGCCAAATCTGGGAGATTATCGAGCAGACCATGGCAGCACATGACAATATTGCGTGCGATTCATTCGATGCGGTATTCGAGGCCGATTCGTCAGCGAGGCGCATAGCCGCTGCACTGTGCGGCGGCGATGCGCACGGTCTGTTTTAAAAGGAGGAAAAATGAATAAATTAATCACTTACGGTGCCTTGTGCATGCTGGTCTTGGGAACTGCGTCCCATGCATCAGAGCGATATGACGCGCTTAAACTGAGCACGGTTTTAAGTTCGGGAAAGAAGGGTTTGTCCAGCGCGAGTCTGCAGTCGATGCTCTCGATTTGGACCGAACAGGGCGTGCCTAAAATCTTAACCTGTGTCACTTTAGACAAGGTGGCGGTGGCATGTGACGGCAACACTTTCCGGCGCTGGGGTGCGGTGGACGCAAAATACAAAACCAACGATGTTTCTCGTCTGCTCTGGAGCGATATCTGCAGTCTGGACATGGGTAAATTCAACAGAGCGCCGATTGAAAATTACCGTGTGCATACCCTTGAAAGCGTCTTTTTAGCAATGGCGGGGCGTCCCGAGCGCTGCATCTACCTCTCCTCGCCGGTAATTTCAGTTGAAAGCGTAGCCGAAGCGAATGCGCGTGCACAAGTAGCATCGCAGATTTACTATGAGGCAGGCCGATACGAAACGCTGAAAAAATGGAAAAAAGCGTCGAAGACCGGAAAGGGCGTTCTCTACTGCAACTTTTTCCCGCCGCGCAATTTGGAATCGGAGGCGGCCAAGAACATTGAATACCGTTTCATGAAGTTGTTCAAAGCTTCGGAGAATGACGGGCACCGCGCGACAGATGTATTCAAGATGAATATGACGGTGGACAAGGTCGATGGTGTTATAAAAACATTTCCGCGGATGGAAAACCTCAAAGAGATTATTGCCAGCTGCCATGCCAAAAACGTGAAGATTTTGGTGTATCTCTGGCGTGCGGACGATTTTTACAGCGCCTACAAAATGCTTTGGGATCTGGGAATCGATTGCTTTGACTGCGAAAATCCGGCCAAGATAAACGAGCTGTCCGAGTTTTTCCGCACCGGCAAGAAGCCGGTCAAGGCTAGCGTAAAGGGGAAAAGCAAATGAGTAAATACGACTTCACATTTTCAAAATTCGCCGTTGCCGGTATCGCGTTGGCAATGCTGACAATCGCAGATGCGGCGGAAAAACCGGATTTGACCAAACTGACCGAGGAACAGCGACTGGAAGGTCTGTTCCGCTGTCAAGTTCATCGCGGCGGCGGAAGCGACACCCGGCCCGACAATGCGATTGAATCATGCATGTGGGCGTGGAACAACGGATTGGCTCCTGAAATTGACGCCCGCATGACCAAGGACGGGGTGGCAATCGCTTTCCACGATTCCAATCTGAAGCGCATCGGGCGCGGCGGTTTCGATCCGGCGATCACGACCAACCACATCGGCTCACTTCTCTGGGATCAGATCCGCAACGCTGATGTCGGTTCTTATCTTTCGCCCGAGTATTCAAGCTATCGTATCGCGACGGTCGAAAGCGTGCTGGCCGAGATGGTCGGACGTCGCGACCGGATGTTGTACATGGATGAAAAAGGTGCGCCTCCAAGCCATCTTGCTAATCTTGCCGGGTGTCTTGGTGTCATCGACCGGGTATATTTCTGCTCTTGCTCGTATGGTGCGCTGATGAAGTGGAAAAACGTCGCGCCTGAGGCCAAGGGTATGTATTGGATCGGTCATTGGCCGCCCAAAAATATGACGCCGGAGATTGTGGCCGATATTGAGAAGCGGATCCTGGTGAACCTTTCAACCGCCGAGCGCAACAATTATTACGGTGTTGATCAGGTCCAGTTCCACACCTTTGTGGATTTCAACAGCAGTGCCAAAATCTGTCCGAGCGAGGATTTCATTCGCCAGCAGGTGAAAAAGCTTCACGAAAACGGCGTTACCGTCCAGATATTCCTCTGGCGCGGCGGAAAGGACAAGAAGGCCATGCGCATGGTCTGGGATCTGGGTATAGATAACTTCGCCACCGACAATCCGGTCGAGTTGATGGAATTCGTCAAGGAGCTCAAGGCCGAGGCGGCCGCGAAAAAGAAATAACGGCGAATATGCAGTTTGATTATTCACAGGCGCTTGAGTCGATAGACGCGGATTACCGCCGATATGTCGATATGTTCAGGTCGGACGGAGGAAATCTGTCCGACCTTTTGGAGCTTAAAGATATTCATACTGCACGAGTGGTGGAAAATATCGCGGCAATCGCCAGCTCGCATACGGAAGATACGTTTCTCCGTTATTGCTGCATGGCCAGTGCCCGTCTGCACGACGTGGGGCGTTTCGAGCAGCTGAAAACTTATGGGACCTTCCGCGATTCGCAGAGCATCGACCATGCGCAGCTTTCGCACCGGATCGTGTCGGAGAACCGGTGGCTGGACGGGATGGAAGGCGCAAAGTGCATTCTCGATGCGGTTCTTTTCCACAATCGCCGCGAGCTTCCGGAGAATATTGACGCAGCTACGGAATTCGTCGCAAACGCGCTTCGGGATGCCGACAAGCTGGATATTTTCAATGTGCTGGAAGAGCGGGTGAAAAATACCGACTGGGAAAAAGATTGTTCGGCATTTTGGAATCTACCGGTTGCGGGACTTCCCAACGGAGCGGTTGTCAGCGCAATTCGCAAGGGACTCCCGGTCGATTATCGTGATATCAAGTCTCTTTCCGATTTTGTGCTGATACAGATTGGCTGGATGATCAACGAATTGCATTTTTCGCAATCGCGCCGCATCTGCCGGGAGCGCGGGCATCTCGAATTCCGCAGGGCTTTTCTGCAAAAACTGACCGGTGGCGGTGTCACCGACGAATTGTGCGATCTTGCGGACGGAGCGCTGCAGCATTAGCGGAGGCTTTTCATGGCGGTTATAGCGCATGTGGATCTGGACGCCTTTTACGCTTCCGTGGAGCAGCGCGACCATCCGGAATGGAGAGGAAAGCCGGTAATCGTAGGTTCGAGGCCGGATGAGCGCGGCGTCGTTTGCACCTGCTCTTACGAAGCGCGAAAATTCGGCGTTCACTCGGCGATGCCGTCGCGGACTGCCTATGCCCGTTGTCCTCACGGCATATTCGTCCGTCCGCGCATGGAGATTTATCAGGCGGTATCCCGGCAGATATTTGAAATATTTTCGCAATTCACCCCTTATGTCGAAGGAGTCTCTGTCGACGAGGCCTATCTTGACATTTCAGGTTCGCATCATCTGTTCGGAGGAAAGGAAAATCTGGTGCGGCAACTTCGCCGGAGAATATTCGAGCTTGCAGGTATTACCGCTTCGGTGGGAGTTGCAAACAATCGGCTGCTCGCAAAGCTCGGAAGCGAGGATGCCAAGCCGGACGGGATGACGATCATGCCGGAAGGCCGCGAGGAAATTATCGCTTTTCTTGCTCCGCGCGCGTTGAAAGACCTCTGGGGAGTGGGCAAGAAGACCAGCGAGCTTCTTTCAAGTTTTGGTTTTCACACCTGTGCCGACGTGCAGCAATGCGAAGTGCAGGCACTGGAGCGCGTGTTGGGCTCACGCATGGCGAGGCAAATCCGGGAATATGCATTTGGAATCGCTTCGGATGAGGTTGTCTACGAGCGGCCCGATGCAAAGTCGATATCAAGGGAACACACTTTCGCGGAGGATACTTCGGAGCGCGGTGACGTCCGTCAGGTTCTGCTCGGACTGGTGGACGAAGTGGGTATGCAGTTGCGCGAGGTTACGCGCTATGCGAAGGTCGCCCGGGTGAGGATACGGGACTCTGAATTTTCAACCGCTACAAAACAGCATCAGTTTGCGTCACCCGCGCGCGATGATATTTCCCTGAGGGAGATGGCGCTTCGCCTTTTCGACGAGATGTGGCCGAATGGGGTCGCCAAGACGATACGGCTGGTGGGATTCGGCGTTGACAATCTCGCCAACGACCGCCGCCCAGATCAAGGCGATTTTTTTGCCGGCGTGGACGTCAGAGACGAGCTGCTCGCCAAGCGCGAGCGGCTCTCGGAGACGATTGACAGGCTGCGCAGCAAAGGTTATCGGGTATGATGCGCGGATTGTGAAAATATAATAGCGATTCCTGAAACCGGGCAGCGTCGTAACGCGCAATAATAAACAACGGTTCAAAAGAAGTGGTATACACCACTTTTTTTCAAAAAGACCACTTTTGTAATTGTAGTAAACAATGTCTTCCTGTATTATTTTTACATGATGTTAATTGCCAAGTGATATAGATTGCAGTTGGCACGCTGATTAAATCAAAAGAGAGGATACCGATATGAGATTGACGCTGATTCATAGCGTGGTGCTTGCCTCGCTGACCATCGGGTCGGTGGCTTTTGCGCAGGCTCCATTTTATAAGCAGGCAAAGGGAGAGCTGAAGATCGACGTGGTGGAGCACTCGTTCCCCGGCAAATTCGCAGCTGGTGGAGAATTTGCCGTATCGATGAAAATCAAGAATGCGGGCGATCTTGCGCTGCGCGGTTTGCTCAAGGTCGAAACCACCGATGCCGATGGCAAAAACGTGCGTGAGTTCGGTCGCGCCGAAATCGACATCCCCCCCGCGGCGGTCAGCAATGTCGAGCTCCCGCTTTCCATCAAGGGCAAGCTCGGCGCAGACGAGAAGAATCGTAAAATAAGAGTTGTGCTGGTGAAGAACAATGCCGGTACTATCGTCTGCTACAACGGTGCGGTCTCCGACAAGTCGGATGCGCCCGTAGCCAAGCCCGATGCCTCGAAGGTGAACGCTATCGCCCAGATCGACTACAAAATCAAATTCATCAAATCACTGCCTGCCGGAGAAGGTGCAAAGTGGCGCAAGTTTATGGAGGACGGCGGTATTCTGATTGTACCGCTGATAGCCTCTCCTGACGATTATGCGGGGGCATCTGAATTCTGCGGTGAAAAAGAAATGCCGAAGTTCAAGCCGCAGAAGGGAGCTGCTCATTCGTATGATAAGCAAGTTAATGTAGGCGGTACTCCGCTGTTTGATTGGCCCAATCCGATTTCTCCGACCTTGCAGGCGGGCAATGGGCGTTTGAGCGCTGGACGCAATTGGGAAGTCGTGCAGAATAATTACACTGTTTTGCGCCGCGTGGGAAGAGGTGCGCTGATACTCTCGACCCATACCTGCGCCGATACTCCAAAGCTGCGTGAAAATATTTTGAAGCAATTCAATTTTGAAAACAGCGGAATCCGCTTTGTTTCCTGCACCCACAAGTATTCAAAGCTGGAGGAGTTCAAGGGCAATTACTATCACCCCGAGCTTGGCGGCGGAAAAACCACAATCAAGTTCAAGAACATTAATACCGCCACCACCAATCTTTATCTGGCCGTGCGCCTTACACTGAATCCGCTTGGCAATAACAAGCAGAGTCGCTCCTATATGGCGCGGCGCAAGCCCAGTACCAAACTCAACGAAGTGCTCACCTTCGAAGTCAACGTCCCCCCGTTGGATATCCACGGTGAATACCAGTTCCTCCTTGAGCTGTTTGAGTGGGAAGGAAAGAAACGCTGGGTTCTTGAGGATAGAAAAATCACGTTACCAGAGTTGATTGAGGTGGTTCCACCTGATTACCGTGCAACGGTTTCCACCAAGCGCAGCGATCCTAATGTTCATATCGGCATCAAAGTTAATCGCAAATACATCGAAATGGATGGTGTAAAGTGGACGATGGTTGCGAAGAATTCATCGGGCAAAGAGGTCGCTTCCTGCAATGGTAAATTTTTACCCGGAACCAAGTACGCCACCGCGTCGTTGCCAGTTGGTATTGATGCGCCGGCAGGGAAATACGACCTTGAGGCGGTGGTGGAATTTCCTTGCGGTACAAAACATACCTCAAAAGGTGAATTCTTCATCGTCTCGCCGGAAAAAGGACAGATTATAATTGATCAGGATGGATTTTTCCTCAACGAAGGTGAACCTTATTTTCCGCTTGGTATTTATCACTGCCACACCTTCGACTGGAACAAGCCTATTGACGAGACCGGCTTGACTCCCAAAGAAATGGGATTCAACTGGATGCAGATGTGGTCATGGGACTGGGACCACCATCTCTCCCTCGACCGCGAGGTTGTAGGCCGGTTTGTCAGAGGCATCGACGACCCTGAGCTGTACAAGAAAGCGCTTGACGCTGTAATTTCCACCAATAAGCTCATGCGTAAAGAACTTGAGGGTGTGGTTATATGCTATGAAGGATTTGGATTCTGGGAGGCCTCGTTCCTTGAACATCCCGGTCCCTGGGGCAAGTACTCCTATGAGTATAACGAAAGACTCCCCCGCGAAATCAAATTGATTGCCGACGATCCAGATCAACTGGTGAGAATGTGGTACTTCGCCGATGAGGCGGGTGGCTCGTTCTATCAGGCGCTGGGACGTGCGGCTGAAACCGTGCGCAAATACGACAAACATTTCCACCCCGGTTTCAACCTTGGAAACTTCCCGGCGGTCATGTCAAGTGATTGCGGCGGTAACGACATCTACGTCCGCTACTATGGAGGATTGGGCGAGGCGCGTGATTTTGCAAATAAGATTGATGCGATGCGCCGTGAATATGCTCCTTACAATCGTCGGCCGTTTATCGTGCCCCAGGCGTTTGGTCAGAGCAAGAGCCAGAACTCCGAAACTCCGGAATGGGTGCGTTTCGAAAGTTACATTTCGGTGATTCACGGGGCGAACGGTCTCGGCTTCTATTGCTGGAAACAGACCGGAGATTGGACGGGCAAGCACGAGCAAGGCATGGGCTGGAATCCGAAGACTGCGCATGAGGTGAAGAAAATCATCTCTGAAATCAAGGTATTCCAACATGCGTTGAGAGTGCCTGGACAGAAGAACTTCCAGTCCGATGACGGTATGGTTGATGCTTTGCTTTGTGGCAACGAGAAGACGGGGCGCTTCCTTATCATGGCGAGTGTCAGCGAGTTGCCTGTTGATACGGCTATGCAGATTCCCGGGGTTGCAGGAATGAAGCTTGAACCGCTTTTCGGTACCGCCAAGGCAAAGACGGTCAAGGGTGGAGGCGCTGATGGATTGGATTCAATCTCAATCAAGCTGCCACAGTGGGGAACGGCTGTTTGGCGAGTCAAGTAATTAACATCAAACATCAGAGACAAAGAGCCGGGAAGCATCCCGGCTCTTTGCTTGATTAAATTTGTTATAGGGGGCATCATTCATGAATCCGAAAAAAATTTTGTCAATCGTGCTGCCGGTTTTAACCGCGTTCGCCGCTTTTGCCAATCCGCTTAGCGGGACATGGTTTAAAATGGTTACTGATAAAGATCCAGTTTCTTATAAAGTCGGCGAGCCGATTGTATTTACATTGACGGTTGAGAATGCAAAAAAAGAAATTCCCGAGGGATGTTATTATTTCAAGTGGATACGAAGCGGAGATGACGGGGTGGTTGAAGAGGGAATCATTCCAGTGTCGGTCAAACCATTTGTGTATACTACTAAAATTGACCGTCCGGGTTTTGTTAGATTTTACACAATGCTGCTGAATTCGGAGAAGAAAGAGTTGCCGGCGAGGTTCAACAGCTATGGAGCTGGTGCTGAGATCGAGAAGTTGCAGTCATTGCCCGAACCTAGTGATTTTGATGCATTTTGGAGCAGACAGCGGGCAAAGCTTGATAAGGTTCCGGTTAAAGCCAATATGGTTGAGGTTCCTAGTAAAGATGAAAAAATTCGGATTTACGCCGTCAGCATTGACTGCGCCGGTCCCCAACCGGCGACCGGGTATCTGACTGTGCCTAAAGCGGTAGACAGCGGCAGTAAATTCCCCTGTCGGGTCAAATTTCACGGCTATGGTGTGTATGCGCCGTACCGTGCACCCAAAAAGGGGCCGGAAAACGAGATTGTTTTCGATTTAAATGCTCACGGCGCGCTTTTGGAGCCTATGGGTGGAGATGCTGAATATGCGAAAAAGCTGAGAGAGTCGGTAAAGTCGAACGGATGCGACTACGGATTCGATCAGAAACAGAATTCAAATCCAGAAACGGCCTATTTTAACGGAATGGTGCTTCGAGTGATTCGTGCGCTGCAATATGTCAAGACTTTGCCAGGATGGAATGGCAAGGATTTGATAGCAAGCGGCGGTAGTCAAGGGGGAATGCAGGCGATTTGGGCGGCTGGGTGCGGTGAAGGGGTCAGCATGGTCTCAAGTAGCGTTACATGGTGTTGCGATTTGGGCGGCGAGACGATTGGTCGCAATCGTGAAAACTGGTATGTGAAGTGGGTGCCGGCTCTTGGCTATTTCGATCCGGTGAATTTTGCAAAGCGCATTCCATTGAGTTGCCGCGCAGAAATTCCTCAGGCCGGCTTGGGCGATTATACCTGTCCTCCGTCTGGGTTGGCGATACTTTACAACAATATCAAAGGACCGAAGAAGATTACCTGGGTTCAAGGTTCGGATCACGGTTTCATCCCCCGTAAATACGAAGGTCGAGATGCAGTCCGTTCGCACGGGTGGTAAGCTGATGAAGAAGCGTAACAGCTAGAGGCGCTGGACGAAGTAAATGCGACTCACCGCTTAGCGGGCAGTCGCATTTACTTTGTCTTGTCACCCATCCCAAAAAATCGTGATAAGGGTGTTGTATACCTAACGGTAATTTGCTAAAATTTGCACTTTATTGTTTTAAATGGCGGTGGTTTACCGCTAGAGCCGATGTCAAAGGAAGGATTTGCAATGAAAGTCGATAGCGAGAAAGTCAACGGGTGCCAGCTCAAGGTTACCATCAAGCTGGAGGCGGATGAAACGAAGCCCGTTTACGATAAGGTTTTCCGCGTATATCTTCAGCAGGGACGGATTCCCGGTTTCCGCCCGGGCAAAGCACCCCGTGAAATGATTCAGCGCGCGTTCCAAAGCTCGATTATCAAGGATACGCAGGAGCGTATCGTTTCCGAGTTTTGCCGCAAGGCTCTTGACGAGCAGAAGATCAAACCGCTTGCGATTACCGAATTGGCGGAAATGATTTTCACCCCGGAAACCGGTGCGACATTCACCATCAAAGTGGATGTTGAGCCCGAGTTCGATCTTCCCAAGTACAAGAAAGTTTCCATCGAGTGCAAAGAACCGGAAGTTACGGATGAGCAGGTCGCCGAGCGTCTGACCATGCAGCGTAAAGCATTTGCCAAGTTCGAGGACGAGGTTGAAGACGGCTATCAGGCCGCCCTCGATGATCTGGTCCAGATCGATTTCGACGCCACCATCGGTGGCAAGCCGTTGAGCGAAACCGCTCCCGATGCCGCATCGCTTTCTTCGGGCAGGGATTTTTGGATGATGATGGACCCGTCCCGCTTCCTCAAGGAGGTTGTCGAGGGAGTGGTCGGAATGAAGAAGGACGAGAGCAAGGAAATCAAGGTCGCGTTTCCCAAGGACGTTCCGGTCGAGGCGTTGCGCGGCAAGAAGGCGGTTTTTGCCGTCACTCTCAAGAAGATTCGCAAGTGCGTACTTCCCGATGATGCCGAATTCATCGCTCAGATGAAGGCCGAGAACATGGAAGCGCTGCAGAAGAACACTAAGGAAGCGATGCTGCAGGCGGAGATCGCCGCGGAAAACAACCGCCGCAACGAAGCCGTTGCCGAGGCGTTGCTCAAAAAGCAGGATTTTGATTTACCTGAGTCCCAGCTCGACGAGGAAACCAATCGCGTTCTCGATCAGATGATGAACATGGCCAGCTACCGCGGTGTCAGCAAGGATGTCATTGAACAGAGCCGCGAGCAGATTCTCGCCCAGGCGGTCGAAGGCGCAAAGCGCAATCTGCGTTTGCGCTATATCCTCACCGGTATTGCCGATGCAGAAAAGATCGAAGTGACCGACGAGGAGTATCTCGCGCGCGTCACCAATCTCGCTGGCGACTTCCAGATTTCGGTCGACGAACTGAAGGCCCGTTTTGCCGCCGATTCCCGCGAGGTGCTGCTCAAGAAACAGTTGCGCAATGAGAAGGCGCTGCAGTTCGTTCTTGATATCGCGAAAGGCAAATAATCATGATGGTGCCCATTGTAGTGGAACAGACCGGGCGTGGTGAGCGTTCGTACGACATCTACTCCCGGTTGCTTATTGACCGTATCGTATTTCTCGGGTCTGAAATCAATGATGATGTCAGCAATCTGATTATCGCGCAGCTGCTCTTTTTGCAGGCGCAGGATCCGAAGAAAACAATCTCGATGTATATCAATTCGCCGGGAGGATCGGTTACCGCGGGTCTGGCTATTTATGACACCATGAAATTCATGACCTGCGATGTTGCTACCTACTGCGTGGGACAGGCGGCTAGCATGGGGGCGATTTTGCTCTCCGCCGGCACCAAAGGCAAGCGTTATGCACTGCCCAATGCGCGCATAATGATTCATCAGCCTTGGGGCGGTGCGGAAGGCAAGGCGTCAGACATCAGCATCGCCGCACAGGAAATTCTCCGGCTTAAGTCGAAACTCAACGAGATTCTTGCCGAAAACTGCGGCAAGAGTCTCGATGATGTGACTCGCGACACCGATCGCGATTACTTCATGTCCGCTGACGAGGCCAGAAAATATGGTCTGATCGACGAAGTGCTGACGAAGCCGGCGAATGAAAAATAAAGGTTGTTTCCATGGCAAAGCGCTCTACTCCCCGCCCGCCGGACAATGAAACGCTGGTGTGTTCTTTTTGCAACCGTCCCGAATCGGTCAATCTGATAGTTGTTCCGGGTCCTAACTGCAACATCTGCGAGGATTGCGTCGATACCTGCTATAATGTGGTGGGGAAAATCCGCGAGATGGAATCGGGGCACAATTCCAGAGGCGGGGATGCGCTTCCCGACTTGGATGTTCCGGTGGCATCAAAGATCAAGGATTTTCTCGATCAGTACATCATCGGACACGATTCGGTCAAGAAGCAGCTTGCGGTGGCGGTGCACAACCACTACACGAGACTTAAGCAGGAATCGAAATTTCCCGGGTTTGAAAAGTTCGCCGATGTTGAAATCGAAAAAAGCAATGTGTTGCTGATTGGTCCGACCGGTTGCGGAAAGACTCTTTTTGCCAAAACACTGGCAAAGATGCTCGATGTTCCTTTTGCAATCGCGGATGCCACCACTCTTACCGAGGCCGGTTACGTTGGTGACGATGTCGAGAATATTTTGCTTTACCTTCTGCAGGCGGCCGGCGGCAACGTCAAGAAAGCCGAACGAGGAATCATCTACATCGATGAAATCGACAAGATCGGCCGCAAGACCGAGAACGTCTCAATTACCCGCGATGTTTCTGGTGAGGGTGTGCAACAGGCGTTGCTTAAGATTCTTGAGGGAACTACCGCGCATGTTCCTCCGAACGGCGGACGCAAGCATCCGCAGCAGGAGATGATTCCGATGAATACGCGCAACATCCTCTTTATCTGCGGAGGCGCATTCGTCGGTTTGGACCGCACCGTGAAGAACCGTTGCGGTAAGCATACCATTGGCTATGCCGGTGAAGCGGGCTCGAGCGATGTCGCAAAATCCGAGCAGGATTCTTCTGTATTCCGGGTCGAGCCAGAAGATTTGGTGTCGTATGGCTTGATTCCCGAATTCGTCGGTCGTCTTCCCGTGGTCACCACGTTGAAAGACCTCACCGAGGAAGATTTGGTTCGCGTTTTGAACGAACCGAAAAACTCGTTGGTACGCCAGTACCAGAAACTTTTTGCGATGCAGGGGACGGAGTTGTCATTCACTGCCAAGGCTTTGCGTGAAATCGCCGCTGTTGCGGTCAAGCGCAAGACTGGAGCGCGCGGTTTGCGTGCGGTGATGGAGCAAATCATGCTGGAGTTCATGTACTCTCTCTCCAGCGAGAAGCCTCTCGGCAAGTTGACAATTGATGTCAAAGATGTCAAACGTCTGACTGGCGGCGACAAGTAGCGCCGAACAAAACGGGTCCGCGGCTTTATGGCTGCGGACTTTTTCCGTTTTTCACATCGTCCCGGTCGAGCCGAATCCGCCGTCGCCCCTTTCACTGCCGGAAAGCGCCTCAACGGTTTTTATATCTACGGGAAGGACTTGGGCAATAACCAGCTGGGCAATTCGCATCCCGGCGGCGATGCGGAAAATTTCTTTGCCGTGGTTTATCAAGATGACTTTTATTTCCCCCCGGTATCCTTCGTCGATCGTGCCAGGCGCGTTCAGTACCGTCACTCCGTGCTTGGCGGCAAGCCCGCTCCGGGGGCGAACCTGCGCTTCGGTTCCGCTCGGCAGTTCAATTGCAAGCCCAGTGGGAACCATAGCATATTCCCCCGGCTGCAGATCAACGGGTTCGGAGGCGGAGAGATCCATTCCGGCGTCGCCGGGATGGGCGTAGGCGGGGATGACGGCCTGCGGATTTAGTTTTTTGAAGGCAACGGTCATAATGTCTCCTGGAATACGGTTGAAGTTACAGCAGTTCAAGAAAATCTTCGGTCAGTGGCGCTTCTATTCTGCACGGAGTTCCGGAGTCGGGGTGGAGAAAATCGACGGCAAATGCATGCAGAAAATGGCGCGGGTCGCCGATGCGCATCGGACCGCCATACGTTCTGTCGCCGACTATCGGGAAGCCCGCCAATGCCAGCTGGCAACGGATTTGATGGGTTACTCCGGTCTTGATTGTCACTTTGAGCAATGTCCATTTCCCGACCCATCGCTCGGGCTGGTAGCAGGTTATCGCCTCCATGCGCAAATCGGGATCGGCAACGGTGTTGGCGTCGATCATGCGGCAGTAGTCAACGGCCGGGTCGTGGGCAAGGTGGTGATGCAGACATCCGGGAAGTGCCACATGACCGTCAACCAGCGCATAGTAGGTTTTGACAAAAGTGCGCTGCTTGAACTGTTCGCGGATTGCGTCAAATGCTCGTTGGTTCCGCGCCGCCAGCACCAAGCCCGAGGTTTCCGTGTCGATGCGATGCAGCGCACCTGCCATCAGCGGAGAATCGCCAACTCCGGAAAGGTCGGGGTAGCGGTGAACCATGCCGTTCATGAGCGTACCGGTTTCGCTGCGCGACAGCGGCTGGACCGGAATGCCGGCGGGTTTATTGACCGCAATAAGACTTCCGTCTTCAAAAAGTACTTTGAATCTAACCGAGGCGTCTGGTTTGACGCAAATGTCCGCAACCTCGGGGAATTCGGTTATTTCAATGGTCTCTCTGCCAGTAAGTTTCAGGCCCTTATTGCGGCACGGTCTGCCATTGACGGCAACCAGTCCGGAGAGTATTGCTTCGCGGCACAAGGCTCTGGTGCTTGACGGGATGTTTTTCGCCAGCCAGGCGTCGAGTCGATTGCCAGCATCGCCGGAATCAGTCAAAAGCGTGCGGCGTTGAATCATTCAATCTCTTTCGTCAGGAAGTTTTTGATTTTGTCCAAAGTCTGGGCGCTGAGGATATGCTCCATTGCGCAGGCGTCTTTTTCCGCTACGTCAGGCTCGATTCCCAATTTGAGCAGAAACGATTTGAGCAGTGTGTGGCGATTCAAAATCAGATTACCGACACGTTTGCCTTTCTGCGTCAATTCGATGTCCCGGTAAGGTTCTTGTTGCACCAGCCCGAGCCGTTTCAACTCGAATAGCGCCTTGATAACCGATGGCATTTTGACATTCATCGCCTTGGCAATGTCGGAAACGCGCGCCCGCTGCCGCTCCTGGATCAGAACCAGTATGGTTTCAAGATAGTCTTCGAGACTCTGGGTCATGACATCACCTCGCGCAGGCTGTGGCGCAAACTGGCAATGGCGGACTTCATGTCTTCGGCTTTGAAGAGGAAGCTCCCCGCAACAAAGGCATTGGCTCCGGCCTGAGCGGCATCCAGTGCGGTTTGCGCATTTATGCCGCCGTCGACCATCACCGCAAGGTTCTCAAATCGCGTCGATTTGATGCTCTGCGTGAATTCCTGGATGTGCGGAAGCACTTCGGGCATGAATTTTTGTCCGCCGTATCCGGGATTGACGGTCATGAAGAGGACTTCGTCGCATAACTCAAGATATGGCAGGGCCGCCGTTGGCGCGGTTTGCGGGCGCAATACCAATCCCGTTTCAATTCCGCGACTCTTTATCTGCTTCAATGCGGCGGCGATATCGCAATCGACTTCAACATGAATCTGGATGGTTTGCGCACCGGCCTCGGCAAATGCGTCGATGTACAAATCGGGGTTGGTCATCATGAGATGGACATTGCGTTTTAGTCCCGGGCATACGCGTTTGGCGACGCGGACGATGTCCGGCCCGTAGCTGAGATTGGGGACAAAGTGGGCATCCATGATGTCCAAATGGACGGCATCTGCGTCGGCGGCTTCAACGCGCCGCAGTTCTTCGCCGAGAATAGCTGCGTCGGCGGCTAACAATGATGGTAAAATCTGCATTTAGAGAGTATACCATATCTGGATATCAGCGCAAGCCTGAGTTGCAGTTCGGGAAATTTCCGAAAATTGGCGTTGGAGTGATCGGTCTTGCTAAGTTGGGCAAATTATGATAGAATGGCAGTTCATTTTTCACACGCGACTCGGTTGTCGGGTGTGGGGGCGGTATGAGCCGTTCCGCCAAAGAAAGGTAATCCATGAAAAAAGACATCCATCCCGAATATGTCGACGCAGTTATTACTTGCGCTTGCGGCAATGTTATCAAAACCCGTTCCACCCGCGCCACGATGAACGTCAACACCTGCGCTGCCTGCCATCCTTACTTTACCGGCACGCAGACCATGGTTGACACCGAAGGCCGCGTCGATGCGTTCAACAAGCGCTACGCGAAGTTCTCCATCGCCGCTTTTCAGGCGAAGAAATAAGCGACCATCGATCTTGTTCGCCAATGATCCCCAAAGAACAAATTCAGCGCGTGTTAGACAGATTGGTCGACTGCGAGTCGGCGCTGGCTGATCCTGCCGTAATCGGGGATGCAAAATTGTACCGCGAGAAAATTCGCGAACATGCCTCGCTGAAGAAACTGGAATCTTCAGCGAGGAATTATTTTAAATTGGTGGAAGATTTGGAAGGCAACCGCATACTCGCCGACGACGAATCTGACCCTGAGATGGCAGAGATGGCGCGAGCGGAAATTGTCATGCTTGAAGAGGCCCTCCCGGCGGCCGAAAAGGCGGTGCTGGTGGCACTTCTTCCCAGCGACCCGGTAGAGTCGCGCAATGCGATTTTTGAGGTTCGCGCCGGTACCGGCGGGGACGAGGCGGCTCTCTTCGCCGCTGATCTTTTCAGAATGTATTCCCGCTACTGCGAGGCCAATGGGCTTAAAATCGTAGTTAACGATGCAAGCGAGACCGAACTGGGGGGATACAAAGAGATTATTTTTACCGTACAGGGGGATGGTGCATACGGGTTGTTCCGTTTTGAGAGCGGGGGGCATCGCGTACAGCGCATTCCTGAGACCGAGGCGCAGGGGCGTGTCCATACTTCGGCCGCCACGGTAATCGTTTTTCCCGAAGCCGAGGCCGATGATGATATCGAGTTGCCTGACAGCGAATTGAGAATCGATATTTTCTGCGCCGGCGGACATGGCGGTCAAGGCGTGAACACCACATATTCGGCGGTTCGAATCACTCACCTGCCTACCGGGTTGGTTGCGCAGTGTCAAGATGAACGCAGTCAGCACCGCAACAAAGAAAAGGCTATGGGCGTGTTGAAGGCTCGCATTTTGGATATGCGCCGTCAGCAGGAGGAGGCGGAACTCGGTCAAAACCGGCTGACGCTTCGCGGTTCGGGAGACCGCTCCCAGCGTATTCGCACTTACAACTTCCCGCAGAATCGGCTTACCGACCACCGCGTAAACCTTACGCTATACTCCCTTGACCGCGTCATGCAGGGTGATATGGCCGAGTTGCTCGATACTCTGCACTCGTTTGATGCCGATCAGCGTCTGCAGCGCCAGCTTGGCTAGTCTGATTTTCAGCATCATTTCCCACTTCCGGAATATATTTTAAGCGGGCAGTATCTTGCATGCAAAAAGGAATATCCGATTCCCGTCAACTCCGTTCCCGTTCGTTTCAAAAGCGTCATTCGATATGCACCCTTATCCCACTTTTTTGAATTGATGCACGCAAGGCCTTCGAGTCGGGGGTGATTCGGCGCTGGTGCTCACTAAATCCGCGTCGGATACGCCGCGGATTTCCGGCGGAAAAGTCTACAACGAAAAAGAAGGGGTGTGAAAATAAATTTTCATAGGGTTGGCAGACGGCGAGGGTCAAGCGGCCTGTTTTGATATTAGGGTCGCTTGATGGTATCGAGACCGGTGTTCGTCAGTATCAAGATTGGAATGTTGTGCGAGACCTCTGCGCCCATATTGCGGTTGACGTGATTCACCCAATGCTTTGACAGCGCATTTATGTCGGCTGACCATGCTTCTTGCGCCACCTCCGCTGCCGCGCAGTGCGCTTTGCGCTCCACCACCTCACTGCCGCCGTGCTACCGCCAATCACCGCCTACTGTGGCATTCTACTGTGGCAATCAAGTCCCTTGTTGCCTCGGCCGCCGCGTCGCTTCCTACACCACCCGCGACGCGAAGGAAATCTCCCTATTGGTTAGACTTGACCAAATCTTGTTGCGAATGTAAGATTTGGTCATTATTATAATTTTAAGATGTCATATTGACCAAATCGAGGTTGAAGTGGTATGATTTGGCCAAAATTATCAAAGGAAGGAGTGTCGTATGACAGGCAGAATCGCGGAAAAGGCCCGGCTGATAAAATATGCAGAGTCCGATGAGTCGGAGTTTGTTGCCGTGTATGGTCGTCGGCGAGTCGGCAAGACGTACTTGATTCGTCAGACGTTTCAAGGGCGGTTTTCATTTCAGCATACCGGGGTTGCTCGCGGGAGCACAAAAGAGCAGCTTCGTGCTTTTGGCGATTCGCTTCGCGAATGGGGAGCTGTGCTGGAGGGTTCGCCCAAGGACTGGTTCGAGGCTTTCAATCTGTTGAAGCCGGTGATTGCAAAGTCGTCCCAACGTAGGAAAGTGGTGTTTCTGGACGAACTTTCCTATCTTGACACGAAAGGTTCGCGCTTCATTCCGGCGCTGGAGCATTTCTGGAATGGATGGGCTTCGGCTAGGGACGACGTTCTTCTGATCATCTGCGGTTCGGCGACGTCTTGGATCATAAACAAGGTGATAAAGGACAAAGGCGGCCTTCACAACCGAGTCACGGGGCGTATCTCGCTTCAGCCGTTCACACTGAGGGAATGCGAGGAATATGTCGCCTCGCGTGGCATTGTGATGACCCGATACCAGATTGCGGAGACGTACATGGTCCTTGGCGGGATTCCATTCTACTGGAAGCATCTTGAGCCGGACTTGAGCGCAGACCAGAACATCGACGATCTTTTCTTTGCAAGGTCAAACAAACTTGAAGGCGAGTTCGACGAACTGTACGCCTCGCTCTTCCGCAAGCCGGAGCCGTATCTGAAGCTCGTCATGGCGCTCGGACGCCGCAAGTCTGGTCTTACGCGCGACGAGCTGGTGTTGCAGACGGGCATGAGTTCGTGCGGAAACCTGACGCGATATCTGCGCGAGCTGGAGGAATGCGGCTTTCTGCGCAAGAGCATCGCCTTCGGCAAGAAGTCCAAGGGGGCTCTCTACCAGCTTATAGACAATTTCACGCTGTTCCATTTCGCCTTCGCCGGCGAGAACAAGGCCGGAGATCGCTGTTTTTGGAGCGCATCGTCCGATTCGCAGTTCCGCAGAGTCTGGGAGGGCCTTGCTTTCGAGCGGCTCTGCCTTCAGCATGTCCGTGAGATCAAAATTGCGCTTGGCATCTCCGGAGTCGTGACGAACGACTGTTCCTGGCAGATTGCACGGACTGCGGAACACGACGGGGCACAGGTCGATCTGCTGATTGACAGGAAAGACGGCGTCATCAATCTTTGCGAAATGAAGTTCGCTTCGACCGAGTACGAAATAAAGGACAGCGAAGACCGCCATGCACGGGAGCGAAAAGAGCTGTTCAGGGAAACTACGGGAACAAGGAAGGCCGTACATCTCACATACGTGACGACTTATGGCCTGAAGCGCAACAAGCATTCAGGCATAGTCCAGTCGGAGGTGACGCTCGACGATCTTTTTAGGGAATAGCTGTCTGCGGAGAAGGCTGACGCCTGTCAGCCGCCGTGTGCAGATTGCGCCAGGGCTACTGGAGACAACGTTGAACTGCATGGCCTTGGCTCGTCCATCAACTGCCTCGGCCGTCGCGTCACTTCCTACGCCACCCGCGACGTGAAGGAGATCGCCAAGCTGCTGGCAATGGTGTCATGAGCGCTGCCGACGGCGAGAAACGTAAACCCTTGAAAAATGGGTCTTTCGCATGGGCTGTCCCTTAAGTTGTTCCCCAGCTGCCCAATGTTCATCTGTTCTGCCTTGCATATATCGTTCAACCCCTGTGAAACATGCGTTTCGCGGGGCCGCTGAATTCCGCACATGATTGTTGACGATTCGTCAGGAGGTGATTGCTTGAAGCCGGGTGCGACGGAACTGCGAGGGGGCCTGTCCCGTGCGGTCGTGGAAGAACTTCGAGAAGTACGACAGCGACTGGAAGCCCGTTTCCTCCGCGATCTGCGCGACGGGGACGTTCGAACTCTCCAACAGGTGCATGGCGCGCCGTAGCCGGAGCGCGATCTGGTATTCGAGAGGAGCCATGCCGTTGTATTCCCGAAAGCACCTTCTGAACAGCGTGTAGCCCATGCCGAGACGCTTGGCCAGCGCCTCGAAGTCGACGACTTCGCCGAGGTGGTGCGCGATGTGGAGGTTGGCGCGGCGGATCGTCACGTTGTGCGAGGACTTTCCGCGGCGCACGGTCTGGCTCTCGCAGAGCGAGGCGATCAGGGCGGCGGTCTCAAGGGCGAGGGTGTACGGATGTTCGGCGCTTGTCGCCTGAATTTTCTCGACAAGCGCCATCAGGTCGTGGTCGAAGCGTCCGTTGGGCGCGATCCTGATTATCGCGGGCGTCTGCGGAAAGAACGGTTTGGAGACGATGTGCGAGAGGTATTCACCGCCGATTCCGATGTATGCCTCGCTCCATCCGGTCTTCGGGTCCGGTCGGTAGCGGTGCCATTCTCCCGGATGGAGGATGATGACGGTCCCTCCGCCGATTGCGATGCTCTTGCCTCGTTTGAACTGGATGGTGCCGCGCCCGTCGCGTATGTAGAGAAGCTGGTATTCCCAATCCGCGAGGACGCGTCCCTTCTGCCATGTGAAGTAGTAGTCGGACGAGTGGTATTCGTGCGGATATGGTTCGCCGGGCTTCGTCAGCTCGTGTCCCGCGCCGGTTACGTACAGTCCGAACTGGCGCTGTGTCGGGCTTATGGGGCAGTAGTGTATCTTGTTCATGCGCGGGATTATATCAAATATTGCCTTTGAGTGTCAAAAAGTTAAAGTCGTGTCAAAACTTCATATTGATGGGTTGGCCGAAAGTTCGGTATAATTCTGCGCAGAAGGGAAGGTGTGTCGTGAAAATCAGTATCTGTCATAATATTAAAACAATCGCAGTCGCCGCGCTGTCGTTTCTTGCTGTAAGCGCCTTGGCTGCCGAATACGATGTCGCCGCGTACGTGTGGCCTGCCTACCAGCCCGAACCGCGCTGGGCAGAGCTCGGCATCTTCAAGGACGGCAAGGGCGAATGGCAGAACGTCTACGAGGCGAAGCAAAAGTGGGAGGGCCATCGCCAGCCGCTCGTTCCGCTCTGGGGCTACGAAAACGAGGCGGACCCGAAAGTCGTCGAGAAGAAGATCGATGCAGCCGTCTCGCACGGCGTGAACGTATTCATCTACGACTGGTACTGGTACGGCGGGCGGCCTTTCCTTGAGGACGCGCTCGACAAGGGCTTTCTCGGCGCGCCCAACAACGAGAAGATGAAGTTCTTCATCATGTATGCGAACCACGATGTGAACGAGGGCTGGGACAACACTGTCGCAGACAAGGATCGCAACGGCTTCATCTGGCGCGGCACGGTGTCCATGGACGAGTTTCGTACGCTTGTGTCACGCTGGATCGACCGCTACTTCAAGCGCCCGAACTATTACCGCATTCAGGGGAAGCCCGTGCTTATGATTTACGACATGCCAAACTTCATCAAGGGTCTCGGCGGCACGGACAAGGCGGCGGAGGCCGTGAGGTATCTCCGCAAGGCATGCGCCGACGCCGGATTGGGCGGCGCGCATTTCATGTCGTGCGACTATGGCCTTAAACCAGCGGATGCCAAAGCCGTCGGGGTTGACTCTGCTACGATATACAACCTTGTTCATTGGTCAAGCCCCAGGGGAAATCCTGACTACGCAGAGTGGGCGGAGAAGGCCGCACGGCGTTTCGATGTGGCAAAGAAGGAACTTGGCCTTGGAATGTACTTCGCCCATGCGTCGGTCGGATGGGATCAGAATCCCCGTTATCCTACAGAAAAGGCTACAGATACGGTTCTCAATTCCACGCCCGCGAAGTTCGCGGCGGCACTTCGCCGCGCAAAGGACTGGACGGACAAAAACGCCAAGGCGGGCATGCCGAAGCTTATCACCATCAACTCATGGAACGAGTGGACGGAGGGTTCGTATCTTGAGCCGGACACGCATTTCAAGTTCGGCTACCTTGAAGCGATCAAGGAGGTGTTCAAGTGAGAGGTCTACCGCCTCGCTTTGTGCTTGGAGCGGCTGTCTTTGTGGCAGTCGTAGCTGGTGGGGCAGAGATGTCCAACCGCATGATGGATGTGGGCGGTAAAACAAATTCCAAAACAAGGTGAAAACAAAATGCACGACTCAAAAATCATCAAATCAACATGCGGTAAACTCGCTGCGATTGCAATGTCCATGCTTTGCATGGCGGCGTTGCCGTCGTGGGCGGACACGAACATCACGGAACACGTGAAACTCACGGAGGACGCCGACTGGACTTCGCTCGGCACGGTGAACATCGCCGCCGACGCGAGCATCCACCTAAACGGACGTAACCTGACCGTTGCGGGATTCTCGGGCAGCGGATCGATCTACTCGTCCGCTGTTCTTCCTGCGGGCTATGCGGTGCTCGAATACGTCGAAACAGGCAGCGGACAGTACATTGACACTGGCGTTGCGCCAAGTTCATCGTCGAGTTCCGTCAAGGTGGATGCGGATGTGACTTATATGGGGAGCAATGTGACATCGGACTGGGTTCCATTGGTCGCCTCGGCAAACAACGACAACAAGAAAAACGTTGGCCTTTGGCTCAGTCCTGATAACGGTAAAACTGCGATACAATGGTCGGTCTGCAATCCTGACAACTGGTTCAAGTCTGGTTCGGCAATAGGGCAAGGGCAGAGGAGCCATGTCGTCGCGACATGGGAGGCGAACTATGAATCGCTTGCCATCGATGGTGGTGCCACAGTCAAAAACAACAGCAGGAAAAGTAACAGTGTTTCAAATACCATGTATCTTCCGGCAAAGAACATAGGCGGAATCCCGAGCGGAACAGGGCATTTCAAGATATATTCACTTAAGTTGTATCGTCCGCAGACGACGCTTGTGCGCGACTATGTTCCCGCCAAGCGCTTGTCGGACAACGCCGTGGGCTTTTATGACAAGGTCAACAACACGTTCTCACCGAGCGCGACGGAGACGGCATTCGTCGATGGGCCTGAAGTCGAGAGGAGCGGCGGCGAACTGCGCATCAACGTGGCGAGCGGCACGTTCAAGAACTCTACGGTCGCCATTTCCAATTCGGTGAAGGTGGTCAAACTCGGCGCGGGGACGTACGCCTCCAACAAACAGCAGTATTACACCGGCGGTACGTTCGTTTCGGAGGGGCGTATAACGCTTGAGTCGAAGGACATGGCACTCTACAGCGTATTCGGCAAATGGGGCACAGAAGTCCTCGTCGCATCAAATGCGCAGGTGCTCGCGGAGAATGGAGGCTTCCAGCTGTTGAACGGCTATAAGGTGACGATCGCAGGCGACGGGCCGGACGGCAACGGCGCAATCTATGGGAAGGCGAAGCAATATGGACGCTATATCCATTCGTTCATTGGCGGGCTTTCACTTTCCGGAGATGCGTCGATATCGACCATTGCAGACGACGCATTCAACCTCAACAACAATGGCAACGATGGCCAATGCATCGACATTGCGCTCAACGGCCACACGCTGACGGCCAACGGCACGGCGCGGTTCATCGTTTGGAGCGCGAACGTCGTTGACACGGGCAGGATCGTAGTGGCCATTGCCCCCGGCTCGAACGGCGCGCACAACTGCTTCTACACGTACGGCAACGGCGTATCTGCGCCGCTTGTGGACTTTGAAGTCACGGAGGGCAAGGCGCTCGGCGGCGAACAGCCATTGACGGTGAGCAATCTTGTCATGCGGGGAACGTATTATCCGCACAATGGCGCTTCATATCTCGTGACCGTCCTCGGTCGATACTCGCCGAAGAGCACCAGCGGAGGCTTCCCGAAGGTCACGCTCGGCGATGCAACGCATCTCGCGCCGACTCTCGACATTTCCGATCTCTCCTCCACCTACGATGGCATCAGCAGGGAAATCTCTTTTGCATCTGACGCCGCGGTCGCGGTGGAAATTGGAGTGCGCAATGTCAGGGGAGGTGACAAGCTCGTGTCGTGGCAGACGAAGCCGGACAGCACCGTGAAGTTCACGCTTGTGAAGAATGGAGAGACGGTGAAGGGCAG
>JAZQGX010000181.1:0-3592 GCA_045540275.1 Kiritimatiellia bacterium | reverse complement strand
CACGCGGAAGGTCCGCAAGGGTGTGGTCGTAAGCAAGATGGGCGCCAAGTCCGTCGTCGTTAAGACCGAATGGCGTGAAAGCCACCCCGTGTACGGCAAGATCATCCGCCGTTTCAAGAAGTTCCACGCTCATGACGAGTCCGATTCAGTCAAGGTCGGTGACACCGTCGTGATTATGGAAACGCGTCCTTTGAGCGCAACCAAGCGTTGGCGCGTAGTTTCGGAGGAGAAATAACCATGTTGCAGGAAATGTCCCGTATGGTGGTGGCGGACAACACCGGCGCGAAGAGCGCAATGGTCATCCGCATCCTCGGTCAGCGCAAGAAGAGCGCACACATCGGCGATGTCGTTAAAGTGGCTATCAAAGAAGCCGCTCCGGCTGGTCTGGTGAAGAAGGGTCAGGTCTGCACCGCTGTTATTGTGCGTCTGGCCTATCCTATCGCCCGTCCCGATGGATCGTTCCTTTCGTTTGACGATAATGCTTGCGTCATTGTCGACAGCAAGCTTTCGCCGGTCGGTTCGCGTATTTTCGGGCCTGTAGCCCGCGAGTTGCGCGATCGCGATTACATGAAAATCATTTCGCTTGCGCCGGAGGTTGTCTAATGAGTATCGCAAGAATCAAGAAAGGCGATGTCGTCATCGTGATTTCCGGTGATTCCGCCGGCAAGACCGGTAAGGTTTTGCGCATGATGCCCTCCAAGGGCATGGCGGTGGTCGAGGGAGTCAACATGATTCGCAAGGCGATTCGCCGTTCCGAACAGAATCCCAATGGTGGATTTGTTGACAAAGAAGCGCCCATCCGCTTGTGCAAGCTGATGCCGTTCGATGCCGAAGCCAAGAAGGGTGTTCGCATCAAGCGCGTCCGCGAAGGTGACAAGTGGGTCCGCAAGTCGCAGGCTACCGGAAAGACGCTGGAGTAGAGACATCATGGCAAACTTAAAAGAAAAGTTCGTTAAGGAACTTGCCCCTCAATTGCAGGAGCAGCTTGGTCTCAAGAACAAGATGACGGTTCCGACCCTCAGCAAAATCGTGCTCAACATGGGCTTCGGTATTGTTGAAAAGGATGTGCAGAAGCAGATTCTCGAGGACCTGGCAAAGATTACCGGCCAGAAGCCCGTGCTTTGCAAAGCCCGCAAGAGCATTGCAAACTTCAAGCTTCGTCAGGGCATGGTCATCGGTGCGAAGGTCACGTTGCGCGGCGAGCGCATGTACGATTTCGTGGAACGCCTGTGCAACAGCACTTTGGCTCGTATCCGCGACTTCCATGGCGTTCCCAACCGCGGATTCGACGGTCAGGGCAACTACACGCTGGGCTTGAAAGAGCACTCGATTTTCCCTGAAATGATCGATACCGGTGTTATGGGCGAAACCGACGTCGGGTTGGATATCACTTTCGTGACGACTGCATCCGATGACAAGAGTGCCCGCGCACTGCTCGTCGCTCTGGGTATGCCGTTTGCCGGTCGCCAGTTGACCGCTAAGAAGTAAGGAGAAAATCATGGCCAAGTTGAGTTTAATGGTTAAAGCCAAACGCGAGCCGAAATTCTCCTCGCGCAAATATCACCGCTGCGAACGCTGCGGCCGCCGTCACGGCTACATCGGGAAGTTCCGGCTCTGCCGTCTCTGCTTCCGCGAGCTGGCGGTCAGCGGTATGATTCCCGGAGTAACCAAGGCAAGCTGGTAGGAGTTATCATGACCGATCCTATTTCCGATATGTTGTTGCGTATCCGCAACGGAATTAAAGCGGGGCTCCCTTCCATCGAGCTTCCCGGTTCGAAAATCAAGGGCGAGATCGCCCGTGTGATGAAAGCAGAAGGCTATATCACAGACTTCACGATGACCGATACGCTTCCGCGTGTCCTTCAGATCGAATTGAAGTATAACGACAAGGCCGAGTCGGCCATTTGCGGCATTCGTCGCGAAAGCCGCCCCGGACTTCGCAAGTACTGTGGCATTGACGGAATCCCCGAAGTGCTGGATGGACTTGGCACCGCCATTCTTTCCACGCCGAAGGGTGTTATGAGCGGCAAGGATGCCCGCCAGCAGAAGGTCGGCGGCGAGCTGCTCTGCACGATCTGGTAAGGAGGATTGAACTATGTCAAGAATTGGCAAGCAACCTGTTACGATCCCCGCAGACGTTACCGTCACGGTCAACGGCTCCGAAGTGATTGTCAAGGGCAAGTTGGGCGAACTGAAGCAAAGCTTCCGCGAGGGAATCAGCGTTGCCGTCAAGGACGGTGTCGTTGAGGTCACCCGCGCTGACGATTCACGCGTGTTGCGCAGCTGCCACGGTTTGACCCGTGCGCTGATCAACAACATGGTCATCGGCGTTTCGCAAGGCTATCGCAAGGAACTCGAAATTAACGGTACCGGTTTCAAGGCTGCCGTCAAGGGCGATGTTCTTGTGTTGACTCTCGGCTTTGCGTCGCCCAAAGAATACAATATTCCCGCTGGGCTCAAGATTACGGTCGACAAAGACGTCAATGTCAAGGTCGAAGGCATCGATAAAGCACTCGTTGGCGAGGCTGCCGCACGTATTCGCTCGTACTATCCGGCCGAACCCTACAAGGGCAAAGGTATTAAGTATGTTGGCGAACAGATCCGCCGCAAGGTGGGCAAGAAGGTGGCTTAACGCCTGATACGGAGTAAAGAAAATGAGTTTTAACCGTAAAGAACAACGTCAGCTCCGCCACAAGCGTCTTCGCCAGAAGATCAAGGGCACGGCAGAGCGCCCCCGCATGGCGATCTACATCTCGAACAAGCACATGTACGTGCAGTTCATTGATGACGACGCGATGACGACGCTCGCATCCGTGTCCAGCCTCAAGGACGGTGCGAAGGCGAATCTCGCCGAAGCTAAAGAGGTAGGCAAGAACGCGGCTGAAGCAGCCAAGGCGAAAAACATCTCTCTCGTGGTTGTTGACCGCGGTGGTTTTCCGTTCCATGGCCGTGTTAAGGAAATCGTCGATTCGGCGGTTGCCGCCGGACTTAAGATTTCCGTCAAAACCGCGAAGGAGGATAAATAATGGCAGAGTCCAAATTTTCCCGCAATGACCGTGAGGGTCAGGAAGAATTCGACGAGCGCGTGGTTTTCGTCAACCGTTGCGCGAAGGTCGTCAAGGGCGGTCGCCGTATGAGCTTTTCCGCGGTGGTCGTGGTTGGTGATCGCCAGGGCCGTGTCGGCTATGGTTTCGGCAAGGCCAATGAGGTCGCCGATGCCATCCGCAAGGGAGGCGAAGCTGCCCGCAAGTCGCTTTTCCGCGTCAAATTCAATGGCAAGACCATTCCTCACGAAGTGGTCGGAACTTGCGATGGCGGCCGCGTTTTGCTCAAGCCTGCGCCCGACGGTACGGGTTTGATTGTTGGCGGCGGGATGCGTCCGATTCTCCAGTGCGCCGGGGTTCGGGATGCAGTGGGCAAGTCCCTCGGCAGCAAGAACCGCCTGAATGTGGTCAAAGCCACGATTGATGCGCTCAATCAGCTCCGCTCTGCGGAAGAAATCGCCGCTGCGCGCGCCTAATTCGAAGGAGTAGACAGATGGATTTGTCAAATTTGCAGAATACGCCAGGTGCGCACAAGAAATACCGCCGCG
>JAZQGX010000180.1:0-5517 GCA_045540275.1 Kiritimatiellia bacterium | reverse complement strand
TCGTCTCGTTCACGCGCTGGCAGCCGCACTGCGCCTCCCAGTTGAACAGCCTCGTGTATCCCTCCCACAGTGCCGTCACCTGCCACCATTGCGAGTAGCCCGTGCAGTGGCAGGACGCGCAGCAGTTCCACACATAATTGCTCGCATTGCATTCAACAGAGCAGCAGTTGCCGGTTACTGCGCCGATCGCCACGCCGATGTCGGGGCTGCTCGTAATGTGCCCGCCGCTCTCGTCTCCCTCAAGATCGATGTCGACCGGCCTCTCGACCTCGAAATCGTCGCTCGGCCCAATTCCGCCACCACCCACCAACAACCGCAACCCTGGCGGAGGTAGATTCGATGGCCGAACTGCGTCCGACCGATCCACTATCTCCGCCTCCGGGTCGCTCGCCGCAATACCCGCGACGGGCCAGCTTGCCGTCACGTGGTATCTCGCCCCCATCAGCATCGGCACTTCGCACGCCTGCCCCTCGTTGGCCAACACGACCATGTCGCCGAGGTTACTCGGCCCGTCACAGGCGATCGTCACCCTCGTCCCGTCGTGTGTCGACGCAAACGCAAGCCAGAAGTAGGCGTTTTCGTTGGCATCCGCGTTCCACACTATTTCGTATCCGTCGTCCGCATCGGGCACCGCCGACAGCACGCCCCGGCAATTCGCGTTGAGCCAGTCTAGCCCGGTTCCGAAGCAGTCGCCGTCGAATGCCGTCGGCCATACGTCGATCAGATTGTCGAGACCGTCTCCGTCCCAGTCGTTAGGGTCGATGCGACGGAACACCTTCAGAAGGTCGTTGCTTCTCACTGTAAAGTCGCCGTTCGCGTTCAGGGTAATCTGCGCGTTGACGGCCTCGTTCGTGTCGCCGCCCACGAAAAACCGCTCCCACGTGACGGTTCGCGTTTCTTCGCCCGCGTGCGCCCACAGGCGGCTTTCTCCCTGCATTGCGAGCGTATCCCCAAGTTCCGCCGAAGCCATGAACTCGGGATCACGCAGCGCGTCCTGCAGCCTCCCGTCCATGAACCACCAGAAGACCGAGGTCGTCGCGTTGCTCGGCCCGTAGGGGAACGCCCAACCGGTCGTTTCGCCGCCGATGGCGTCCAGGTCAACAATGTGCTTTCCAAAATCCGACCGAGCCCCGTGCAGATGAAGCCTTCCGACATACACCGCGTTCGTCGGCATGGCAAAAGAATGCCCCGCTTCGTTTGTAACCGATACAAGCCGATATCCTTGCGCTATCTCCTCTGCCGTAACCGTCGGCGCCGGCTCTTCCACCCCCAGCAAGTGCAGATCTGACGGTCGAACTGCGTTAGGCCTCTCCGCAATTCTCAGGTCTGATGGCTGGGATATGTCTGGCCTATGCCCAGCCGTTAAGCCACCCGGCCCAGGCACATTGGCCGGGGGCTCGTTCGTGCCGCCACCATTGCCCGGCTTCTGAGCCTCGACCGTGGCAACAACCGCCAGAGCAACAAGCAGAGTCTGCACAAAACGCGGCAGAGCCCTAAGCCGCCCCCACGCCGCCTTGAGCGACCTTCTCATTGTCATTGCGGCGAGCATGCCGTAGAACAGCAGGCCCGCAGCAAGCGCGACTAAATTCCAGTTAATCTCCATAGAAATCGTTTCACCCATCTACTGCCTATCGGAGCCTTATAGAGAAGGTCTTGTTCTCAATGATCTCGGAGACCGTCTCCCCAACAGACCCCGGTCCGCGTTTGACAACCTTCGCAAGGTCCCAGAGCGGATTGAAGTGTCGGTGTCCTATGCTCAGCGTGTCTTCCGTTACATCGGCAACCAGCCCCGCCCGGCAATCCACGAGGTACCGCTCGCCGCAGTCGTCGCCGAACACGAACGCCGCCTCGTTCTCGGACAGGTCGCCGTTCTCGTCGGCGTCATGGCCGACTGCAACCAGCACCTCGCTCGCAGTTGCGTCAGAGACCTGAATCCTCAGGCTGAACACATCAAGCCGCTCTGCGTTTACCCGCAGCGGGATGTTGGTGGCGACCTCAGTGTCCGGGAGCGTCCCCTCCGGAAGCTGCGGCCAGTCGCACACCTTGGCCGCGTATGCACCGAGCGAAAGCACTACGGCCATCGCCGTGACAGTAAGTTTCTTCATTGCGTCAATCCTTTCACCCTCCCTGCCGGGTCGTCGATAGTATAGCAATTAAGGGGATTCTGCAACTTGTCACGAACTTGTCAAACGCGAAAAAGGAGGCCCCGAAGTTGTCATCGCTGACAACTTCGCGATTTTGCCTCACCCGCCGGGCCGGATAAATGATATAATGTTCTCATGAGAACCTTGAGAGTACTTGTAGCAGAAGACACGACACCCGACTTCGATGCAATTAGATCGCACATCGAATCGATGAAGGTTGAAGGATGCCGGTTCGAGGTCGTAAGGACGAGCGACGGACGCGAGGCCCTGTCGCGAATGAGGAACGAGGACTTTGCGCTCGTCGTGCTCGACGTGTGCCTTCCCCGCATGGACGGCCGCGCCATCCTGAAGAGCATCCGGCGTCAGAAGCCGTTCCTGCCGATTGTCGCCGTGAGTTCCTTCCAGGGCGACGCCGGGGAGTCCGAAACGCTAAACGCTGGTGCCGACGACTTCATCGCGAAGCCGTTCAGCGAGCGGACATTCCAGGCCCGCGTCAAGAAAGCACTCTGGCACGGAAGCCTCGCGACGATGGAAAAGGCCTTCTCCTGGGGGCATGTCCGCATGACCATCGACACACGCGCCGCCGAATACCGGGGCGAGAGGCTGGATCTCTCGGACCACGAGTTCAACATCCTCCTGCAGCTTGTCCAGGCACAGGGGCGCATCGTCGAGGCCAACGCGCTGGAGCGCTCCGCCTGGGGCGACGTCGAGCGCTTCTCCATGCGCCTGGCGAACAAGATAAAAACCCTGCGAAACAAGTTCGAGGCGCTTGGTGCGCCCCGAGAGATCATCGACACGAACAGAGGTATGGGATATGTTCTTCGCGAATACTGAGACAAGTTTCGGCAAGAGGCTCGTCCGCCTCTTCCTGAAAAGCCTTGTGCCGCTTGCCTTCCTTCTCCTGACCGCCGGTTTCCTCTACACCAGATGGACGGACACGGCAAAGATCAAGCGTCCGCGCAACGACAGGACGCAGACGACGCCAAAGGAATACGTCCTGTCCGTAATGGAGAACGAGGCGAGGTTCTTCTATGCAGCGCTCGCGCTCGCGGCGATACTCGCCATCGTAGTGTCCAGGGTAATTCGCAGGATGGGGCGTCTGGGGGACGAGCTGGAGGGGCTGACGACAAAGGTCCTGCACAACCAGTCCCGCGCGTTCGGGGACATGGCCAGTGAAGCCAGCGCAATCGTCTCGAACGAGACGCCGCCAGTCCGCGCCGCCCGGAAAATAGAGGCGATCTGCACAGCGGAGAGGAAGAAAATCTCAGCCTACATGCGCCTCGCGAAAAACTTCGCCGGTTACGACGATTCAAACGCCGAGAACGTAAACGTCTCGGAGGCGGCCTGGCGCATCGTCTCGGAAATGAAGGCGACCATCGACCGTCCGGAGGTGCGCTACACCCCTTCTGATGCGGACGTCATAGTGCGCGCGCACCCATTCCTCGTCTTCGAGATAATCGGCAACCTCATGGACAATGCCGTGAAGTACACCGAGTCCGGGGTCGTTGCGCTGTCTGTTTCCAAACAAAAAGACACGGCGAAAATCGTCGTGTCTGATACAGGATGCGGCATCTCCGCCGCAGACCAAAAGCGGATGTACGAAAGGTTCTACCGCGCGCCGTCTTCATCCGACAAACCCGGCAGCGGTCTTGGACTCGCCACAGTGTACGAAATCGTCGTCAGGCGATACAAGGGGAAAATCGACTGCCATTCCAAAGTCGGAAACGGCACGACATTCACAGTGACGCTGCCGCTCGCCGCGGCACAGGGGAAAGCCTAAAGGGATCGGCACCGTCACGCGCCAAAATGCAAGGAGCCCCGCTCGGTCAAACCGAACGGGGCTTCGTGACACAGCAAAGGCCGCCCTCTCGGACGACCCTCAAATACAATCAGGAGTCAAACCAATCTCCAACTCCACCACTCACCAACTCCCAACTACTTCCTCTTAAACACAAACCCCCAGATCTTGAAGAGGTACTTGAGGTAGATAAGCGGCAGGCACGACCAGACTCCGTTCGCCCTTAGTGCGCGGAGGTCTTCGCGGTTGATTTCGACGTTCGAGCGCCACCCGGCGGTGGAGGCTCCGCCCATGCGCATCACGACAACGCACTCCGGCAGATACGCCGCCTTCAGCTTGGCGAGATAAAGATATCGCAGCTCCAGCTCGAAATCCGCGCAGATGCGGTAGTCGAGCGAATAGCCGCCAAGCCGCTCGAAGCACTCGCGCCGCACATAGAACGACGGGTGCGGCACCATCGCGGCGAACCTAAACATCCACGGCCGCCACCTCTTCGCCGAGCAGTACCGCACCGTCGGTGCAGCCCGCAACGAGTCAAGCGACTCCTGACTGGGGGAAGCGACGTCTCGTCGCTTCACAAACCTGATGTCGGCATAGACGCAATCGACTTCGGACTTCGGGCCTCCGACTTCCGGTGACTCAAATGCGGAGGCGATATGGGCAAGAGTGTCGTCTGTGGCAAGCACATCATCGGCGTTCAAGATGCCAACTACATCGCCCGTCGCCATCTTGATGCCCTTGTTGATGGCGTCGTACATGCCGTTGTCTTTCTCCGAAAGCCAGCGGAAGTTGAAAGGTTGAATAGTTGAAAGGTTGAGAAGTCTATTTTCGTAATCCTTAAGGATCTCGACCGTGCCATCGGTTGAGCCGCCGTCGACGACGATATATTCGACATCCACGCCGCGTTGAGAAAGAACAGACTCAATCGCCGTGCGAATCGTGGCCTCGCTGTTGAAGCAGGCGGTTATAAGAGAAATCTTCATTTGCTAGACATCCTCAATTGACTCATCCCACGTATCACCTTTTGGCGATTTGCCATCGCCATTGTATTCCCTCGGCTGGAACAGCGCGGCAATTATGACGCAGATTGAACCGGCAACCATCAGAGCTGCGCATACTCCGAATAATATCTTCACAAAGATTGACATGCCAGCCCCGCTATTGCATTCTTAAGTAATCGCACACGCTCTTCAGTCGAGCCGTCCCGATAGCCTTTCAGATAAACCAAACGCCCACCATAGTCGTTGCCATCGCGCCATGCGGGAGCGCCATCAGTAGTGATGACACGCTTGCCGCGTTCGAGGGCCTCGGCGATGACAAGGCCGAAGTTGTCGGAGAGAGTCGGGAGGATGAGCACATCGCACCAGTTCCAGACCTTTTCAAGCTCGTCACCAAATGCGTTGGAGACAACTTGCAACTTGCAAACAGTAGAAAGTAGGTCTGACCTGCTTCCTACTGTTTACAACTGGGGTTGCAACTGCCTGACGGCAGCTTGGAGACAGTCATGGCCCTTGAGGGGATGGCGGCGGCCGAGGTAGAGGAGGTGGAGGTCTTTTTTGACAGGACTAACAGGAT
>JAZQGX010000179.1:0-4913 GCA_045540275.1 Kiritimatiellia bacterium | reverse complement strand
ACAAGCACCCCTAAAATACGGGCAAAACTATTGCTCCGGCAATTAAAGGGTTTGATTTGCATCAGGGAGGGACGGGCTCTGTCCCGTCCGTCATATGTGGCCGCGACGGAGCGCGGCCCTCCCAATGAATCAACCCCATTTGTTGCCGTTTCTATAATGAGGCACTCTCGGAACTCCCCGACGAGGGAGCCGCAGAAATCGACAAGGGGTATCTTTACCCCGCCGAATCATCCGACAACTGGGACCCTGGTGCTTGGGATCAAGAAGACCCCAACGATGACTAATCGTCTCTGAGGCCGTTGATTCGGCCAAACAAGTCGCCGATTCCAGCTATGGAGTCGGCGGCTTTTCTGTTTTTTCGCACACAGCCGCCACAAGCCGCCGCTGTCGCGTTTCTCGCCCTCACCCCGCCGACCACTCGCCCGACCGCACCAAAGCCCACAGAAGCCAATTTTCGCGGCTTCTGGCGCAAGCCGATGCAGCACCGCTACTATTCAAGTCCCTCGACTGGAACAATTACGCATTGCAACATACTCTTGACTCTTCTTCCACATTTCGAGTCATCGGTTGGCAAACCAAGGTCTTCAATTGCCGAATTGAACTTCTTTTCCCACATCTCTTTCGTTGCGATCTTGCCGTGCGCAATCTCCCTGTCACCGGTGAACAAGACGTATACGACTCTGGCGGGCTTCTTCGCGACCCCGGACAGAAAATAGGCAAACGCGAGACGATTGGCGGTTTGATACTTTGAACCCGTCCAGAATTCGTTAAACTTCGCACCGAAGTGTTGTGCGGCCTTTTTTAACGCGCAAATCCGCTGATTGACGGTTTTAGTTGTTTTCCTGTTCATTGGGCTGGAGTTCATCTCGCCAATATGCGCCTTGGCTTCTATGAGCAGAACAACATCCACATCGCCATCTTTTCCATAGACAACGCCATCCCAATGGTGTCCGCGCCCCGGCCAAAACTCCTTGAGTTGTTGTGTATATTTCGTCAAACCCAATCGTTGCAGTACAACTGCATTGCCGCGTTCGCGAAAACAGTCATCTCTTCTCGGAACGACAACATTCATTGACCTTGGCTCGATGTTGCAAGCCTTTGCAAATTGCTTCAGGTTTTCAGGCGAACTCAACAACCGAGCGATGTGTTTCGCACTGCCTTTCTTCGGCATCTTTTGGGGGCTATTTTTCATGGCTTTGACAAGTTTCACAGAACACGAATATTATACCATTCAAGGCGGATTATGTCATTGTACCCCCTGCACTTTTCTGCCCCGCATCTGCCTATTTATATGGTCGGAATGCCGCAATAGCAAGGCTATTCGACACGTTCGCTTATTGTGGGGTATGCACAGAATGAGCTCAAGGCTGGGTTCTCGGCTGCTGGTGCTCAGTTCGTGGCGATTTCAGGCGAGGGCATGGATCTCTGCGACATCATTCCTACAGGATACGACAAAGATACTTACGATGGCGGCTCGATTAGCATCCAGTCCCTTGATGCCAATGGCTACATGGTTGCTGGAAGCAAATATTATTGGTATGATGATGAAGACGGCACGGGTTGGTTTGATGGTAGCGACGAAGAGGTTGTTCGTGGGCAAGTAACCTATGCTCCAGGTGAAGCTGTCTGGATCAAGGCAAACTCGACAACAGAAAAACTTCAGTCAGCAGGGCAGGTCGCTGATGGCTCTATTGACGTTGCCCTCCGTGCCGGTTTCAAGCTTGTCAGCAATCCAACGCCCGTGGCGGTGCCCTTTAATGATGACAACAACAACGGCAAGTTCATTGCTCCTATGGGGTACAATGCCGAAACCTACGAAGGCGGTTCTATCAGTGTCCAGAAACTCGACAAAGACGGCTACATGGTTGCTGGTAGCAAGTTCTATTGGTATGATGATGAAGATGGTACTGCGTGGTTTGATGGTAGCGATGAAGAAGTAGAGGGCGAGGTGCTGAACCCTGGCGAAGCCGTCTGGGTAAAGGCTAATGCAACAACTGAGAAACTGAACTTCCCGTCTGCTCTCTAAAATCAATTTCAGGGTTTACGGCACAGGGTCGTAAGCCGTTGAAGAACAAACAAAGGAAAAAACAATGAAAAAACTGATGATAGTAGCTGCAATCGTCTGTGCGGCAACGGTCTCTCAGGCGGCATCGTTCGACTGGAAGACAGCCAAGAGTGGTGGCGCGGTGAACGCCTATGAAGATGGCTCCATCGTTGCATCCACGGTTTACTTGTTCACCTCGGACAAGGCGGCAGACATCGTTACCGCCTTTGCTGCGGGGAATGATTGGACAAGTGGCTCCCTTGATAGCAGCTCTATTTCCACGGCAGGAAAGATTGCTGCGAAGGCTACTACTTTTGATTATGGTGGTGCGGGTGTTGCTGCGACAATTAATGCAATCTTTGCTTTCACCGAGAACGTTGGCGGGAAGGATTACCTTTATGTGTCAACGGTCGCCACCGCAAACGGCCCCGCAACTGGAGCTGAATCCATAAGCTTCAAGGAGAGCGGCGTAGCGACCGCGCTCAACGATGTTACTGCTGGCTATAAAGGTGCTGGCTGGTACACGGCTGTCCCGGAGCCGACAAGTGGCCTCCTCATGCTTCTCGGCATGGCGGGTCTTGCCCTCCGTCGTCGTCGCGCCTAATCGCGCTGAAGCGTAAATGACGCAAAGCCCGTCCGTGATTGCACGGGCGGGCTTTCAATTTTCAAAGCGAAATGAATTGGAGCGTAACATACAGGGCCAAGGACGGCAAACAAACCGTCGAAGAGTTCGAGGCGGAGAGTCGAGAAGCTTTGTTCAAAGCGCTGGCCAGCAAAGGCATAGCCGCCATTAGGATTGAGCAAGGGACTGGCAAAAAACCTCAGGCAAAAACTCGGCAATCAACCCTCAATGTCGCGAGAGGTATTGCGGCAGGCGCGATTGTAATCGCGCTCGCAGCAGGTTCATGGTATCTTCTAAAACAAAGCCACATTGAGACTGCACACAATGTAAAGGAAAAGAGGCCATCAAAGATAGTCGAGGCAACGCCAGAAATCTCGGCGAGAGCTGTAGAGCCCACTCCTGAACCCGCAGCCCCCAAAGAAGTCCCTTATTGGGAGCGAGAGTCGCCAGAGGGTCTTACATTTCGCCAAAAGATGAAGTGGAACATCCACCACCGTCCTCCAGCAGCTTATACAAACAACACTTCACAGACCGAGCCGCGTCCCGCATACGCCATTTTTGACACGCGGAGCGACAACTCAATAGCGGCGTTGCTGACTGTTCCGCCGGGGACTGCGGCTGTTGGCGACCCAGAGTATGAACTTTGGTTTACGCGTGATTTCCTTAAGTCACTTGAAACGCCAATAATCGTAACGAAAGACGATACGCCGGAAGAGGCGCAATTGAAGCGTGACATGATTGCAACAAAGATCGACCTAAAGGCACGATATGATGCCGGAGAGGACATTGCACTCATCATGAAAGAGTCGCGAGAGGAACTTCAACGACTGTCCGTCTACAGGACGGAGATTGAATCAACCTTTCGCGAGATGACAAGCAAGCCCGGCATTACGGAGCAGGATGTAGACGACTTTGTCGAGTCGGCGAACATCATGCTGGAGGCAAAAGGAATAGCGCCAATGACACTTGGACCGATTGCGAAGCGGAGGCTTCTTCGCAAAGCTAATGGATATTGAAGGAGTAAACTATGAAGCATTTGATTCTTACAACAATCACACTTGTCTCTGCATTCGCCCTGGCGGAATCGCAGACAAATGGAGCTACGAGAGTAAAACGGAAGCTGAACCGCGAGCAAATGATGGAACGATGGAACGCAAGGACGGGGGGCGAAATCCAAATCCCCAACTCCCAGCGCGGAAATATCGTATTCGTCAACGCACAGAACGCTGCCGACGAAGGATTAATATTTGAGGTTGCGGACGGCTTTGCCAAAGAGCATCATCTGAAAATCGATGTTCAGAAAGGTAACTTCTCGCTTCCGAATCCTACGATCAAGGGGAGTGCATCGCTCTTTATCGTCAATGATGCCAATCTTCCAACGATTCTTCATGCGCCTGAAAACAAATGGACAATGGTCAACCTGTCTCGTCTCCGAGAAGGAAATGGCAGCAAACCGCAGTTTTACTCGGAGCGCGTGAAAAAGGAGGTGACTCGTGGCTTCTGCCTTTTGGCTGGGGCGCAGACATCCAACTACCTCGATTCGCTTCTGACGAGCGTGACAAGACCTGCTGACCTTGACCGTTTTCTTGGATGCCGGCTCCAGGTCGACATACAAGAGCGATTTATCCCCTACCTAAAAGGATTTGGGATTACTCCAGCCAAGTTCACAACCTATCTTGAAGCCTGCCAGCAAGGTTGGGCTCCAAAGCCTACCAATGATGTGCAACGGGCTGTTTGGGAGAAGGTTCACGCCATCCCCGACCGCCCCATCAAGATTGAATTCGATCCGAAGAAGGACAAGTAAACACAGAAGCCGCCCTCGAACGAGAGCGGCGTTTTCTGCAAGTAGCCACTTGACATTCGCGAATCGCGAATGATATAATTTTCGCAAATTGCGAATGGAGTAGGCCGATGTTGAAAAACCAAGATATTCTTGTCCTTGCCGCCTTGATTGGAAACAAGTCGGAAAGACTGTCGTTCGCCAGAATTGCGGACAAGGCGAAATTGAGTGTTTCGGAGTCTTTCGCCGCCGTCAATAGGCTGATGGAATCCTCGCTGATCAATTCGGAACGACGGATAATCCGAAACCGGGCGCTTGAATTCCTGACGCACTCTCTGCGCTACATCTGCCCTGCATCTTACGGAAACGGAACGGCGACCGGCATGCCTGCCGCCTATGCCGCGCCAGTCGCGGCAGAAGATTTTGCGGTCTCGGGCGAGATTCCCGTGTGGCCAGGCGACGACGGC
>JAZQGX010000178.1:0-47451 GCA_045540275.1 Kiritimatiellia bacterium | reverse complement strand
CCCTCAACCCCTTGACTAATGCTAAAAAAAGCTTTATATTTAATCTCGTAAGGTTGTTTTGGTTTTGAGAATAGGAGTATGATTATGAAAAAAGTGTTATTTTGCTGCATATTTTTCGTCTCTAGCTTAGTGTTCTCCTCCGCCTCTATCGCGGATGAATACACCGATGAATGCGGAACTTGGACTTATACGCTCTCAGGCAATAACGCCACCATCACCGCTCTTGCCACTAACGATGTCACCGAAATCATCATCCCTTCAAAAATCGGGACGGCAAATGTCACTAAGATCAATAGCAGCTGCTTCAAGAATTTCTACTCCATCACCAAAATCACCTTCCCCGACACTATAACGCGCCTGTATAGTTCGGTTTGCCAAAACTGCACCGCTCTTAAAAGCGTTATCCTGCCAGCCAAGCTGCAAGTCCTTGAAAACAGTGTCTTCGAAGGCTGTACCGCATTGGAAACCGTTGAGCCGTTCCTCCCCGAAACAATTACCGAACTGCATGGCGCAACCTTTAGAAATTGCTCCAACCTGACGGGCAAACTTACACTTCACTCCAAGGCTAGAACTTATTACAACAACAACTTTTACAACACCGGCATCACCTCCATAGACCTAGGCAACTGCAAAAACGATAATTACCAGGCCGGAGTCTTCGCCAATTGCAAAAAACTGGAGACGGTTTTGCTTCCTACCAATGTCACCTTCACATTGAACGGAGCCGTGTTTCAAAACTGCATCCGTCTTCACACCGTAACTCCGTTCCTTCCCGAAAAAATCAACGGATTTTACGGAGCGGTCTTCGGTGGTTGCAGCAATTTGATTGCGGACTGCAATATGCATAAAGCGAGATTTTCGGCCAATGACTCGATGTTCGTCAACTGCGGAATAACCGGCATCGATATGAGTCGGAGCAGTCATGGAAATCTTAGTGGCAGTATGTTTAAAAACTGCAAAAATCTGAAATGGGTGAAATTCAACGAAACCAATTCCACGTTTGAAATTCACAGCAGCACCTTCCAAAACTGCCAAGCGCTTACAACTCTCGAACCCTTCTTCCCGACCAATCTGACGCGAATATACAGCAGCGCCTTTAACGGTTGCACCAACCTCTCCGGAACAGCCGAATTCTCGGTTACTACAACCGCCAGCTCGAACGGAGCTTTCTCAAACACCAAAGTCTCGACGGCAGACTTCTCAAACTCAACTGCAACCAATCTGGAGTATTTGTTTAAAAATTGCGCTTCGTTGACGAAAATCGTCTTCCCGGAGTGTTTAACCAGCGTCGGTAACTATACAACGCAAAACGCCCAAGCACTGCAGGAGATATATTTCCGCGGCGACAAGCCTACGGGAATAAGCACCTACTCGCCGTTTTCCTACACCAACTACCAGGCGCGAATCTATGTGGATATGACCAAGGACGGCTGGGCGGGAGCTAAAGACAGCGATGCCAACTGGACCGAACCGGTCGATGCGACCGCCATGGAAAAATACACCGCCTTTTTCGGCGAAAACGCTCCGGAACCGGTGGCGGTGTGGTCCATCAACAACAAACCCGCCTTTGTCATGAACTGGCGCAACCCCTTCCCGAAAGCGAACGGCACCTGCATACTTATGCGATAAATTCGCCAGATGCTTTTTCGCGGAAATTCATTACAGCGTATAACCGCGCCGGCGTAATTTGTCCACCGTCTCGGAGAGGCGTTCGCGCTTGAGCAGCAGCTCGTCCTCCGACGCGGCGGTGGCGAAAAGATCCGGTGCGCGGCCGATACGCCGGTCGCTGAGATCGTCGAGGCCGAAACCTATAAGCCGTATCGTTCTCGACATCTTCCACCAATGCCAAATACTCTCTTCGCGCCGCCTCCCGGTCCGAGGTATCCTCCAAAAAGGTGTTCGCTGCCGGTAATGTCGATATAAGCCTCATCCACCGAAACCGGCTCGACAAAGGGAGAATAGCGAGAGAAAATATCGAAGACCTGTTTCGATACCTCGCGGTAAACCTCCATGCGGGGGCGCACGAAAATTCCGTGAGGGCAATGCTGATAGGCGGTGCGGGAAGGCATCGCGGAGCGCACGCCGAAGGCGCGCGCCTCGTAGGAGCAGGTGGAGACCACTCCGCGTTCATCGGGCGCGGAGCCGACAATCACCGGCTTTCCGCGCCATTCCGGATGGTCGCGCTGTTCAACCGACGCGTAAAACGCATCCAAATCGACATGAGCGATAACGGCCACGGCTCCGGCGTGGTCCGGATTCTTGCAGTGAGACTGATTTTTTGATAAAATTGCAAAGTAGTGATTGAAAACAACTTGGAGGATGTAGATGAAATCTATTGCACTAGCGTTGGCCGGTATATGCTTGGCTGGCGGTGTCTATGCCGCAAACAATGCAGAGCTGATTAACTGGCTCAAAAACACTTATGAACCTAAAACACCCATACTTGATAAGGCTCCTGAAACCGACGGGCTGTGCGGTCGCGTAGCCCCGTTGGTCCGCATCAACGGTGCAAATGCAATCGGTGACCAAGCCCAGAAAACCATCAAGCTTACCGCATGGAAAAAAGAACGCGTGAGCGGTCAGATTGTCGTTTGGAGCAAAGGTAAAGTCGATCAGTTGCGCGTAAAAGTCGGCGAGCTTGTCAACGAGAACGGGAAAAAGATTGATCCCTCCGCAGTGCAGACCCGTTTCGTCCGCTATGTTATGGCGAAAGACAAGTTGATCGGCGATGTGCTTGATACCGCCGAGCGTGTGGATATGCCCGCAAACGGGTACCGTCCCTGCTGGATTACCGTTACGGTTCCCGCCAAGGCAAAGACCGGTCTCTACAAAGCTCCTGTCGATGTAATCGGAGCCGGCGGTAACAAGGTGTCTTTCATCCTTGAACTGGAAGTGTTGGACATGAGGCTGACCGATTCCAAGAAGTGGGGGTACTTCCTTGATCTCTGGCAGCATCCTTGGGCTGTAGCACGCTATCACGGTGTCGAACCTTTCAGCAAGAACCACTATGAATTGCTGAAGCCTATCTACCAGGAGCTCGCGGGGGCCGGTCAGAAGACCATCACCACCACGCTCACCGATTTGCCCTGGAACCACCAGAACTTCGATCCGTACCACACGATGATCAAGCACTACCTCCACAAGGATGGCAGCTGGACACACGACTATTCGCTCTTTGACGAATATGTCAAGTTCGCGCAGTCTTGCGGCCTCGGTCCGCAGATTCACTGCTACTCGATGGTGCCTTGGGGCGATCGCATCTTCTTCATCGACGCCGAAACCGGAGACAAGCGGTTTGACTGGCTGCCGACCGGTTCCGACAAGCACAAGAAGTTCTGGGCTCCGTTCCTCCGCGACTTTGAAAAGCACCTGAAGAAGAAAGGATGGCTCGGAAAGACCTATATCGCTATGGATGAACGCGGTCCCAAGCAGATGCAGGCCGTCGCCGCCTTGATTCGCGAAAATTCACCTCGTATCAAAATTACGATGGCGGCCAATCAGGTGGCAAGCAACTTCAAGGGCATCGAGCTGGATCCGTTCTGCGTTTACCTCGAGCATGCCAATGCCCCTGCCTTCCTCGAAGACGCGCGCAAGCGCAAGGCCGAAGGCAAAACTTCGACATTCTATGTTTGCTGCTCGCCGCGTCGCCCCAACACCTTTACTCATAGCCCGATTGAAGAAGCGACCTGGCTTGGCGTCTATCCCGCGGCAGTCGGTTTTGACGGATTCCTGCGCTGGGCGTTCTGCAACTGGCCGCTCAATCCGCTCTTCGATACTTCCTACAAAACCTGGTTGCCGGGCGACACATTCCTCGTTTATCCGGGAATGCGTCTCTCCGTTCGTTGGGAAGCTCTTCGCGACGGTATCGAAGAGTTCGAAAAAATCTCCCAGCTTCGCAAAGAGGGGGCTGATATGACGAAGATTGACGCGGTGCTCAAGTCGATGCATTCCGAATATAAATTGGTTGCCACCGAGAATTCCGGCAAGACCAAAGAGCAGGTTGATGCCATCACCGCCGCGGTCAATGAGGCCGCCAAAGCGCTTGCGGATCGCTAATGTTTAATGTTTGAAATCAGAAAGGGAAACAAAAATGCAAAGTAGAAGAAACTTTCTCAAGGGAGCTGCCCTTACCGGTGCGGCGTTTGCCTCGGGCGGATGTATTTCACGCAACGGATGGTTGTCCGCCAATATCGGTGCCCCGATGCACCGTTACGCCGCGCCTGCGATCCCCAACATCCGTTTGGGAGTAATCGGCATGGGCAGCCGCGGATGCGGCGTGGTCGGGCGCGTTTGCAACTTGCCCGGCATCACGGTCACGGCGATTTGCGACAATGTCGACTGGAAGGTCAAGAACGCCCAGAAGATGCTCTCCAAAAAGAACAAGCCCGCCGCCAAGGAATACCTTGGTGATCATGCGTGGAAGGCGATGTGCGATGATCCCAACGTGGATGTCATTTACAACACCACCCCTTGGAATCTGCACGTTCCCGTCCAGTTGGCTGCGATGCGCGGCGGCAAGCACGTCTTTACCGAAGTTCCTTCCGCATTCACCGTCGATGAATGCTGGGAGCTGGTCGAAACCAGCGAAAGCACCAAGAAGCATTGCATGCAGTTGGAAAACTGCTGCTACGGTGAAATCGAAATGCTCACTTTCAATCTCGCCAAACTCGGAATGCTTGGCGAACTTGTTCACGGGGAAGGGGCATACATTCACGATCTGCGTTGGATGTGCCAGCGCGAGTGGCCCGGCGTCGAATGCTGGCGTTTCGACCACAACAAGAAGCATGCTGGCAACGCCTACCCGACCCACGGGCTGGTGCCGTTGTGCCTGACGATGGATATCAACCGCGGCGACCGTCTCGACTATCTGGTTTCCGTTGATTCCAAACAAGCCAACTTCAGGGCTTTCATGGATGCAAAGCTCAAAGCCGACAATCCCCGCCGCAAGGCGAATGTCGCGATGGGCGATATGAACAGCTCGCTGATCAAGACGGTAAACGGCAAGACCTTGCTCATTCAGCATGATGTGGCGACGCCTCGTCCGTATTCGCGCATCCAGTTCCTTTCCGGTACCAAGGGCGCGATTTGCGATTATCCTTACCGTGTGGTGTTCGAAAACTCGGTCGGAGCCGGTGCGCACCACTGGTTCAGCGAAGAAAAGGCAAATGAAATCCGCGAAAAATATCGCCATCCGCTCTGGAAGACGGTCGGCGAGTTGGCCAAGCGTGTCGGTGGGCACGGTGGTATGGACTTCATCATGGATGCCCGCTGGGTCTACTGCTTGCAGCAGGGAATTCCGCTGGATATGGACGTTTACGATCTTGCGAGCACCTGCTGTATTTGCGAGTTGACGGAAAAGTCTGCACTCAGCCGCGGCAAATCCTTCGACATCGACGACTTCACCCGTGGCGCATGGCGTACGAACAAGCCGCTCGAAATTGTCGACATCGATCTCAAAAAGATGGGATTGGAGGATAGGAACGTCAAATCAGCCGAAGGACAGATAACTGTCTAAGTTCTGTTTGCGACGACACGAAAAAAGGCGCGCCGGGAAGGCGCGGCTTTTTTCGTGTCTTGTTCTAGATCTTGGGAATTCTTGTGAATGCCTCGGCAAGCTCATCGTCGGTCGGGATGTAGTCCTGCATTTCACCGTTGTTGAACTTCCCGTAGGCAAGTAGGTCAAAGTAGCCGGTGCCGGTCAGACCGAAGACGATCGTTTCAGCGCGTCCTTCCGCTTTGCAGCGCAGCGCCTCGTCGATTGCCGCTTTAATCGCATGAGAGGATTCTGGTGCCGGCAGAGTCCCTTCGGTGCGGGCAAAGAGAGTGGCAGCTTCGAAAACCTCGCTCTGCGTTACCGAGCGCGCTTCAATGAGTTTCTGATCGTAGAGTTCGGAGATAAGCGAACTCATGCCGTGATAGCGCAATCCGCCCGAATGCGAAGCCGATGGGATGAAGTCGGCACCGAGCGTGTACATCTTTTGAAGGGGACAGACCCTTCCGGTGTCGCAGTAGTCGTAGGCATAGCGTCCCCTCGTCAAAGACGGACAGCTCGAAGGCTCTACCGCGATAAAGCGATAATCGTTTTCCCCGCGAAGCTTTTCACCCATGAAAGGAGCAATAATTCCAGCCAGATTCGAGCCGCCGCCGGCACAACCGATAATCACATCAGGTTTAACACCCAGTTTTTTAAGTGCGTACGAGGTCTCCAGACCGATAATGGACTGGTGGAGACACACCTGATTCAGCACACTGCCGAGCAGATAGCGCGTGCCCGGGGTGCTTACCGCCTTTTCCACCGCTTCGGAAATCGCACATCCAAGCGAACCGCTGGTGCCCGGATGCTCACGGTTGATTAATTTGCCGATTTCGGTGGTCATTGACGGCGAAGGGGTTACATCGGCATTGTATGTTCGCATCACTTCACGGCGGAACGGCTTCTGCTCATACGAACATTTGACCATGTAGACATGACAGTTCAGGCCGAAGAATGCACAGGCCATCGAGAGCGCCGTGCCCCATTGTCCGGCTCCGGTTTCAGTGGTAACATCGGTAAGCCCCTGCGCTTTTGCATAGTAGGCCTGCGCAATTGCCGAGTTGAGCTTGTGCGAACCCGAGGTGTTATTACCCTCGAATTTGTAGTAGATGGCGGCCGGTGTCCCCAACGCCTTTTCAAGGAAGTATGCCCGAATCAACGGGGAGGGACGAAACATCCGGTAAAAGTCCAGAACGGGGTCGGGAATCGGAATTTCCGCATCGGTCTCGTTGAGTTCTTGCTTTGCCAGTTCATCACAGAAGACCTGCTTCAACTCTTCTTCGCAGACCGGTTGATGCGTTTTGGGATTCAACAACGGCGCTGGTTTTTTCTTCATGTCCGCCCGCAGGTTGTACCATGCTTTGGGCAGTTCACCTTCGCCCAGAATCGTCTTGTAGGGTATTTTCATTTTCGTAAGCTCCTAAAAACATCACCATGTTACTATAAATAGAAACATCATTCAATCATAAATTTTAGGAAAACTCAGTGGAAATTTGACCGATCAGTTCTGCAACTTGATCCCATGGCGCGCTGCCGATTTTTTTTATCATAATCGAGAGCGAGAAGATGCGATTTACATTTGCATCGTCATTTTCATCTTGATCGAAAAGCTGATTGCGGTTGCGGGTCAACTCGTTGATCCAAAGTTTCCTGATGAAACTCTGTGCCGCTTCCTCCTTCGAAAATTCGCGGGCGAAAGCGGTCTTGTGCTCCTGAATCAGTAGCTTTCCGATTATTGTCTTGTCATCACCGGACAAACCGGTCAAGAAGTGCTGTACCGCATCGGAGCAGTTAGATGTGTTTTCGAGAATCGCTTTTGCCAAGCCCCGGGTCAGCCGATGGGAGAAAATCGAGCAAGGCAGATAGGCCTTGGCGAATTCCAGTAGCTCGGTGTCGTTTTCGAATTCAAGCAAAAACGCTCCGGCCTCCAGCTCGTCGTGCGGGGGCGGCGGCTCGATTTCTGCTTCCGCTTGCAGATCAAGTTTTTGCAGATTGCTTTCGACCTCGGTATTTTGCAGAGGCTCTGGATGCTGGGCCGGTGTCTTCGGCTCCGGTGCACGCTTTTTTTTGACAGCGGAAACTTCCTTGAAACGCTCCGAATTGTGCTGACGGTTTTTGGCGTCCGCAATTTCCCTTTGCAAATCCTCCTCCAGTGCGCAAACCGGCATGTTCAGTTCGGCGGAGGCATCATTGAGCAGTTTCGCACGCATAATGCTGCTTGGACATTTGGCAATCAGCTGTATCACCTCTCGTCCGATTCTTGTGACCGACTCAATGGAATCGGGGTTTTGCTCATTGGCCTTGAGCGAGCGGATCTGGAAGGTCGTAATCGAAATTGCCGCGTCGAGCAGTTTGCGAAATTCCGCCGGTTGCCGCTCTCGCAAAAACGAGTCGGGGTCCTCTCCGTCGGGGAGCGAGGCGACGCGCACCGGAATTTCATGGGAAAGAAGAATGTCAGCGCTTCTGATTGCCGCTTTGCGTCCTGCATTGTCCGCATCGTAAAGCAGAATCGCATTGTCCGCGCTCCGCTTCAGCAGCAATGCCTGCTCCTTCGTAAAGGCCGTTCCTTCAGATGCGATTGCGCTCTCAAAGCCACAGGCATGGCAGCGAATGACATCGATCTGCCCCTCGCACAGAATGGCCTCTCGGTTCTTCTCCTTGACGATGAATCGCGAGGCTTTTTCCATCGCGTAGAGAATATTGCCTTTGGTGAAAATCGGTGTTTCCGGACTGTTGATGTATTTTGCCGGATGCGCCTTCGGATCGAGGATGCGACCGCTGAACGCCACCACCCGTCCCTGGGCGTCGCGGATTGGGAAAATCAGGCGTCCGCAAAAACGGTCGTAGTATCCTGTGCCGCGTTTTGAGGGCAGGACGATCCCACCGGCCTCAAGTTCACTCATTGTGAATTTGTGTTTTTTCGCCCATTGTTCGATGGCGTCAGACGGATTGCGCACCGCATAACCGATGGTGAATTTTTCACAGATATCAGCGGGAAGTTTTCGCGAAAGCAGGTAGTCGCGCGCGATCGCCGCCTCCTTGGTCTGCAAAAGGCAGCGGCGGTAGAATTCGGCTAGTTCGGCATGCAGCGCGTAGAGGCGTTTCCGCAGATTGCCTTGCGGATCTTCGCGCTCGGTAATCTCTACTCCCGCCTTTTCCGCCAGCATCTTAACCGCGTCGACAAAGCTCATTCCGTCATGCTTCTGAAGAAACGAGAAGATATCCCCATGTTCTCCGCATCCGAAGCAGTGATATTGCTGGCGCTCCTGATTTACAACGAAAGACGGGGTTTTCTCGTTGTGAAAAGGACAGCAGGCCTTCCACGCAGAACCGTTGCGCTTCAGCGTGATGCGCGATCCAATCAAATCGACGATGTCGATTCGGGCTCGTATTTCCTCTTTGGCTTGTGACAAGTCCATTGTGCTTTGCGTTGCAATCCGCTCGGGCTAGGCTTAACCGACATGGCGGTTGGCCTGCACCTGCAGGCTTGAACGGTGTCGGTGTGCGGTGTTGTGCTTGATTTTGCGCCGTCCGGTTATTTTTGAGATGGCAACCAGCAGGCAGGTGAAGGTCAGCATCAGCGTGGAAAGCGCGTTGATGACGGGCATCTGGCGCGAGTGCTTGATCATTGAGTATATCTTCAGTGGCAGCGTGTCGGCCCCCGGTCCGGTTACGAAGAAGGTGATGACAAAGTCATCGATGGACAGGGTGAAGGCAAGCAAGCCGCCGGCGATAATTCCGGGCAGGAGAATCGGCAGCTGCACTTTGAAAAATGCATACCATGGACCTGCGCCCAAATCGTATGCCGCCTCCACCAGCGAATCGTCGAAGTCCTGCAGGCGCGCCAGCACCGTCATTGCGACATACGACACGCAGAAAGTGATGTGGGCAATGATAATTGTACCAAGACCGCATCCGATTCCCGCCGAGGTGAACATCATCAGCAGCGAAATACCCATCAGGATCTCAGGCATAACCAGCGGGGTGTAGATCAGGCTGTAGTGCGCGGTCTGCAACCTGTCCTTCCACCGATGAAGCGCAAGTGCAGCGGTGGTGCCGATTATGCAGCTGGCCACAGTTGCGCTCGCCGCGACAATCAGCGAGCGCTGGAACGAAAGCCAGATTTCACGGTTCTGTATCGAAAACAGCGCCTGATACCACTTGAAAGTAAAGCCGATCCATTCTCCGCCGTATTTCGACAAATTAAAGCTGTTGGTAATCAGCACGACTATCGGCAGGTAGAGAAACACCATTACCAAAATCAGAATCACTATGGCGAATCTCGATCGCTTCATGACACGCCTCCCGAGATTTTCCGGGCAGTTGCCTCTGCCAGACGCTTTGCCTCACGCGCATCCTGCCGTTTTATCCACCATGCCACGCAGGCAAGTGGCACCAGAACCGAAATCCCCATGATGCCCGCCAATGCCGACGCATGCGGCAGATTGCGGTCAGGGAAGGTGCGCTGATAAATCTTGTTGCCGATAAGCTCGGAGTCGCGGCCGCCGACCAGATCGGGAATCACATAGGAGCCAATGGCGGGAATGAACACCATAAGAATCGCCGATATCACGCCGCGGCGCACTCCGGGGATGAAAATCCTGCGGAATGCGAAAAACGATTTTGCGCCCAGATCGCGCGCCGCCTCCAGCAGCGAGTAGTCGAACTTCTCCGCGGCGGTGTAAATCGGCATGATGGCAAACGGCAGAAAAGAGTAGACCGACACCAGCAGAATCGCCCCGGAGTTGTAGTTCAGCGATGTGTTTTCAGTGGCAAGCCCGATGGCAATTAACGCCTTCTGCAGAAAACTTTCCGGATTGAGCAGTGTGCGCCACGCAAATACTCTGACGATGAAGCTCGTCCAGAACGGGAGCATGATAAGGCCTGCGATAATTGAGCGCCAGCGCGTGGTCATGCGGGCGATGCTGTATGCGCAGGGCAGGGAGAGAACCACGCAGAGGAACGTTGTAGCCGCCGAAATCCAGATGGTTCGCCACACGATGGCGGGATAGTTCGGGTTCGAAATAGATTTCCAAGTGGACAGAGTGAACCCCGGCAACACGTTTCCGTCGGGCGACGGAGCATGGAAAGCGATGCTCAGCACGATGAGGGTTGGCACAACGAAAAATAGCGTAAGCCAAAGAAAGGACGGCAATGTGGTCAGGCACTCCGTCCAACGCGAGGAGTTTCTTGATTTCATTGTTGCGTGTTTCCTTTGGATTGCGGTGCGGTCTGCAGCAGCGATTCGTCAAGTGCGGTATTGCTTTCAACCATGTAGGCATCGTCTGGATGCCACCAGAGGTAGGTGGTGTCGTTCCAGGTGATTGGCTCCTGGTCAAGCAGAAAACGCGAGTGTGGTTTGAGCGCAAAGACGGATCGGTCGGCGGTTTTGAGCCAATATTTCGTGTAAACGCCCTGATAGATGATGTCGGTAACTTCCGATTTAAACACGTTGAGACGCTCGCCGTTCTCGGGTTTGGGCTGGTGGAGCGAAACGTGTATCTTTTCCGGACGGACCGAGAGCAGCACTCGTTGTCCTGACGCGAGATTTTTGTCGTTGAAGGCGCGGATGCGACCGAAGCCGGGAATTGAAATCAGGCAGTAATCTCCATCGGTGGCGACAATTTCGCCTTCGAAGAAGTTGGTATCTCCGATAAATGCGGCGACAAAGGCGGAAAGCGGTGCTTCGTAGATTTTTGCAGGTTTGTCAAGCTGTTCGATTTTACCCTTGTTCATCACGGCAATCCGGTCGGAGAGGGACATCGCCTCGCCCTGGTCATGCGTCACGTACATGAAGGTAATACCGACCTGGTCGTGGATGGTGTCCAGTTCGAGCAGCATGTGCTGACGAAGTTTCAAATCCAACGCCGCCAGCGGTTCGTCGAGCAGCAGCACTTGAGGTCGATCGACAAGTGCGCGGGCGATTGCCACGCGCTGCTTCTGTCCGCCGGAAAGTTGGCTGGGGTATTTGTAGGCATGGTCACTCATTCTGATCAGCTCAAGGATGGAGTCGACCGACTCTTCGATGACGTATTTCGGATTTTTCGCAAGGCGCAGCGAAAAAGCGATGTTGTCCCAAACCGTCATCGTCGGAAAAAGCGCGTAGTTCTGGAATACGGTATGCACTCGGCGCAGGTTAGGGGGCAAATCCGTAATATCGCGTCCGCCAAGGTATATCCGTCCGGAATCAGGGCGTTCAAACCCGCCCAGCATTCGCAGCAGCGTGGTTTTCCCGCATCCGCTCGGGCCAAGCAGCGAGAAGAATTCGCCTTTTTTTACGACAAAGGAAACATCGTTGACCGCAGTCAGCGCGCCGAATTTTTTTGAAACACGATCAAAGACGAGAAAATCGGACACTTTTAAGCCTCCTGATGAGACATTGGAAAAACCGTAAGCTTATAAAGTCAAAACGATATGAAAAAAAACACCTGGTGTCAATTGTAAATTATTTGTTTTTCCTCTCCAAAACTGATAAAATGAAAGCATGAAAATTCTTGGATTTTTTTTGGTTCTCCTGGCAGTATGGCCGCTGGCTGCCGATACTGCGCAGGACCATGCTTTTTTGCGGGTTTGGCGCATTCATGCCGCCAATCCGTCCAACCATCTAGGCGTGGTCGGTGCGGGGCTCAGGGCGATGGACAAGTCGAGCACTCTGGGCGAGTGGCTGCCGGTGGTTAAAACCCTCGTCGCTTGGCATCTGCTTCAGGGCGGAAAAACCGCCGAGGCCGAGCGGGTATTTGCCAGCGCGGTGCTGAAAACCGCCACCCGCCATCCCGTATACCGTTCGGCCGACATAATGTCCAAACGCTGGTTGACGAGAATCGACGCCGAGCTGGTGGTCAAGGCGCTCCGCAAATACTACATCGACAAGGTGGAATTTCCCGAGAAGCTCGATCCGGTTATGACCGCAGGAATTCCTGCGCACGACCGGTTCGGCAACGCGTGGGAGTACTCGCTGCAGTCGTTCGATCGCATTCAGGGGCTGAAGAACCAGCGCTATCGTCTCTTCAGCAAAAACACTGGGCGCGAAACCACGCGATTGCGCCGTGCGCTGAAGATGCCGTATGCCTACGGCTGCGCATGCGATCTGTTGCAAAGCAAAATCTCCCCGCCTGCGGCGAAGGTGGTGTTGGCTCCCCCAGGCGCCCAGCCTCAAGAGCTCGTTTTCGGTAAAATCGATTCGGTCGCCAAGGGTTGGCGTTTCGTCAAGTCCTCGACGGATGGAAGCTTTGTGTTGCTCGCGGATACGACGGGCGACTATTGGCTGGCGGTGGAACGTAAAAAGTAGAGCAGGTTGATATGAAGAAGGAAGGCATAGCCGCATTTCTCAATGCCGCGCAGATGGCGAAGCTGAACCAGCTGCAGCTCAATTCGCGCGGTGTGGTCGAGGGCACCTTGGCCGGACGCCACCGAAGCGCACAGCGCGGGTCGAGCACCGAATTTGCCGATCACCGCTCCTATATGCCGGGTGACGACCTCAAGCGCATTGACTGGAAGGTGCTGGGGCGTACCGACAAGTATTACATCCGAAGATATCAGGACGAGACGAATTTGCGCGTTTACCTGATTGTCGACCGGAGCGGTTCGATGAATTATACCTCCGATCCTTTACGCCCCACCAAGTACGATTACGTCTGCACGCTTTCGGCGGCGCTCGGCTACGTGGTGCTCAAGGCCCGGGATTCGGTTGGAATGTACATCTACGGCGAAAAGCTCGATGCCGCGCTTCCTTGCAAGAATTCCTTCAACGGATTAAACAATTCAATGAAGATCCTGCAGGATTTCAAACCCGAGAAAAAGACCGGCGGTGCGGAGGTGATGCACCAGATCGCCGAATCCATCAGCCGTCGCGCGCTCGTGGTCATTCTTTCCGATCTGTTGGAAGATCAAGAGGAAATGATCAAGGCCATCGCCCATTTCCGCAAAAACATGCACGATGTCATCGTCTTCCATGTCATGGATCCGGTGGAGCTTACGCTCAACCTTAAACGAGGCGGCGAATTTGAGGATTTGGAGACCGGCGAGAAGGTCATGGCCGATCCCCGGACCATGGCCAAGGAGTACAAAGACGTGATGGGGGCATTCATCGACAAGTACCGCAAGGCATGCTCTGAAATGAAGGTGGACTACCGTCTGGTCTCGACGGAGGAGGGCGTCGATACTTTGGTCCGCGCCTATTTACAGGAACGTAAACGACTCTCGAGGTAATTTTCAATGTTCGCATCACCATTGTTTCTATGGGCCTTGCTCGCCACTGCCGTGCCGCTGATGCTGCATATGTTTCAGAAGCGTCGCACCGTTCACGTTCTGTTTCCTACTGTGCAGTTTCTCAAGGCCGCCCAACGCCGCTCTTCAAGCCGGGTCCGGTTCGAAAATTTTTTGCTGTGGCTGTTGCGCACTCTGCTGATTGTATTTCTCGTGCTCGCCTTTGCCGAGCCGGTGCTGAGAAGTGTGGGCGGAGCGGCCTGGCTGGGTCGTACTCCGCGCGATGTGGCGATCGTTCTGGACGGTTCATACAGCATGAACTATGATGTCGACCGCGGTCAGGTGTGGAATCTCGGCAAGGAGGCCGCCGAGCGGGTGGTCCGTTCGCTGCAGCCCGGTGACCGCGTTTGCGTATACCTCGCATCCGATTCGGTAATTCCTATCATCGAAAAACCGACGTCGGAATTTCCCACCGTGATTACCGCGATACAGACGCTGGAATGCCGCGACGGTTCATCGCATCTTGACGAGGCGTCGGCGCTGGCGCTCCGCGCCATCTCCAGCGGAGAAAAGAAACTGAAGCGCGAGCGCGAACTGTTCATCATCACCGATGGTCAGGCGCTTCCCTGGCGCGGCTTCCAATCCATGAATGATGAAAGCTCGGTGACCAATCGCGCCACCGGCTCGTTTGTGATTTCGCGCGAAGACCGTGATGAAGTGGCGGTCTACACACTTCTGGCCGGTGCGGCCCGCCCGGTGAATGCGAATCCCAGCGACGTGGCGGTATCTCCTCCGCTATCCATTATTGGGCAGACGATGCGCGTGCGCGCCAAAATCGCGCTGACCGGCGCGGCAAGCGAAGTGCCGGTGACGCTGATGGTGGACGGCAAGGAATATGCCTCGCGCTCGGTAAAAATCGAGGCGGACTCCTCCGCAACCGCGGACTTCCAGGTTACCGGACTTTCCGAAGGGGATCATGTCGCGGAGATTCGCACCCCGCGCGATGCGTTGGAGACCGACGACGCTTTCCGTTTCCTGATGCGCGTTCGCGGGCGTTTGCCGATGCTTGCGGTCGGTCCGGAAGAGGCAACGCGTTTTCTGCGTGCCGCGCTGGCGCCCGGCGGAAAAGACGCGATACGCAATATTTCGGCGCAGGAACTCGATTCGGTCGATCTGCGCGACTATCGCGCCGTATTCCTGTGCGACGCATTCCCGGTTCCAGGTCAAGCGATGCTGAATCTTGAGTCCTATGCCGAAAGCGGCGGCGTGGTGGTGGTCTTCCCCGGCAATTCTTCCGACCTGTCGGCTTACTCGGAAATGAAGATACTTCCAGCGGCTCTGCTCGAGGAGCAGGCGGTGGCGACGGGCGTCTCCGCCTGCGCGCTGAAACGGCATCCTCCGGTTCGCGGGCGCGAAATCAATTTTACGCTTCCGCTGCCCCCCGGCACGATTCCGACCGTTGCGCTTAAAAAGCGGATTCGTTTTGGCGAGCTCAACGACAAGGCATCGGTCCTTATCAGCACCAGTGCCGGCGACCCCTTCCTGCTCGGGCGCATCTGCGGACGCGGAAGAGTGTTCCTGTTTTCAGTCGGAGCGACGAGGGACTGGAGCACGCTGCCGATCTCCGCATTCTTCCTGCCGATCGTCCATCAGTTGGTGCGGTTGGGCACGGGTGCTTCAATGCAGCCGGCTCACCTGACTTTGGGACAGAGTTTGCCCGCGGTGGAGGCGATTGCCGATTACCGCGACGATAACGTCATTCTCGCTCCTTCCAAGACCCCGGTTTCAATCAAGGACGCTGGCAACATGCGCCGCGTGATCGAGACGCTGCCGGAAGTCGGCATCTACATGCGCTCGACCGAGGGCGGCCCCAAGCCGGTGATGGCGGTCAATGCCGATGCCACCGAGTCGCTGCTCGCGCCCGCCGATGCGGAGGAAATTTTGAAGTGGACCGAATTCAGGCGCATGGTGGTGGCGCATGACTCCGAGGAAATGATGAAGATTTCAGAGGATCGCCGCAATGGAAGATCATTTACCGAATGGGTGCTCTGGCTCGCATTGATCTTGTCTCTTGCAGAGTGGTGGTACGCCAATTCGGTGTTGCGCCCGCGCAAAGGAGCGACTGAAAAACTGAAGATTTCGTTGTCCGGAAAGGTGACGAACGAACAATAAACGAGGAGAAGAAAAAATGGCTGGAATTTTCAAAGCATATGACATTCGCGGAATTTACGGAGAAGACCTCACAGAGGAGATCTCCTACAAAATAGGAAGGGCCTATGCGACCTTTACCGGAGCGAAAAAAATCGCGGTTGGACGCGATATTCGTCCCCATTCGGAGCCTCTTTTCGCCGCGTTCGCCAAGGGCGTTACCGAGCAGGGGTGCGATGTCATCGATCTCGGGCATACTTCGACGCCAATGTCATATTTTGCAAACGGTTCTCTCAAGCTCGACGGCAGCGTGATGATTACCGCCTCTCATAATCCGGCACCCTGGAACGGGTTCAAGCTCTGCCGCGCCGATGCGGTTCCGATCAGCGGCGCCACCGGCATCGCCGACATTGAAAAAATCGTCAACGAAGGCTCGTTTGCGCCTTCCGCCGCGGTTCCCGGAAAAATCGAGAAGCTCGACATCCTTCCCGCCTATATTGCACATATCCGTCCTTTTGAAAAGATGAAGCGCAAGTTGAAGATCGCGGTCGACTTCGCCAACGGCATGGGAATTTGGGAGGCGAAGACGCTGGAAGGTGGAAACCTCACCTGGGATTCTCTCTATGACCAACCCGATGGATCGTTTCCCAACCATGAGGCCAATCCGCTCAAGACCGATACCCTAGACGAATTGCGCGCGATGGTGAAAAAAGGCGGATACGACTTCGGAGTCGCTTTCGACGGAGATGCCGATCGCGTTGGATTCATCGACGAGAAGGGTGAGATCATTTCGATGGATTTGACCACCGCCCTTATCGCCCAAGACGTGCTTTCGACGCGCAAAGGAACGATTTTCCACGATCTGCGCAGCAGCCGCGTCGTTGCCGAAGTGATTTCCGCCGCAGGCGGCACTCCGAAGATGAGCCGCGTCGGACACGCTTTCATCAAGGCGCAGATGCGCGAAAATGACGCGCTTTTTGCCGGCGAATTGAGCGGGCATTATTATTTCAAGGACAATTTCACCACCGAAAGTTCGGCAATGGCGGTTTTGTCGGTAGCAAACAATCTCAGCTCCTCCGACAAGACATTGTCGCAATTGATTGCGCCTCTGCGCAAGTATTTCGCCAGCGGCGAAATCAATTCCCGTGTCGAGAAGGATCCGCGTGAAATTCTCGCACTGCTCAAACAGCGCTATGCAGATGGCAACGTCTTTGAACTGGACGGCGTCAGCGTAGAGTATCCCGACTGGTGGTTCAATGTCCGCTGCTCGAATACCGAGCCGCTGGTGCGGCTCAACCTTGAGGCCGACACCGAAGAGAAGATGGGGGAAAAGCGCGATGAGGTTTTGGCGCTGATTCGCTCCTAGTTCAAGTCAAGGCGGAGGAATGACGCATGAAGATGCTTTTTCTGAAATTGCTCGTAGCAGGACTTGTTCCGTTTCTGTCATACGCAAAGGATCGAGCCTTCAAGCCTCTTTTCTCCGCCGCCGATTATTCCGGGTGGACCGGTGATACCAACGCCTTTGAGCTGGTGACCGACACCAATGGGGTGGTAGAGGTGCGCTCCGTCCCCATGAAGTGGGGCGATATGTATACCACAAACCAATATTCCGATTTTGTATTGAAATTCGAGTATCTGGTTGGTGAGTACGGAAACAATGGCATTGGATTGCGCGTAAAGTATCCCTGCCGGAACGCATCCTTCGACGGCGGATTCCAAGTCGTGCTGCGCGACGATGTGGCCTATATCGGTCAGGAGGATTGGCGCAACGACGCCTCGATATACGGAGTGCTAGCGTCGAGGAATACCAATGCCAGGGCTCCCGACCAGTGGAACAGCGAACAGATATACCTCAAGGGCGGCAGGTTGAAAATCTCCGTTAACGGGGTGGAGGTGTTGCGCGCCAATCTTGATGCTTTGAAACCGGCGGACGGCAGACCCCACACCGGACTTGGAAACCGCACGGGGCATATCGCATTGCTCGCCCGCAAATCGCGCACCGTCATCCGAAACCTGAAAATCAAGCCGCTAAAGTAGAGGTGCTTTCGTTTCTTCAAATGTCGATTTTACGGCGGCTATCCTTTGCGAAGGGATTTCCCGTTGGATTCGTGTTTGTCCGAGGTGCGGCTTGAGCATGTCCGCTTGGTGGATGCACGACAGACGATGGTTGCGTTGAAGAGAATCTGGCGGGGAGGGCTGTTGTCCCGATTGAGGCGCAGGGCCATGAGTCTGGCCGCTTCCTCGCCGATGAATTTCACCGGTTGGCGCATTGTCGTAAGCGGAACGGTAAGCAGTTTGATGTAGCGCGCATCGTCGATACTGATGATCTGAATCTCGTCGGGAATCTTGATTCCTTCTTTGAGTAGTCCCATCTCGATTTTTACAGCGGTCTGGTCGTTTCTTGCGATAATTCCGTCTGGTTTCAGCTTGAGAATCGACTTGAGGAATTTTTCATCTCCGGCGTCGCCCACGCACACTTTGGCGGTAAGACCGGACCCCGATTTCTCGCTGATGGCTGCTTTCATTCCCGCGATTCGGCTTTGCACCGAGGTGACCATGTCCCGGTGGGTGACATAGACTATATTGCGACATCCGCATTTGATTAGGTGGTGCGCCTGTTGGTATCCGGCGTTGAAATTGTCGATTCCGACCAAATCGTATTTGCTGCGGCTGGAATAATCCCCGAGGTCGCGGTCAAGAAGAATCACCACGATGCCGGCGGCGGTAAGGGCCTCAACGATTGCGTGATTGCGTTGAGCCGCCATACCGTTTCCCGAGTCCTCCGCCGGCACGAAGAACACGCCCTTGATGTTCTGGCGGAGGCTGCGGTAGATCAGATGTTCGATCGAAGGATTGTCCCCGAACGCGATGAATTCGGTATTGACGCCCCAGACCAGATTCAGCGAGTGCGTCTGGCACGCTTCGGCTATTTGCGAGCAGACCGGGACGAAAAAGTCGGCATCGTTGATTCCGGCGATGATGGTCGAGACGAAATTGGAGTTCCCGCGGTTGGTGGGATTGACGAAGGATCCGGCTCCTGAACGGCGAAGAATAAGTCCGGCGGTTTCAAGTTCGCGCATCGCCTTGGTGACGGTGGGGCGTGATGTTGCATAGTGACGGGTAAGCCAGCGATCGCTGGGCAGCCGTCCGTCATGGTAGTGGCCGGCTTGGATTAACGATCTCAGCTCGTCGGCGATTTTTCGATAAAGCGGTTTGAGATTTTTCATGGAGTTGTGGCTGTCGATTTAGAATAAGATGTCTAACTATAGCATTTAATTTAATGCTTGGACAACATAAAAATTGAATTGAAATGGTTTTTGACACTGTGCCGAAACTCTGATAGAATGGCAATCATAGTGTAAAAAGTCCAGCAGAATAGACTGATATAAAGGGAGTGCCATGCACATTGTTGTTTGCATCAAACAAGTTCCGGACTCGACCAAAATCAGTATCGACCCGGTCACGAAAACTTTGCAGCGCGAGGGCGTTGAAAGTATTTTGAACCCTTTTGACGAGTATGCGCTTGAAATTGCGCTTAAAATCAAGGATGCCTGCGGCGCAAGGGTCAGTGTAATTTCCATGGGACCGCCCCAGGCCGAATCCATTCTTCGCGAGGCGTTGGCCCGCGGAGCTGATGATGCGGTGCTGCTTTCGGATCGCGCTTTTGCCGGCGCCGATACGCTGGCCACCGCCTATGCGCTGACGACCGGTATCAAAAAAATCAACACTCGTCCCGATCTGGTGCTGTTCGGAAAACAGGCCATCGACGGCGATACCGCACAGGTGGGGCCGGGAGTTTCAGAAGATTTGGATATGCCGCTGGTAACCTATGTCAAGGAGTTGAGCATCAAAGACGATGGAAGCTTCCGCGCCGTTACCTTGATGGATGAAAGTACCGATATCATCGAAGGAAAACTTCCCGCGGTGATGACCGTTGTCAAGGAGGGGCCGACGCCGCGCTTCGCCTCCCTTTCGGGGTGGATTGAAGCTAAAAAGGCGTATGTGAACGTTTGGACTGCTGCCGATACCGGAGCCGACCGCGCCTATCTCGGTTTGAACGGCTCGCCCACCAAGGTCGTCGACACCTTCCCGCCGCCGGTCAAAGGAGGAGGCGTGGTTATCGACGCACGTAAAGACGCAACCTCCGGTGTGAAGGCGATCGTGGATTATCTTTCAAAAATCAATATCGGGGAACAAGGCAATGTCTGATTCCGCTCCTATCATTATCAGTGAAAAACTTTGCATCGGATGTGCAAAATGCGTTAAGAACTGTCCGTTTGACGCCTTGAGCATGGTCGACCGTCCGAACGGCAAGCGTCAGTTGGCACAGGTTGACGCCGCTCAGTGCCGCGCTTGCGGCAAATGTATAACCGTCTGCCCGGTCAAGGCGATAACCGAAAGCAAAGTGGAAAAGGCAGGCGCAAGCGATTTGTCCCAATATTCCGATATCTGGGTGTTTGTCGAACAGACGGGAGGAAAAATTGCCGATGTCGCTTTTGAGTTGCTGTCAACCGGTCGTGAACTTGCCGTAAAGCGGGGATGCAAACTTTGCGCGGTGATTCTCGGCTACAAACTTGACGGTACCGCCGAAGCGTTGATTGCGGGAGGGGCGGATGTCGTTTATGTCGTCGATCAGCCCGAGCTTGAAATTTACGAGGCCGGTGTTTATACCGATGCACTTGCCCAGATGATTCGCAAATACAAACCAGAGGTGGTTTTGGCCGGGGCAACCGGTATTGGACGGGCATTTTTCGCACGGGTCGCAACCCGCTGCGGCACCGGCTTGACCGCCGACTGCACCAGATTGGAGATTGCGCCTTCTCCAGACGGCAAAACGATGCTTCTGCATCAGACCCGTCCGGCTTTCGGCGGGAACATCATGGCAACCATCATGACGCCGGATCATCGTCCTCAGATGTCAACTGTTCGACCCAAAGTGTTCAAGAAGGCCGATCCTGATCCTTCTCGCAAGGGAGAGGTCAAGCGCGAGGTGCTGGAACTGGCGGCGGCATTGACCAAAATCGTCGAGTCGAAACGCGATCCCGGGGCGGTGAATATTCAAGACGCTTCCATTCTTGTTGCCGGCGGCCGTGGTCTTAAGAAGGCGGAGAATTTTGCTTTGCTTGAGAAATTGGCGGCGTTGCTTGGCGGCACGGTGGCGTGTTCCCGTCCGTGCGTTGATGCGAAGTGGATTTCTGTTTCCCATCAGGTCGGTCAGACCGGAAAGACGGTTTGCCCCAAACTTTATCTGGCTTTTGGTATTTCAGGTGCCATTCAGCATCTTGAGGGCATGAAGTCGTCCGACACCATCATTGCGGTCAACAGCGATCCGAGTGCACCGATTTTTGGAGTGGCGGATTTAAGTATCGTCGGCGATGCGCTGGAAATCCTGCCGCAGCTGATAGTTGCGCTTGAAAAATAAAATTGTAAAAAAAAAGACCGGCCGGTTGGCCGGTCTTTTTTTTACAATTCAGCGCGCTGCGGCCTTAATCTCCTTCAGCGCCTCGAACATTGCCGACGGATTGTCAGATCCGAACCCGTCGCAGCCGATTTCCCAAAGGCGGTGGTAAACCTCTTTGAGGTTGCCGCCGACGTACGGAATACAGGTGAAAAGCACTCCGTTTTTATGGAGCTCGACCGCCAACGACTTGAGATATTCGGTATCCGGGAGGAAGGGCTCGGGCATTTTGGGATTGTAGTGCACGTCAAAGCAGACCAAGGTAATGCCCTTGAAGTTGTTCTTGCGCAACTCGTTCATTTTTGATTCCATACGCTTGCGCGCTTTGGCATAGCCTTCCTCGGTGAATGATTTCGTTCCGGGCCCCCACCAAAGACGAGTTTTGCCGCCGTTTGTAATCTTGTTCCAGTTCAAAATCTGATGGTAAGAGCAGGTGGTGTAGTAGACCTGATCGAGGATGCCGTATTCGTTGGCTTTTTGCGCCACGTATTTTGGGCCGACCCCTTTGTCGTCTACGAACAGCAACCTGGTTTTGTCCTTTTTCATTTCCTTGAGGACGGCATCAAATGTCGGAACGCGTTCAGCGCAAAAGCCTTTGTTGAGGTAACTGCCGACATCAATGTCTTTTATTTCCGCATAGTCGAGCTTGTTGATCGGGGTTTTGAGCAGTTGTTTGTCCGCATTGCGTCCGGTGCGGCGCAGATTTCCGTCATGAACCATAACAGGAACCCGGTCTTTGGTGAAGCGGACATCGCATTCAACCCCGGTGCCGTTTTGCCAGCACCAGATGAATGTTTCAAGGGTATTGTCGGGGCGTTCTTTAGCGCCTCCGCCGCGATGCACGTGAGAAATGTAAAGTCCGTCGACTCGTTGTTTCAGGTTGGTGTCAGAGGCGAAACTTCCTAGTGCGCAGCAAAACGCCGCAAAAATAAATACAAGTGTTTTCATGATTGGATTGTATCGCATTTCATCGCTAAAACAAAGTAAAAACAGAGTTCGTGCAATCATTCGTTTCCACGCTCAAGTTCAGTCTTTACTTTTCGAAATGATTTCCGCATCTCGGTTTCCGCTCCCCACGCCATGCGCGTTTTTTCGGGATCGATGATTCGGCAATGTCCGGTCAGCTTATTCTTTTCAAGCTTCCAGCCTAACTCCTCCTCGAGAATCTCCCACCATGCGCCATCGTCGGAAACATGGCCTTCCACCGACGGGAACCCCTGCGGCACCATGATGTTGTCCGACGGTTTTTCACCGTGAAGAAGCCGTTTGACGTAGGCCATGTAAATAAGTTCGTAATGATTTGCGATTTTCTTTATCATTTTCTGGATTTTAGGGACAGACGTCAAGGCGATTTCAACATCGACCTGTTCCGTCAAATGCGCGGGAGTGACGCATTCAATGACGTTTTCGCACGGATCGATGGTTCCGTTTGCGCCGAATGCCGCCTTTTTTTCGCCGCCGACAGTTGCATAGACATAGCGAAGAGTGTAGTCCGCAGGATTGCAGACGGCAAGAACCGGCAGGAAGCTCCCCCTCCCCATTTTCGCAAGATCCGGGTCGTCAAAAGGAATTGCAGCCCCCATCAGGATCGCCCGGCGTACCCGAAGACCGTGTTCGGACAGCCGCGCCAGAACGCGCGCGACAATGCGTCCGCCAAGCGAATGTCCGACAAGGATGAGATTTTCGCGTCGTTCGCGCGGCATGGTGGCGATCTCAAACGCGAAACGCCACGCCTCTTTGTCGGCGGCGTTGACGGACAGCGGCCAGATGACGTTGTTTCCATCCCACGATTTGAATTCAACCGCGGCTTCAGGAAACGCATTTGATACGCTCAGCATGATGTTGTCATGCGGCACATCTGAACGCAGCCACCCGGGGATAAACCAAACATTTGTTTCTGTCGCTTCCGTCATCATTTCATTCCTCGGTTTTTCGCCAATCAACATGCGGGTCGTTCGACATCGCATTTTGCGGATACTTTATCACGATGCGGGGGGACTTGTCCACTTCCGGGCTCGTGATTTTCCGCTGGAAAACAATAAACAAGTTTCTTTAAAAAACAGACGAATTGGGATATAATATCATTTTCAAACAACCTGAAAACAGGAGTAGTCAATATGAAGATTTTGGTTACCGGCGGAGCTGGTTTTATCGGCAGCCATACTTGCGTGGAATTGCTCAATTCCGGTCACGATGTCGTTGTGGTGGACAATCTCAGCAACAGCTGCGAGGAAAGTCTGGTTCGCGTTCGCGAAATCACAGGTCGGGATCTGACTTTTTACAAGACCGACATCCTCGATCGCGAAGGTCTGAATGCGGTTTTCGAGAAAGAGGGCAAAATTGATGCGGTAATCCATTTCGCCGCTTTCAAGGCGGTCGGAGAATCGGTGCAGAAACCGCTCAAATACTACGGAAACAACATCACCGGCACCATTGCGCTCTGTGAAGTAATGGCGGCGCACGGTTGTAAAAACATCGTCTTCTCGTCGTCGGCAACCGTTTACGGACAGCCCGATTCAGTGCCGATACGCGAAGATTTCCCGACGCCGGGCGCCACCAACCCCTACGGTTGGACCAAGCTGATGATGGAACAGGTGTTCCGCGATGTGCACAACGCCGACAACTCCTGGAATATCGTGCTTCTGCGCTATTTCAACCCCATCGGTGCCCACGAGTCGGGACGCATCGGCGAGGATCCCGCCGGTATCCCCAACAATTTGCTTCCCTACGTTTCGCAGGTGGCAATCGGCCGCTTGCAGGAGTTGGCGGTGTTTGGCAACGACTACCCGACGCGCGACGGCACCGGCATCCGCGACTACATCCATGTGGTCGATCTGGCACAGGGCCATGTGCGCGCCATCGAGAAGCTTTCCTCCGGTTGCGGTTTGGCCATTTACAATCTCGGCACCGGTCGTGGCACCAGCGTGCTTGAAATCATCACCGCTTTCGAAAAGGCATCGGGGCGCAAGGTCCCTTACGTGATCAAGCCGCGCCGCGCCGGAGATGTTCCGGAGTGCTGGGCTGATCCCGCCAAGGCGGAAAAAGAGTTGGGATGGAAGGCGCAGTTCGGCATTGAAAAGATGTGCGAAGACCTTTGGAGATGGCAATCGATGAATCCGAACGGATTCCGCGCTTAAGGTCGCTTTGCCGTGGACGATTGGAAGAATATTCTCGGGCAGCTCAACGAGACGCTCATTCTTGAAAAAGAATTGGGGCGGCTCTCCGTTGAGCTGTCTCAGGATATCGTCGAATTCGTCCGTTCCAAAAGTGCGGTGCCGCCGCCGTCAACGCTGCCGGTTCCGGCCGCACCGGTTGAAAGCGAACCGCCTCCGGGCGAAAGCATTGAAATCGCCTTCGCCTCGATGAAGCCAATGGTTGAATCCGGTGAAGAGTATTCCATGTTCCTGAAGCTGATCCAATCTATGGGGCTGGCGTCTCAAGAATGGAAACTGTTTTCGCTGCTGGAGCTGGGCGAGACGGTTGCCGCCGACAAATCGGTTGAAAGACTGCTCGACCGGATTACGGCGCACAGACCCAAAGTGGTTGTCTTCTTCGGCGGAGAAATCGCGCGCGCCGTTCTCGGGAAAAACACTGCGGTGCTTTCCCCTGGCCAGTGGATTTCGGTTAGAGGCGTGCCGGCGGTGCTTTCCCGCGATTTGGGTTTGGTGGTGAAGTTGCAGTGCGCCGACGATAAGATCAATCTCAAAACCATAAAACTTGAAATTTGGAACAAGGCGATGCTGCCGGCACTTGCAAAGATCGGTCGTTCGCCCAATTTTAAGAAGAAATAGGCATTCAGCAGGAGAGAATATGCTGTCTAGAGGTGATGTTTTAAGCACAGTTAGAATGGTTCGCGAGGAGAATCTCGACGTTCGCACGGTAACCTTGGGAATCAATCTTCTGGTTTGCGCCAACCCCGACCCCGATGCGTTGGTTAAAGCTGTACACGACCGGGTGGTGGAAAAAGCCGGTTCCATGGTTGCATTCTGCGATGAGATCAGCGCCAAATACGGTATGCCGATCGTCAATAAGCGCATTGCGGTTTCCCCCGTCAGCCAGATTCTGGAGGGGCACGGCGTCGAGACTGCGGTTCGGGTCTGTAAGGCTCTGGATCAGGCGGCGTGCGAAGTTGGAATCGACCTTCTCGGCGGATATTCCGCCCTGGTTCAGAAGGGGATGACCCCCGGAGAGCGAACGCTCATTGAATCGCTCCCGCTTGCGCTCAAAGAGACGGGACGGGTCTGCGCCTCCTTCAATGTCGGTTCGACCAAGGCGGGAATCAATGTCGACGCCGTTTTGATGCTCGCCGAAAAAATCATCGAGACCTCCCGCGCCACCGCCTCCTGCGATGGTTTCGGCTGCGCAAAGATCGTGGTCTTTGCCAACCAGCCGGAGGACAATCCGTTCATGGCCGGTGCATTGCTCGGACCGGGAGAGGCCGAGTGCGTAATCAACGTCGGCGTCAGCGGTCCGGGCGTGGTCAAGCGGGCGGTCGATCGTCTGCTCGAAGGCACCCCCGACGCCAAGCTCGATGAAATTGCCGAGGAAATCAAACATGCGGTGTTTCGAGTGACGAGAACCGGCGAGCTGGTTGGCCGCGAAGTGGCAGCCCGTCTCGGGGTTCCGTTTGGAGTTGTGGACCTTTCATTGGCCCCGACCCCGAAGGTCGGCGATTCTGTCGGTGAAATTTATCAGGCGATGGGGGTCTCTTCCATCGGCGCGCCGGGGACCACAGCCGCAGTTATGCTGCTTAACGATGCGGTCAAGAAGGGCGGCTGCTTCGCCTCTTCTTCGGTCGGCGGACTTTCTGGAGCTTTCATCCCGATTATGGAAGATCAGGCGCTTTCCAAGGCGATGGCCGACGGCACGCTTACGCTGGAGAAGCTCGAGGCGATGACGGCGGTCTGCTCGGTAGGTCTGGATATGATAATGCTTCCGGGAGATACTACCGCCGAAACGGTGGCGGGTATCATCATGGACGAGTGCGCAATCGGAGTCTCTTCGCGCAAAACCACCGGCGTGCGCATCATCCCCGTTCCCAATGCGAAGGTCGGCGACTATTTCGATTTTGGCGGACTTTTCGGTGCGGGCAAAGTCACTTCGCCTGTTTCGCCGAACGGCTCGGAGAGCTTTGTTCGCCGCGGCGGACACATTCCCGCTCCGCTGCACAGCATGTTGAATTAAACCGGAGTGTCGGAATGATTGCATTTCTGCGAGGAAAGCTCGTTGAGAAGTCGCCTTCGCGGCTCGTGATTGACGTCGGCGGTGTCGGGTATGAACTGACCGTTTCGCTTGCCACCTACGACGCGGTGCCCGGTACCGGCGCGGAATGCTCGCTGCTGGTATATGAAAAAATCGCGGAAGATTCCTATACGCTCTACGGATTTGCTACCGCTAAAGAGCGTGAACTTTTTTCAAGTCTGGTGTCGGTAGGCGGCGTGGGCCCAAAAATCGCCATCGGCGCGCTTAGCGGGATGACGGTAAACGACCTGACCGTGTCGATCGCCAAAGGTGATGTCAAGCGCATCTCATCGCTTCACGGCATCGGTAAAAAGACGGCGGAACGGATTGTCGTAGAATTGAAGGATAAGATTCGTCCGATGGAAGTGCTGGTGGCGGAGAACACCGGCGGCAACCGCAGCGGCGTTGTGCGCGATGCGTCTCTCGCCCTTGGTTCGCTCGGCTTCTCCGAAGAAGAGGCGACCCGTCTGGTGCGTCTTGCGCTGGAAGAACTTTCCACCGACGCAACTCCGGAAGAACTGTTGCGGCAGGCGCTAAAAATGCGATGATTTAAGAAAGAGGGAATCTATGATTACACCGTACAAGGAATTTCTCGAAACCTTTCTCAAGGACGGCTCCTACCGCACCCCGGAGAAGCGTTTACGCAAAAAACCGGTAAAGAACGGTTCGTGGCTTTCGTTTCGTTATTTTTGCTGTATCATGAGAATGGTCAGCTCCTGTTCGGCAAAGCATGTTTTCGGATTGTTCAACCATGATGTCTGGTCAAAAGCTACCTGGCGTTCGCTTTCGGTGCCGGAAAGTCTCGGCACCCCCGTCATCATCGAGGGCTTCGCCAACCGTATCGCCAATCCCGGTCCTGCGATATATGTCTGCAATCACATGAGCACGCTGGAGACAATGGCTTTGCCCCCGCTGCTCAATCCCTTCGGTAATATCTCAATAATTTTGAAAAAGTCGCTCGCCGAGATGCCTTTTGTCGGGGCGGCGATCAGAAGGGTCGGAGCAATTGCGGTGACCAGAACCAATCCTCGCGAAGACCTTAAAATCGTGATGGAAGAGGGGGCAAAACGACTGGCCGCCGGCATGAGCGTCCTGATTTTTCCTCAGGGTACCCGTTCTTCCGTTTTCAAGACGTACAAGTTCAGCAGCCTCGGCGGAAAGCTGGCGGAAAAGACGGGTGTTCCTGTGATTCCCATCGCCTGCAGCACCGGATTTCTGGGGCGCGGAAAACCGGGGATTCTGCAGGATTTCGGTGCGGTTGACACTTCCTGCCAGCTGCGTTTCTCCTGCGGATCCGTTCTGCCAGCATCGCTTGGGGCGAAAGAATTAAATCGTCAGTCGGTCGCATTCATAGCAGGTAAACTCAAAGAGTGGAATCTTCCGGTCGAGGAAAAGGGATCAAACGATGATTAAGAGCATGACCGGATATGGAATGGGCGAAGCCTGCAATGAGCGGTGGCAGGCGACGGTTGAGATTTCAAGCGTCAACCGCAAGCAGTTCTCTTGTTCCGTGACGCTGCCGCGAGAGCTGTTTTATGCCGAGTCGCAGTTTTGCGAGGCGGTTCGCCGTGTCGTCTCCCGCGGCAACATTATGGGAATTGTAATTGTAAAAAAGCGTCAGGGCGCTTCGGATATCGATGTTTCGCTACTGTCCGAACATCTTGCTGCGTTTCGCAACGCCGCGATCGATTTGGGGCTTGAAGACGATTTGAAGGCGTCGCATCTGCTCGCTTTTCAGAACATCGCGACGGCTCCCGCAAGAGGTTCATCGGATCCGGATCTGCTGCCGGTGGTGATGGAGGCGCTGCAAGCGGCGCTTTGCGGGCTTAGTGCTATGCGCGAAAAAGAGGGCGTGGCGCTGGCCGCCGATTTGACTTCGCGACTGGAGCAGCTTAAGGCACTGCGCGAGTCTATCTGCCGCAAGGCGCCTGAGGTGCCCCGGCGTCATGCGGAAGCGATGAAGCAGAGATTGGGAGAGTGGGCAATTGCTCCCGATGGGGTCGAGCCGGCGTCGATTGCGCGTGAGATAGCGCTATTTGCCGATCGTTGCGATGTCAGCGAGGAGCTTACGAGACTTGCGAGCCATTTTGCACAGTTCGGGCAGCTGTTGAACAGCAACGAGGCGTGTGGCAGAAAATTGGACTTTCTCTGTCAGGAGATGATGAGGGAAATCAATACCACCGGATCGAAGGCCAATGACATTCTGATCGCCTCCGATGTCATCGAGTTCAAGGCGATGCTGGAAACCATCCGCGAACAGGTGCAGAATGTGGAATAACATGGTATGATGTCTTGAAGCGAGGTTGAAAATGGACAATGTATATCCAATAGGAAAGATTATTTTCGGAGAAACCGAATCGGTTCGCAAGGCGTCTGACGCATTTTCCGTGCAGGAGATCGACGAGACGAAATTGTGCGAAGGGGCTACCGGTTATTCTGATCGTCGTACCACTTTGAACGGAAGTCGCGCCGTAACCGGAAGCGGAACGTTTTGCGGAAAGGCGCTGCGCACGCTGGAGTTTTCTCCGTGCGAAGATTACGGCTGGTGGATTGAGCGCACCGATCAGCCCGAGCAACTCGACATCGGCGTGAGCATCCGCAATGTATGGACATCTGCGCGCAACATCGTTCTTCGCAGCGGCAATCCTCATAATTATCTCCGGATGGTTGAGCATATCGTCGCGTTGCGGCTCGGCATGGGAATTGACAATGTCCGAATTTCGACCAACAGCGGAGATCCGCCGCTGTTCAACCGCAGCAGCATGGATCTGGTCGAGGCGTTCGATGCGGCGGGTGTTCGCGAATTGGACGAGCCCGCGCGCTATGTGACGGTTAAAGAGCCGGTGACATTCGGCGGCGACCGCGGAGATTTTCTCACATTCCTTCCGGCGGAACCCGGCCAGAAGAAATTGCGTATCGACTGCGCAATAGATTTCAAGTCGATCGTCGGGAAACAGCGCATCCTCTTCGATGTGACTCCCGAGACTTTTCGTTACGGCGCCTTCGCCCGTACCAACGCTACCTTTCAGCAGATGATGATGTTTCGGACGATCGGCAAGCTGACCGCCGATATGCGCAATCTCGGCTACACCACCGACAATATTCTCATTCACGGACGAAATAAATGGTACGGCTCGCCGCGTTTTGTGCAGGATGACGGCAAAAAAGCACTGGAACCGGTTTGGCATCGTGCGACGTTGGATTTGCTGGCCGCCATCGCGTTGATCGATATCGGCCGTTTTGTCGGAACCGTGGTTTCCTACCGTGCGGGGCACACCATCGATGTCAGAGCGGTGACCATGCTTTACAAGCAGGGCCTACTTGAATGCGTAAATCGGTAAAATCGGTGATTCGCTTTTGGTTGTGTCCGTTCATCCTCGCATTGTGCATCGCGGGATGCGGACGCTCATCTCCTACCGTGCGACTGCAATGGACGGTGATGGGGACGATTGCCGCGGTGCAGTGCCCCACCCGCGCTGAAGCGGAATCGGTCAAAGCGGTTTGCCAGAGGATATTCGCCGAACAGGAGCGTATCTTTTCGGTGTGGGATGCGGGCAGTGTCGTTTCATCGGTCAATCAGGCAGCTGGTGGCGACGCGGCGGTGCCGGTGCCTGATCATTTCCGTACGGTGCTTGAATGTGCCCTCGAGATGCATCGCCGGAGCGAGGGGGCGTTCAATCCGCTTCTCGCCCCGGTTTTGCGCCTTTGGGGGTTTCTCGGTTCAAATCGCAAGGGTGTGCCCGGCGACGATGAGATCGCAAAAGCGACGGCTTTGACCGATTGCCGGGATATCAAGTTCGACGGAAATGGGTGTTTGCTCGCAAAAAAAGGCATGGCGCTTGACCTGGGAGCGATTGCCAAGGGGTATGCCGTCGATGTCGCATTTGATGCGGTGAAGCAGGCCGGATTTGAAATATTTCTGATTGACCTCGGCGGAAACATCCGGGTGAGCGGAAATCCCCATTCCGATTGCGATGGCTGGGTGATCGGCGTGCGCGATCCCCATTCGCCTCGTGCTGTGGCAAAAACCGTTCGATTGTCGTCGGGCGAGGCGGTGGCAACCTCCGCCGATTATGAACGCTTCAGGATTATTGACGGCAAACGCTACGGTCATATCATCGACCCGCGCAGCGGTCGTCCCGCGTTGGGGCGCGCCTGCTCGGTAAAAGCAGATAACGCGATGGTAGCGGATGGCTTATCGACTGCGCTTTACATTCTCGATGACGAAAAGGGCGAGGCGCTGTTGGAGAGTTTTACGGCAAAACGCTTGTATTGAATGGTTTGCCAGCGGAACTTATGTCCAACACGACAGCCGCTAAAAGCAGATAAAAAAACGAGAGTGCCAGAGGAGGGACTCGAACCCTCACGTCGGTTTCCCGACTCGGGATTTTAAGTCCCGTGTGTCTGCCATTTCACCACTCTGGCCCGATGTGCTACAAATATGACGCAAATTATAGCGCAAAAAACGCGAAAACAAAAGAGAAATAAATTTTACAATTAATTTTGCAATGGCGCCAACTGTTTTTTCTTGCGGTATTTTGGTGGCGATGGCATAATTTTCAAATGTTTTGCAATGTACGCTGTTTTTTTCCGATTTTGTTTTTTTGCTCTGTCGCCGCTTCCGAGACCGCGGCGGGAGTACCCGTTTCCTTAAAACGTGATTCCGCTCCGATGCCGGATGGTCGACATGTTTTTTCGATGAGCGTAAAGGTAACCGGTTGCAACAATGATTTTTCCGATGCAGGCAAACTCGCCAGCGCAATGGCATGGTGGAAGAGCAACGGAATCGAGAAAGTGTGGCTCGAAAGCTACCGTCATGGTGAGAGGGTCAGCAACCAGCGCCTCGGACAACTGCGTGAGAGGCTTGCGGCGGCCGGATTCGAAACATGCGGCATGATCACCCCCACGATGCTCAACAATCCCGAACGGGGCGCAAAAGAGGCGCAAATGGTGGTATGCTGGAGCGATGAGGTTGCACAACGCCGTTTGCGTGAAGAGATTGTCCGAGCGGTGGGCTTTTTTGACACGGTCATCATCGATGATTTCATGTTTTCAATCTGCGACGACAGATGCAAGAGATGTTCCGCCGACAAAAAGGCCCGGGGAATAGCGAGTTGGCCAGAGTATAAACGGACTTTGCTTGCGAAGGTGTGCGAGCGCGATCTGATCGGTGCGGCGCGCGGTGCAAACCCCAGAGCGCGTCTGATTATCAAATATCCGTGTTGGTGGCGGAACTATGCGCGCGCCGGATACGATCCGGTGAAACAGACCGATCTTTTCGGCAGCTGCTGGATCGGCACGGAGACGCGTGACGCCAATCCCGATCCGCTCCAGGCTTGTTGGATTGTGGCGTGGATTGACGAGCTGACCGGCGGCAAATGCGACGGAGGATGGTACGATGCGCTAGACTGCACTCCGCAAAAATTTGTCGAACAGGCTTACTACACGATTTTGGGCGGGGCTAAAGAATCGCTGATCCATTGCTACGACTACATTCTGGCGAAAGATCCGGGTCGCACTCCGTTCGGAGAAAAAGCCAGATGCTCCGATGACGCGCGCAAAGCTCTGTCCGAAGCGATGCCCCGGTTGCGGCGTTTGGCGGATTTTCTTCGCGGCAGCCGGCGCGGAAAATTCAAAATGGGTTCAAATGGCGTTTCGGAGCATCTGTTTACAAAAGAGGGAAAAGTTTGGCGGGCAAGATTGAACACATCAAAGCGTAAGGTTGACGGACTGGAACCCGGAGCGTTTGAACTGAAGGAGTTCGATGCCGGTGCCGACCGTTTTTGAGAAATTGGAGTTGTAGTTATGCGCAGATCAAATGAGACGATAAAATCGCTGGTCGTCAAACGCGCCGAGTCCGGCATGAAACTGCAGGATTATCTGGCGCAGATATTCAAGCTTTCCAAACGCGAATCAAAGACTTTGCTGGATGGACACCGGGTCTGGGTAAATCGCAAGCTGATATGGATGGCGCACCATCTGGTTCAGCAGGGCGATGCCGTTGACGTCCGGCTGACCGGGGTCAAAACCAAGAGCGGAGCGGAGGAGACGGTGAAGAACGAGGCCCCGAAAAAGATCCGCGTCTTGTCCGACTGCGACGACTACATGGTGGTGGACAAGCCGGCGGGAATTTTGAGCGTAGGAACCAAGAGTCTTGAAACGATGCTTCGTGCGCAGTTTGAAAACCCGGAAATCGTCGTGGTCCACCGTTTGGACCGCGATACCTCGGGGTGCCTTCTGGTGGCTAAGTCGCAAGAGGCGTTTGACGCCGCGCTCAGCGCCTTCAAGACGCGCAAGGTCACAAAGATTTATCAGGCGGTGGTAGCCGGATACTACGAGCGCTCTTCATCGACGGTTCGCAACGAATTGGACGGTGAACGGGCGGTAACCCATATTCAAAAGCTGATTGCGACGAAAGACGCGAGTTTTCTCAAAATCAGGATTGAGACTGGACGCACCCATCAGATTCGCCGGCATCTTTCGCAGTTGCACTTCCCTGTCCTGGGCGATGCGGAATACGGACTGAAGCGGATAAACGACACGCGCCTTTTGTCATTGCCCCGCCAGATGCTACACGCCTCTTCCATCGAGCTGGTCAATCCTCTCAACCCCAAGCAGACTATCAAAGCGCACAGTCCGCTTCCGGCCGACCTTAGGCGCTGCCTGCGCTTGTTCGGAATGGGCAAATGAAAAAAACGACCAAATTCACCTCGCTGAAAATTATTTTCGCAATTGCGTTCCTTGCGCTTTTGGTGTATCAGGCGCTTTGGCAGATTTACGGGCATAAGAATCCGTCTTTTGTCAAATTCATGCGCCAGTACAATCGACGGCCCGATGCTTCGGGCAAAACGGTGATGCGCGGCAGTATTCTCGACTGCAACGGCAAGGTGCTGGCCAGGACCTCAAAAAGCAACATCTGGTCCCGGGTCTACCCGCTTGGCGCAGCAGCCTCCCACCCGGTCGGGTACTACCATCCCAAGTACGGCATAACCGCCGTCGAGCGGGTTTGCGATGCCCCCTTGAGCGGGATGGACAATGCGCTTAAGGTCAAATCGTTTGACGATTTGCGTCGTTTTGTCGCCGATTCAACGCGACCTGAGACGGGAAAAACGGTAAAACTGACCATCAACAGCGATATACAGCTGGCCGCCTATGCGGCGCTGAAAGGGCGAAAAGGGGCTGCGGTGGTGATGATTCCTTCAACAGGAAAAATACTCGCTCTCGCCAGCTCTCCCGGTTTCGATCCCGGCAATCCGCATTTGGCTTTTTCCAATTCTCAAAAACCAATTTTCAACCGCGCGGTTCAGGGGACGTATCCTCCCGGTTCGACATTCAAGCTTGCCGTTGCCGCTTTGGCTTGTGATGCGAAAATTAAACCGTCGCTGTTTTGCCCGGGCGGCGGTTATGTCCCGGGGCCCGGCACGCCGCCCATTCGCGACAGCGAGTATTACGAATGTCTGCGCAAAGGAGAGAAGTGGGGCGGATGGGGCGCTCTTAGTCTGCATGAAGCGATAGTCCACTCTTCGAATGTATACTTTTCGCAGCTTGGAGTCGAAAAAATCGGTGTCGATCGGTTCGCCGAGCTGTCGCATCGGGCGCAGGTGGGGAAAACGCTACCATACTTCAGTTGTGCGTCCGGTTCGCTGGAGACGGCTCCAGGCAATTTCCCCGTCGTCAGAAAGAAGGCGGGCCTTGGGGCATTGAGTATCGGGCAGGGTGAGTTGTTGCTGACCCCGCTTCATGTTGCCGCGATTACCGCGGGAATTGCCAACAGCGGTGTGATTATGACACCGCAGCTCAATTACAGCGAAAAGCCAACGCGGCTGTCGCGATTGTGTTCGAAGGAGGCTGCTGCAACGGTTGCCGCAGCGATGGCCGATGTGGTGGAGTCGGGGACGGGGCGTGGAATAAGCAAATACGCCGCAAATGTCTGTGGTAAAACCGGCACGGCACAAACCGGACGCGGTGCAGATCACAAAGACCACTCCTGGTTCACCTGTTTTGCTCCGCGCGGAAAGCCTAAAGTTTGCGTGACGGTGTTGATCGAAAGCGGCGGTTTCGGTGCCCAGGCCGCGCTGCCGGCGGCCGGCGAGATTCTGAAGGCTTGCAAGAAGGCCGGATGTCTTTGATCAGAACACCATAAGTTTCCCTAGCTGCCCCGATGCCATCAGAATGCCGATCACAATTAGAAATATTCCGCAAACGGGATTGATTATGCGATAGTGTTTTTTAACGAATGCAAATGCATCGGCGAAGCGGTTAATCAGCAGTGACGAAAGAACGAAGGGGATTCCAAGTCCTGCAGAATACGAAAGGAGCAGCAGCGCTCCGGTAAGACTGCCGCCTTCGCTGGCGGCCTGTACCAGCGCTGAACCCAGAAACGCACCGACGCAAGGCGTCAGATTTAGCGAGTAGATTACGCCGAATATGAAAGCGGAAAACACGCTGTCGATGGCTTTTATGTTTTTCATTCCGGTGAACGGCAGCTTGAACAGTCCGAGATAGCTCAGACCGAAGCCGATGATCAGGACCCCGCATGTGATGTTGACCAGATGACGATGGTGTTCGACGGCTGATCCCAGCGAGCCGGCAAAGACGCCCAAAAGCGTAAATACGGCGGCAAAGCCGAGAGTGAATGCGATTGAACGCGCCAATGTTGATTTTTTGTCGGCGCCGCCTCCGGCAAAATACGAGATGTAGATGGGAAGCATTGGTAGCATGCAAGGGGAGATAAAGGAAACTATGCCCTCAATGAATGTAATAAGGTATTGCATGGTCTGCTCCTTTTTTTAGTGTCAATCCTCTTCTTCGTTGATAGGTTCCGATCCGGGGCGCGGGTAGCGCGATTCTGGAACGCGCAGCGGCTCCAGCCCCGGCTCCGGCGCGGGTTCGGTGCGGTAGGCACAGGCGTATACCGGACAGCCTTTGCCGCGGAACAACATCTCAAAATCGGTTTGTTCGTCTTCGGTGCGCTCCATCGGCTCGATCGGGGTAAAGCGGGCGTCGCCATCGAATGTTTCACGGATGAATTGGTAGTAGGGGGCGTCATCGGTTGCGATTTGGATTTCGCCTCCGACCGCAAGTCTGGCCCAGAGCGCATCCAGAAATTCCGGTTTCAGCAGCCGATGCGAGTGGTGGTGTTTTTTTGGCCATGGGTCGGGGAAGAAGACGTAGACGGAGCGAAGCCGATGTCGGGGAAGCAGATAGTAAAAGGTATAGAATGCTTCCAACCGCAGGACACGGATATTGTCGAGATTGTGATTGACGGCTTTCCGGTTGAGTTTTTTCACCCGGGGGAGCATCCGCTCGATGCCCAGATAGTCGATATCGGGATTTTTGCGCGCGCGTGCGGCGAGAAATCTTCCGTTGCCGCAACCGATTTCCAATTCAAGCGGGGCATTACTGCGAAACCAGCGTTCAAGCGGCAGCGGAGAGGTTATCGATTCTATCGGAATTACGCATTTGAGTTCTGCGTCTTTGTCTTTTTTGTTCATCCGGGTTTAGCTTTCTTTGTATTCGAAACCCATACGGCTGAGCAGTTCCGGGGTGGGACGGCGTGGACGCAGTGTTTTGAGATCGACGCAGACGTGGGTGGTATAGCCGTCGGCGAGTACCTTGCCGTCGCGTTTTACCTCCGCTCTGATGGTTAGGCGGACGCCTTTGAATTCCTCGCACCATGCGCATAATTCAAGCATATCGTCATAGTGGGCGGATGCGTGGTATTCGACTTTGGCCTCGCGCACCGGCAATGCGAAACCCATTGCCTCCATATCTTTGTACGAGAGTCCGAAATCGCGCAGCAGTTCATTGCGCGCGCGTTCGAAGTATTCGAGATAGTTCGCATAGTAGACGACATTCATCTGGTCGGTGTCGGCATAAGGGACACGATATAAAACACTGCTTTTCATGGGTTGGATTATAGCATGCAGAAAAACTCCCTTCCATAAAAAAATCCCGATTGACCAACTGGCTGAAAATTGAGTGGGCAGGTGCGGTTTTATGTTGTCCGATGCGTAATATGGTTCATGGTTTTGGTGATATGGGCAGGTTTTTGATGAATTTCCTGAAAAAATACGAAAATTTAAAATGAATGTTGACGAAATGGAATAGAAAGTGTATATTACAAAAAGTTTTACGCGTTCAGCGTAGAGGTGGCGAGGTAGCTCAGTTGGTAGAGCAGCGGACTGAAAATCCGCGTGTCATCGGTTCGATCCCGATCCTTGCCACCAATTTCCATCTAACTCGGAGAGAACTCCGAGGTTTTCTTTTTTATGGATTTGCGTATAAAGCCCAATTGTCGGGCTGATTTTGATCCTGCCGAGTTCTCTGTCGTGTGTGGCAACGACCGCGCTGCGTGGCTTTTGGGCGGCAATTCAGCCCGCGAAGTATCTCCGCCGCGTGACTTTAGTCAACACGACGGTTTCAAGGAAAAACGGCTTTCTTCACTCTTTTCTATGTAAACTATCCATCTGGGGTGCGCACATTTTGTCATAAGGGTTTTGAGGCCAAAGAGAACTTCGTGCCGCCAAAGTGTGCAAATGCACACGAGGCAGAAACAGCATGGCCGGAAGACCTTTCCGCAGGATGCCTTGGAGATTGTGGACAGGCTATGCGAGGCCGATTTCCCGCTCCTGTTCGCTCCAGAGGTCGCTCTTGATATTGAAGAGCCTTTCGGTGGAGAAATCATCTGGTAGCGTCTTGGCTACGACCGCACGGAGGATTTTCGGCGAAAGGTTGGCGAGCCGCAGGACTCGAACTACATAGGGGCGATCCATTTTCAGACCTTCAGCAAGTTCCTTCACGTCACCAAACGCCCCGGTTTCAAGAAGCCGTGTCCATTCCCGAGCGCGAGCGAAGAGCCGTATGAGCGTCCCCGATTCGTCAAGATCGATGTCGTTTACCTCTCCTTGACCAGCCACAACAAGTCGCCGACGTCCGCAGACCGTCTGGAATCGGATTGGAATCGACACGAGGATATTGCCGTCCTCAGTTTCCATTATGTTCATGCTTGAACTCCTCCATGAGGCGTTTGTCGCCTTTGGCTTTGAACTTGATGTCTACGGATGATTCGTAAACCGTCACAGATTCGATGATCCCCGCCAGCAAATCGCGCTTGGCGACTGGCGTGAGGGAAGTCCAGAATGTTTCCGGCGATTCGAGCTGCCGCAGCATCTCGAAGGGTGAAATGCATCTCTCGCCCGCGAGAGAGCGGAGCATAGTCGGAGTCTTCAGGAACTTGATTGACTCCGACTCCACAAGCGGTTCGATCAATTGCGCGGGAACCGACTTCACCGTGCAGGTCGAGACGCCCCGCCTCATGTCCTTGCGGCAGGCATAATAGCCGTAGCGTGTTCCGTTGCGGCTCTTGCCCGTCCAGGTGTATGAGAGTGCGTTGCCGCAGTGTCCGCAACGGACGAGGCTCGTAAGGAGTGCCGGGGATGAGATGCGCCGCTCCGCCTTTGGCTTGACCGCAACGGTCTTGAGCCGAGCCGCCACCTTGTTCCACAGTTCCATGCTGACGATTGGCTCGTGAACGCCCTTGAAGGACTCGCTCTTCAGCGGGACGCGCCCGATGTATACGCAGTTGCGGAGCGCGGTCGCCACCATGACGGTGTCGAAAGGCTTGTTCTTCTTCGGGAAGCGCATTATGCCGTTCTCCGCAAGGCGCTTTGCAACGAGTTTTGGCGTCCCAAGTTCCAGATACCACTCGAATATCTTGATGACGTTTGGGGCTGTTTCAGGATCGACCACGAGCCGTTTGTCGATGCGTTTGTAGCCGTAGGGAACCGTCCCTCCCGGCCAGAACCCCTTGCGCCTTGTCGCGGCCATCTTGTCAGATGTACGCTCGGAGGCGAGTTCCCGCTCGAACTGCGCAAAGGTCATGAGCAGATTCATGCACATCCGCCCCATCGAGGTCGACGTGTTCAGCTCCTGCGTGACGCATGAGAATGAAACATGGTGTTTCTCCAGTTCGTTGAACACCTGGGTGAAGTCGAGAAGCGAACGCGAAAGGCGGTCGATCTTGTAGCAGACTATCATGTCTACTTTGTCCGCCCGGACATCATCCATCAGTCTCTGAAACGCGGGGCGCTTCAGATTGCCGCCGGAGTACCCACCGTCATCGTAGCGCGTCTCAAGACACACCCAGCCTTCAAGACGTTTCGCCGCAATGTACGCTTCGCAGGCCATCCGCTGGGCGTCGAGGGTGTTGAACTCCTGTTCAAGACCTTCTTCCACGCTCTTTCTCGTGTAGATCGCGCATCGCGTCACTTGTTGCATGGTGCGCCTCCCAGCTTGAAGAACTTGCGCCCCGAATAGTGCATTCCCGTGATCACCTTCACGCAGGCTGTGAGGGATGGGTAGAGCTGTCCCTCGTATTCAAACTGGTTGTACCCCGCCACCTTCACGGAAACGAGCCTGCCCTTATACATCCGCGTGTAGGTAACGCCGCGCACGGCTGGATTGGCCTTGTGCGACGCGCGGGGGTTGGCACGGGCATCTTTGCGGGCGATCCGCGAGAGCATTTCGATTTCCGCCGGAGTAAGCCCCCCGAATCGGTCTTCCTGCAGTTGCTGGGCGAGTCGCCGGCGCATAAAGACATCGCCGAAGGACGTCGTGCCGCCGAAACGGGAGAGATATTCATTCTTCAGCGTCTCATGGTCGAGCGCTGCAAGCCTGTCGATCTCCTGTCGAACATCGTCTTCCATTATGCCTTTCATGCGTTTCGGGTCACATGATGCCGTAATCGGCGGCGAATAGCAACGGAACATCTGATTGTTTTTCATCGCGCCATCTCCCCGCCTTCGGTTCCGTCATCATTGGGTTTTCCGTGCGGCTCAAGGCCTCCGAACTTGACGGCCTTGTCCTGCACGGACTTCCATTCCCGGCGCTTCCACGTCGTCACGGGCATGCCGCGAAGCTCGGCTATCTCCGCGAACGTGAGGTCGTGGAGACGGTAGTCGAGAAGCAGACGCTCAAGCGGCGTAAGGGACGAGAGGAACTGCCGGAAGTCCATCTCCAGCAGAATGTCGTTGAAGGAGTGGCGGCGTCCGGCGACGAGTTCCTCTTCCGCCGCCAGCCCCTGTTCGCGTGCGGCTTGGATGTCCTCGTTCGTTATCGGCACGAGTACGGCCTTGCGCTTGAGCTGGTTGCTGGCGATGGATTCGTTGATGAGGTAGTTCTCCACGCATTCGATGACGAACGTGGTCTTCTTGACGCCCTTCGTGGGATCGAAATACGGCAGGGAGCGGATCGCGGCATCGCCCATTACCGCCTCGTAATAGTCCCGGTCGCTTGCGGGAAGCGCGCCCAACGAGATCGCGAGAGTAGACTTGCGCCTGAAATATCCGGCGAGGGCCTCGATGATCTCCATCTGCTCTTTCGCGGGGACGTCGATCTTCTCTTCTTGAGGCTTGCGCTCGACTTTCGGATGTTCGTACACCCACTCTGGGCGTTTCCGGATTCTCCTTGCCTTTCGGCGGTGGTTGACGTGGTCGCTCATTTGAACGCCTCCCGTCCGCCAAGCAGCCTCCGGAACGGATTGTCCGACAAAGTATCCTCCAACCCAAGTGCGCACCGTATGTGCCGCTCAAGCACGTCACGGCGTTCTGCCTCGATTTCGTCCCGCCCGTCCATGCGCCGGCAGATGCGCTCGAACGGTGCGTTTGTACGCCGCCAGAATGCGGCAGAGCATGTGTATTTCATTATCGGTCCTTGTTTTTCGTTTTGCGGAGGTCTGGTTTGGCCTTCCGAAAACGCGGACCGAGGGAGGGCGTTTGGTTAGGGTTTATGGGGGTTTTGACGCAGCGCCGTCCAATACGCTTATCCTTGTCCCTGCCGATTTCTGTGAGAAGGAGCTTAGTCGTCAAGAAGATGCATCTGATTCGGATGACGACCTATGCGAGGCATATAAGCGGGCCGTCAGAGTAAAAGTTGACGAATGTGGACGCATGAAGCTCCCCTTGAAATTGCTGTCAGTTGTCTGTTCGGAGAATGACAGGACGGTCGTGTTTCGCGGCTACATTTCGACCATCATGCTCCTCAATGTGTCTGATGCGCCGAAGGAGCGAAGCATTCTGCCTTTTGATGGTATCACGAAATCTTGATAGGATTTTCTTGTCGATACAGAGCCAAGGCTTTTACATGAACGAGCAACGCCAGACGATTTGCATACCCGTCAAAACCCTCACGGAGTGGAACGACCTTCTCCGTGCTGACAGGGTGGATTTCGAGGATCACGGCTTCAGCGATGAGGATGCTGTCGCAAAATGGGCTGTCATGTTCGCGGACGGAAAGATGATGGAAATCTCGGTACACACGACTTGCCGCGAGAGCGGTGAACGATACGGCTTCCTCAATGCCGAAGCCATGCTCTTTGCCAAGGACGGGCATCCTCTTGTGTTCACCGAGCCGAAACGCGCTCTTGATGGCGATTGGGAGCTTTGTACGCTGGACGGCGACCGGTACATTGTTTCTGTTGTCGGCATACAGTCAAGGGAAATGCTGATGTCCTGACATGGTGTGGGCGTTGGGGATCGTTGCTGAAAAAACATACTTCTATTGAATATGAATGATATGCAATTGTGAAATCTTTTTTCACGGTGGCATTGTGTTTTCGAGGCATAAATGCTATAATATCCGCCGTTCCCCAAAGAAGGGAGTAGAGGCGACATGGCATTGTGCTACAAGAAACTTTGGAAACTATTGATTGACCGTGACATGACTCGCGCAGACCTGCGCGAGGCTACCGGCGTTTCGCCCGCGACGTTTGCGAAGATGTCGAAAGGTGAACCCGTCGGCGTAGGTATCCTTGATCGCATCTGCGAATCTATGCATTGCAACATCGGCGACATCGTTGACCATGTGCCGAATGAGTGCGCCGAGAAGAACACCGAAGCATAACAAGGATGACGACGATGAGAGAAAAGAAAAGAAATGGACTGAAAGTCGTCAGCCTGTTCTCTGGGGCAGGAGGACTTGACCTTGGATTTATCAATGCGGGGTTTGATATTGTATGGGCCAACGATTTTGATAAAAACGCCTGTGACACATATCGTAGAAACATTGGCGACCATATCCATTGCGGTTCAATTCTTGAAGTTGACGCAACAACACTGCCGGCCTGCGATCTGATTATTGGCGGCCCTCCATGTCAAGGCTTTTCGACAATAGGCAAGAGGGTCTCATCCGATCCCAGGAAGCGCGCGGCCCACGATCCACGTAATGAGTTGGTCATCACTTACGCACAAATCATCAGAACGGTACGCCCTAAGTTCATTGTCATGGAGAATGTCAAAGGCATTCTAACGCGCAATGGCGGCAAGTATCTCGAGACTGTACTTTCCGAGCTCCGCGCCGCTGGCTATAACGTTGACTATCGGATCGTCAACATGGCGGACTATGGGGTTCCCCAAATAAGGGAGAGGATTATTATTCTTGGCAACCGCGTAGGCTTGCCGGTTCAATTCCCAGCGCCAGATCATTCAGAAGATGGTCGATCAGGACTTCCTTGTTGGGTTTCGTGTGGAGAAGTCCTGTCAGACCTTGCTGGGCGTTCTGACGATCCATCATTCAATCATGTCGCTCTAAAGCATACAGAAACGAACATTGCCCGCTATCGCCTCATCCCTGAGGGTGGCAGACTGCCCGAATCGGCACTCCCGCCAGATCTTTATCGCAAGAACTTCGGCAACACGTTCAAGCGTCTGCACCATGCGAAGCCTGCCCTTACGATGGTTCCTGGCAACGATGCATTTCCAATACACCCTACGCTTAACAGGAGCCTGACGGTGCGAGAGGCGGCACGGATTCAAACCTTCCCGGACTCTGTTGTGTTTTGTGGCAACCGACGGCAGCAAGGTCATCAGGTCGGTAATGCGGTGCCGCCATTGTTTGCAGAGAAGCTGGCTCGGTTCATTCGATCCGAAATGAAAAAGGCGGAGAAGATGTCATGAATGCCGTAGACTTCTTTTCAGGCGCTGGAGGCCTGACAATTGCTTTACGCAATGCCGGATTCTCCGTCTTGTTCTCTAATGAGATAAGTGCAAAGTTCGCAAAGACGCATGAATACAATTTCCCAGACATTCCGTTGCTGAACAAGGACATCAAAGAAGTCAGCAAAGCGGATTATGATAAATTTGTCCAAGGCCGTGAAATCGATGTGCTCGTAGGCGGGCCACCATGTCAAGGATTTTCAATATTCGGGAAAAGGCGATTTGTTAATACGCAAGGCTACGACCCGCATTCAGATCCTCGCAATCATCTCGTCTATGAATACATACGGATGGTGAAACTTCTCCGCCCCAAGTTCTTCTTCATGGAGAATGTCAAAGGTTTTACTAGTCTTGATCATGGACTTTTTGTGGAAGAGGTGAAGCAGCAGTTCAAGAAGCTGGGCTACAATGACATCTGGTGCCAAATTGTGTGCGCAGCGGATTATGGCGTACCACAAGAGCGCTATAGGATGTTCATGATTGGGAATCGAATAGGCGTCAAGTTCAATCCGCCTCAGCCGACACATTTCCCGCCCGATTCGGGAAAGAAGCCTTCCTATTCAACTGTTGGCGATGCGATACTTGATCTCGTAGGCAAGGAGAACAAGGTTCCGAACCATGTGCCGCTGGGACATAAGCCAACGGTGGCGGCTCGTTATGCGTATGTGAAAGAGGGCGGCAAGTTGAATGTTTCTGATCTGCCGCCGGAACTTGCGGTAGCAACAAGGAGAGATGCCAAGACGGGCATAGTAGCCAATTACAGTCATGTATTCAAGCGGTTGTCTCGGTTCAAGCCATCTACAACGATGGTGCCCGGCCATAACGCCTTTCCAATACATCCAACGCTTGATAGAACCCTGACCGCAAGGGAAGCGGCTCGGATACAGACTTTCCCAGACAGTCATGTCTTTTTCGGTACTCGCCAAGACCAGTGCATACAGGTTGGAAACGCAGTCCCACCAAAAATGGCCGAGCCGTTTCTCAGAAGGATTGCCTATTACATTAGAAAATCTGCCAAAGAAAAGGAAGGTTGACAATGAGCCACGACACAGAAGCAGCATACGCATCCTCGGAAATTGCCGACATCCTGACTAAGCAGCAAGACCACTTTTTCGGGAACCTCGGCACAAAAGGCGGCTGGACGATTTACGCTGGCCGCGAGACTGGCTGCCAATGGCCTTTGGCCGATGGTATCATTCAAGCTGAGAACTCTACTGCGGAAGACGTGAGGATTGCCTTTGAATATAAACGCCCCAATGAGGGTGTCCACGGCATCTTGACGGCCATCGGGCAGTCGTACGCATACCTGGAAAAAGGTTACGATGCGGCGATAATGGCAATTCCCAGCCGATATTCAAGCCATGCGACACCCGGCGACCATGTCAGGCGCATTGTTGAATCAGCATCGCCGCAATGCCCAATTTCCATATACACGTACACCGACCCTGACTTGTCGGCGACCAGACCATTTTCCGGTCGGCTTTATTGTGTGCGAGATATCGCGCTTCCTGATTGCATAAAGATCAAGTCCGGCAAAAAGATATCCGCAAAAGGTGGAGTGACGACACTTTGGGCTCACATCCGCGAAGGGATGAGTCATCCAGATGCGTTTTTTCGCTTCTGCCAGTCAATCAAGATAGTTACGACTGGGAGTTGTGCCGTCTCGTTCCCGAAACTGCCCAAGAAGCTCATTGCAGCAATCAAGTCGCTAGATCCGGATGCAGACCCCTATTTATACCTTTCAAACACCACGGGAGAAACCGTTTCCGACAAGGCTTGGCGTCATCTTTGGTTTAATTATTATTTCTGGGAGGATCTCATCCCCATATACTCTAAGGCCCATCCATATGTAGTAAATGACACTCCCACGAAGATCGAAATTGAAGAAGGTAAATATCAGACGTTTCTGTCGTTGCGGAAGAACTCCACTAAGAAGGTCCTTGTGGCAAAGTTGAACAAGGATGATTCTGCGAAATCGACAATGGAGGTATGGAAAGAATATGCGCAAAAGGTAAGAAGCAACGCACATAGCTATCGTGAGGTAATTGATTCAGGGCTTGCGCACATTGGTTTTATTGACGGAGATGGCAACCTGACGGATCTTGGTTTCAAGTTTGTCGAGGCGTGCGAGAGGATTAACTCTCCATATTCTGGAGTCCCGTTGGAGATTCTGCGGGGGCACTCCTTCAAAACGGAAAGTATGCTGCACTGCTTCACTACATCTATAAATATTCCGAGGAGAAGTTCAACTCTGATTTTAAGGCATTCTCTGTGATGGGAAACAAAGGAAAACTTAGATTCGATCAGAACGAATATACCAAATGGTTGGATGATATCTTTGTGCGGGAGCTCCATATTTCAAAGAAATCAACCCTGCGCGCCGGAGGCACAAGAAAACCGCTTCAGGCTGAATTTACCTATCTCAAAAAACTAGGCTTGGTCAACGAGGTTGCAGGAAAGGTGGCGTTTCGCGTTGGCGTCGGGCTGTCCATCGACTGGCCACGCATACAGAACAGCATCCAATTCTTCAACAATCTCATGGGGTAAATTATGCCAACCAATCGTGTCCACATATCCGAAAAGACGCTTAAGGTATTGTTTGCACGGTCTCAGAACCGTTGTGCTTTCCCAGACTGTCATGAGGAGATTGTGGACTCAGCGTCAGGCGTGGTATTTGGAGAGGTGTGCCACATTGAGGGTGTTGAAGCAGGGGCGGCTCGCCACAATCCCACTCTCGACAAGGAGGCAGTAAATTCCGAAGCTAATCTTGTTTTGCTTTGCCACAAGCATCATAAGCTTGTTGATGCCATGCCTCAGAAATACAGCGTTTCGTGGCTTAGGGAAATTAAGCGGCGGCATGAAATTCCGGGTATTGTTGAGATTAATCCGGCACAAGCGCAATCCGCCAGACTGATGTTTGCGGAGATATCGGACTCCTTGATGCATCGAACTTATAACAACTCGCCTCACTTTGAGGCTGTTGACAATGCGGTTCAGAATATAACTATAAACAAGATAAGCGGTCGCGGCAGGAAATCTGTACCCTCTGTTCCCGCTTCAGGAACGATTGGAAGTGACTCAGCAAAGCGTTCCTATGTCAATCATCTCTACACCAGATTGATCGACTTCAAGTCGAAGATCCCAAACTATAATGCTGCCAAGGCTGGTTCTATTGTGGCCAGGAATGTAAACAAGCTGTTCGGAGCGTCTTGGTCCAATGTGCCATTAAGCCGCTATGACGGATTTGTTGCGTATCTACAGGCAGAGATAGATAAAACGCCTATCGGAAGAAAAAATAAGGCAAGAGGTATAAAGAACTACTCATCTTATGATGAGTTCATGGCCAAGGCATGAGGACAGCATGACGGATGAGGATGTCATAAAGTCTAATTATCAAAAGGAACGTGCCGCTTTCCGGCGGAGGGGCTTCAAGTTCCCATATTGTCCAGCCTCAGTTCTCTTGGGCTGTGCATGTATGGAGTGTCCTCTTAAGGGCGAGTGCGTAAAATGCAATCCCGGAAGTCTCCTTGGAGTTGATCATCAGACCCTTACTAAAGATTCAGAAGGTAGCTGGCGGTTCACGTTTCGACCGTATAAGGCATCGTTGTATGAGGATAGGATAAGGAACCTCCAAAATTTTTGTGATTATTTCAAGCTCAAACTTGAAATATCAGATGAGGTAACCTATGTGGAGGGAACATACACCGTCTACATCACCCCAACTGAAGATAGCTTGCGTTTTCGCAAGGGTGGTAATGTCATAGGACGGCCGTGGTATGGGAAGGACTCGCCGCACTATCGGTATCGCAAAGCATTGAATGGATGACAATCATGGGACTTGTTAAGACCAGAAGACTGGCTGCGATGCAGAAGCAGCAACGGGCGAAGGCGGGAATGAAGCCGCCAACCCAGCGGTACAGTCAGATGGAGAAGCGGAGCAGGAAAGACAAGAAGGAGTTTATGAGAAGTTTAGCATTGCTATTGGCGGTGTTGGCAGGATCGGCATTCGCTCGGACGATTGTCGTGCCGACGCAGCCTGTGTCGCCGTACCTCGACACGGAGGTCAGCACGAACTGTGTGTTGCACAGGAGCCGGATCGACGCCCGCACTTTTGACGTGCATTTCCAGTTCGAGGGGACGCCGACGAACAACCTCGAGGTGGCCTTTGGGCGGGACTCGAACACGAACGGCGTTCTCGACGTCCAGGAGATCGACACGGTCTATGGCTGGCGTGGTGGCCGCTATTTCATCGAGAATGTCCGGGCATGGGAACGGATCGAAACTGTAGCCGCCACAAACGCCCTGTGTGGCGTTATCGACGTCCACTTGGAGAACGACGCGGAACTGGTTCCGAGGCGTTTCACGGCCACGTGTGGTGGCGAGGCGGCGTTCACGCAGTTTGCGACACCGCCCCCGTGGCTTTTCCGCAGCGACTGGACGCTCATGAAGGTGACGCGGCGGGGCGTGGGCATCCCGTCCGAGTGGATTCGCTGCGATATTGGCTACAACTGCTTCACAATAAGGATCAGATGATGATTTCGAGACTCTGGACAGCTTTTCTCCTCTCCCTCGCGTGTGCATCGACCATCGCGTGGCTTGTCGCGCTCATGCACGAGAAGAACGCACGCCCCGTGCAAGACCTCGTGGCGTTCTTCAAGAAGCAATCGAAGGTCGGGCGCGTCATCCTCGGCACGTTTTTCATAGCCATGTGGGTGATAGCCAGCACCAAGCCGGGCGATGGCGGCGGCAACGGCGGTGGCGAAGGTGGCGGCGGTGACGGCGGCACAAACAACATTCAGATGGTGATCGGCCCCGGCGGCGGACTCCAGCCGCTTGGTTCCCCCGGGGCGGGCACGAACGGCCAGCAGCAGGGG
>JAZQGX010000177.1:0-1784 GCA_045540275.1 Kiritimatiellia bacterium | reverse complement strand
TTTTGACGCCGTGTCGCGTTTCATACTGGAGCATTATACGGAAGATTTGATGCACGGCCTCTACATGGCGCAGAATGTGCGCCTGTCGCCGACGCAACTCCCTGAGATTTACAACCTTCTGCCTCCGATATGCGGCAAGTTCGGTCTTGAACTGCCAGAATTCTATTTGACGATGGATCCAGCGCCAAATGCCTGGACGATAGGAGACAAGAGAAAGTTTATCGTCATCACGAGTGGCTTGCTGAATCATGTCACTGATAAAAAGGAACTACAGTCGATCATAGCCCATGAATGTGGGCATATACTTTGCCGACACGTGTTCTACAATACCATAGCCATGCTTTTAGTTAATTTTGGCGAGAGCCTTGGCTTTGGCAAGATTGTCCTTACGCCGATACTCCTGGCCATGAAGTACTGGCAGAGGCGCAGCGAACTTTCGGCAGACAGGGCCAGTGCGGTGTTCATTGGCGATTCTGATGTTCCGTGCCGTGCGCTTCTAAGAATATGCGGCGGGCCGGACAATTTGACGAAGGACATCAATCTGCATGAGTATGCGGAGCAGGCGAAGTCCTATTATGCTCTTCTTGCAAACAGCAAATGGAACAAGTTTCTTCAAAACATGGCCGTTATGAACGCTGAACATCCCTTTGCGGCAGTTCGCATAAACGAACTGTTGTCGTGGACGGGCAATGAGCAGTTTGCCAGTCTGAAAGAGGCAATTGCGAGCGCCGAGGTTGCCCCGATGTGCCCGAAGTGCGGTAGGCGCATATCCACCAAGGCAAAGTTTTGCAAGTTCTGTGGTAGCATTCTGAAAGGAGGAAGGTAATGGATTTGCTGCAAAGGCTGGATGAACTAGTCCAGAAGTCGGCGTCATTCCAGAAGATCATGGAAGACGGTGTTGTTGATGATGTCGAGGTTGAAGAACAGGCAAGACTTGTTGACGCAATGCTGTCTGATCTGGAACGGACGTTGTCGCCTGCAGATTTCGCTCGCGTGACGGAGTTCATGGCGGAGCTTTCCGTGCTGCAGGTGATTATGCGCTACAACCAAATGGGAGGGCGGTGACATGGCATTCACTTCGACAAAGGTGTTCATGGTCCCGGCAAACCGTATTCCAGACATGACTCGGATGTTGGAGGCGGCGCTTCGCCTGGATGGATATGAGACGCGCAGTGACTCGCTGCTGGGCGGCGGTATGGTCGTGTCAATCACAAAAGGGGGATTGTTCAAGGCGATCATCGGGATGAAGACGGCGCTCAAGGTGGAACTGCGCGCGGACAACGGGAACGTACTTGCAAAGACTAGCGTAGGCATCTGGGGTCACCAGATCGTGCCTACGATGATTATGTGGCTTTGGTTTTGGCCAGTTCTCATCACACAGATATGGGGGTTGGTACAGCAGAACCATCTGGATGCGCAAGTGATGGAGATACTGGCCAAGGCGGCGGAAAAGGCTGCAACTACAATGGATGGTCAACCGGCGGATGCGCCTGCATGCTTCTGCTCCGAGTGCGGCAAGCCAGTAGCCGGCAACTTCTGCTCTAATTGCGGTGCAAAACTGTGACGGGTGCAATTCCAGTGGAGAGTCAGAGGTTGTTGCAAAGTCCCTAGGCTACTATGCAAGGTGTGTTGATGTAGAGGAAAGGAAAGAAAGATGGCTATCGTATTTACACTTGCCGGCGTTGTCTTGTGTTGTTTCGTTGTCATGCGCCGCAAATGGATGATTGTCACGGGGGTTGCGATCTTCGCATTGGGGTTCGCAATCTATGCGAGCCCGCATTTTT